>JANQEG010000023.1 GCA_028278505.1 Rhodobiaceae bacterium
TCCGGCTTTTAGCCGTAACCCGAAGCCAGCGGCTTGGGCCGGTGGAGTGTTCACCCCCCACCCGGCCGGGGCTCGCGCGCCGTCCACCCTCCCCACAAGGGGGAGGGTCAAGCATGCGAAGAACCGTCATCGCGAGCGAACGCGAAGCGATCCGGAAGTCGGCGAACGCAGTGCTGGATTGCCGCCTCGCAATGACGATGCGGAGGCTTCAAAGGATTTGGACAACGCCGCATCCGCCCATATTCGCCGCGACGCCAATGGTTCTCCGCTTCCGCGGGGAAGGTGCTTGATTAAGCCCAAATGCCAACCAAAACCACCTTTCCCGCGAAAGCGGGAATCCAATGCCCATTTCGGTTCGGTACTACGCCGGCAATCGGACCGATAGACAATCGCTCTGCCGCCACGGCCAATGGACGCCCGCTCACACCGCCCGCACCTCGCGGACTTCCGGCAGGAAGTGTTTCAACAGATTCTCGATGCCGTTTTTCAGCGTCGCCGTCGATGACGGGCAGCCGGCGCAGGCGCCGCGCATATGCAGGAAGACGACGCCGTCGCGATAGTCGTGGAAGGTGATGTCGCCGCCGTCCTGGGCGACCGCCGGGCGCACCCTTGTGTCGAGCAGTTCCTTGATCGTGGCGATGGTCTCGCCGTCGGCGCCCGACGCCGCCTCGTCATGGCCGCTGTCGACGGCTTCGCCCTCGATCACCGGGGCGCCGGACAGGAAATGCTCCATGATCGCGCCGAGCACGGCCGGGCGCAGATGCTGCCACTCGATTCCGCCCTTGGTGACGGAAATGAAATCCGGCCCCAGAAAGACGCCTTCGACGCCGTCGACCTCGAAGATGCGGCGGGCGAGCGGCGAAGCGGCGGCCGCATCCGAATCGGAAAAGTCGACCGTGCCGCCGCCGAGCACGCTCCGGCCGGGCAGGAATTTCAGCGTTGCCGGATTGGGGGTCGTCTCGGTCTGAATGAACATGGGTCTCGATATCCTCGTCACACCCGCGTGCCGTTCACGCCGGGCGGCCATTTGATCTTTCGCCATCAGATAGTGTTCGGGCGTCGGAAGTCCAAATCCTCACCGTCGGTTGCGCTCAAGCGAGGGCGTTGATTTCCGCGTCGCTCAGCGATGCCGGCACGATCGTCACCGGGATCGGGAAGTCGCCGCCGCTGACGATCGAGGAGACCAGCGGTCCCGGACCCTCCTTGCCGTGTGCCGAGGCGAGCACCAGGATGGCGACGTCCTCGTCCTCGTCGATCAGGGCGAGGATCTCCTCCGACCGTGTGCCCTCGCGGATCACCAGTTCCGGCTTGACCTCGGCATGGGCCTCGACCGCCTCGGTCGCCAGCGCGAACGCCTCCTGCGCCGCCTCCTTCGCCTCGGCGCGCATGATTTCCTCGACCCCGAGCCAGTGCTGGAACTCGCCCGGCGCGATCACGTGGAGCATCAAGAGTGTGCCGCCGGTGTGCTCGGCGCGTCGCGCCGCATAGACCGCCGCCCGCAGGCATTCCGGCGTGTCGTCGATGACGACCATGAATTTGCGCCGGTGGCCGGGTTCATGACTTCGACGTTGCGTAACCATGGTTCATGCCGCTTTTTGCGCCCCGCGACCGCGATGCGGCCGCAAGGCTCCGAAAAGTTTTAGCCGCCATGCGGCCGGAGGCCAACGATATCCTTGACCGCGGCCATGACCGGCGCGGCGATTGCGCGCGCCCGCTGCGCCCCGTCATTGAGGACCTTGTCGATATGCCCCGGATCGGCGAGCAGGCGCCGCATCTCGTCATTGATCGGCGCAAGCTTCGTCGTCGCCAGCTCGGCGAGCGCGACCTTGAAGGTGGAGAACTGGCCGCCGCCATATTCGCCGAGCACGTCCGCCGGCGTGCGGCCGTCGAGCGCGGCGAAGATGCCGACGAGGTTCGCCGCCTCGGCCCGGTGCTCCAGCCCGTCCACCTCGCCGGGCAGCGGTTCGGGATCGGTCCGCGCCTTGCGGATCTTCTGGGCGATCATATCGGCATCGTCGGTCAGATTGATGCGGCTGTAATCGGACGGGTCCGATTTCGACATTTTTTTTGTGCCGTCGCGCAGGCTCATCACCCGCGTCGCCGGGCCGGTGATCAATGGTTCGGTCAGCGGAAAGAAGGCGTCGCCATGGCCGTTTTCGGCGATCGACTCGGCGAAATCGATGTTGAACTTCTGGGCGATGTCGCGGGTCAGTTCCAAATGCTGCTTCTGGTCCTCGCCGACCGGCACGTGCGTCGCCCGGTAGGCGAGGATGTCGGCGGCCATCAGATTGGGATAGGCAAACAGGCCCACCGAGGCGTTCTCGCGGTTCTTGCCGGCCTTTTCCTTGAACTGGGTCATGCGGTTGAGCCAGCCCATCCGCGCCACGCAATTGAACACCCAGGCGAGTTCGGCGTGCTCGGCGACCTGGCTCTGGTTGAAGACGATGTGCTTTTGCGGATCGATGCCCGACGCCAGGAACGCGGCGGTGACCTCGCGGATCGCCCGTGTCAGCTCGCTCGGGCCGCCCCAGATGTTGACGGCTTGCGTGATCGCATGCAGGTCGACGACGCAGTAGATGCAGGAGAACCGGTCCTGCAGCTCGACGAAGCGCACCAGCGCGCCGAGATAATTGCCCAGATGCAGATTGCCGGTCGGCTGCACCCCGGAGAATACGCGCGGCTCGAATTCCGCCATTCCCAACCTCCTTCACGAATTGCGGAATGGGTTATGGCCGAGCGGCCGGGGCGACGCAAGCCCGTTGGCCGCGCCTCCGGCCGGCGCCGGCATCACCCGCGGCGCAGCGCGTCGCGGATGACGGCAAGGTCGGTGCCGCCGATCGCCTGGGCGATGGCGAAGAACGCCGCCATTCCCGCCACAATGATCCCGGCAAGCGCCAGCACCTGACCGGAAAAGGCGCTGCCGGCGGCAAACATCGGTGCGACGAGAACGGCGAGGCCATAGACGAGGCTGCCCATGATGGCGCTGGCCAAGAGGATGCGCGGCAGCCGGCGCCGCAGCGCCGCATCCGAGCGCCACTGGCCGCGCTGCCTCAGCGTCGCAAACAACAGTCCGGCATTGACCCAGCCGGCGAGGCTGGTCGCAACCGCGATCCCGACATGGCCGAAGAAGGGAAAGAGGGCGAGGCTGCCGGCGATGTTCACGGCAACGCCGGCCGCGGCAAAGTACATCGGCGTCCGCGTGTCCTCGCGGGCAAAAAATCCGGGCGAGAACACCTTGATCAACACGAAGGCCGGCAGTCCGAGGCCGAAACCGGCGAGGGCGGCGGCCGAGGCGCGCGTGTCCTCGGCGGTGAACGCGCCACGCTCGAACAGCACCTGAATGACCGGCCCGGCGATGACCATCAGGGCGATCGCCGCCGGCAGCGTCAGCACCATGGCGAATTCGAGCGAGCGGTTCTGCTGGCGTTCGGCGGCCTCGATGTCGCCGGCCTTCAGCCGCCGCGCGAGCTCCGGCAACAGCACCACGCCGATGGCGATGCCGACGACGCCGAGCGGCAATTGGTAGATGCGGTCGGCATAGTAGAGGTAGGAGACCGCACCCGCCTGCAGCGAAGCGATCATGGTGCCGACGAGGATATTGATCTGGGTGATGCCGCCGGAGATCACGCCCGGAATGCCGAGTTCGACCAGGCGCCGCATTCCCGGCGTCATCCGCGGTCGCCGGAAGCCGAGCCGGAAGCCCGTCCGCTTGAGCGCGATGATCACCATGACGAGTTGGGCGATGCCGCCGACAAGCACTGCCCAGCAGAGCCAAAACCCGGCGTCCGGCGAAGCGTCGAGCCCGGCCGCCTCGATTGCCACCAGCGCGGCGATCAGCACCACGTTCAGGAGCGTCGGCGCGAACGCGGCGGCGGCGAACCGCCTGAGCCCGTTGAGGACGCCGGACAGCAGCGCCAGCACCGAGACGAACAGCAGATAGGGAAAGGCGATCCGGGTCAGCAGCACGGCGAGATCGAACTTGCCGGCATCGGCGATGAAGCCGGGGGCGAGCACGTACATCAGCACCGGCATGGCGATCTCGGCGACGGCGATCACCAGAAGCAGCACCAGGACGAGGCCCGAGAGCGCTTCTTCGGCGAATTTACGCGCCGCGCGGCGGCCCTCGCCTTCGAGCGCCCGGGCGAACAGCGGGATGAAGGCGGAATTGAACGCGCCTTCGGCAAAGAGCCGGCGAAAAAGATTGGGGAAGCGAAAGGCGACGAAATAGGCGTCGGCCACGGCGCCGGTGCCGAGCACGGCCGCGATCAGCACGTCGCGGACGAAGCCGAGCACCCGCGACGACAGGGTGGCGCCGCCGACGGTCGCGAAGTTTCGCAGCAGGCTCAATGAAACGCTCTCAGGCGCTCGCGGCCGCGCGGCGCGGCGGCTTCGCCGCACCGGCCTTTGCCGGCGGCGGATTGAGCACCTGGCCGAGGCGCTGCTTTATTTCGGTGTCGCGGCCGGGAATCGGCAGTTTCCGCCCCACCAGATCGGTGACGTAGAAGACGTCGACGGCGCGTTCGCCGAAGGTGACGATCTGCGCCGAGGCGATATTGAGCTTGAGCGCCGAGATTTCCGTCGTCAGATCGTAGAGCAGGCCCGGCCGGTCGAGCCCGGTCACCTCGATCACCGTATAGAGGTCGGAGCGGGCGTTGGTCACGACCACCTGGCCCTCGATCTTGAAGGCGCGGGTCTTCGGCTTCGGCGCCGGCTTGCGGGCGACGATATCGGTCAGTTGAACCTCGCCGCTCAGCACCTGCTCGATCATCGTCGTGACCCGTGATGCGCGGCGGAACTCGTCGGCATCGTTATCGAACTCGCGGCGGATGAAGATGGCGTCGAGCGCCCGCCCGTCGGTCGTCGTGTAGATCTGGGCATCGACGATGTCGGCGCCGGCGGCCGCGCATGCCCCGGCGGTGATCGCCAGCAGCCGCGCGTGGTCGGGCGCCAGCACGGTCAGTTCCGTCACCCCTTCGAAGTCGTGAATCCGGACGTCCGTGGCCAATTCCTCGCCGGCCTCGTCGGCCCGGCGCACGAGCGCGGCGTGCTCGATCTTGCGCGGCAGGTCGACCCTCAGCCAATAGGCCGGATAGTGCAGGGCGAGGCAGCGCTCGCGCACCTCGTCGGGCCAGCGCGACAGCGCCGCGGTGAATTCGGCCTTGGCCGCCTCGACCCGCCGGGCGCGGCTGACCGCGGTGTGGCCGCCGGCAAGGATCGGCTCGGCCTCGTAGTAGAGCGTGCGCAGGAGCTGTCCCTTCCAGCCGTTCCACACCCCCGGGCCGACGGCGCGGATGTCGGCGACGGTGAGGATCAGCAGCATTTTCAGCCGCTCCAGATCCTGCACGATCCTGGCGAAATCGCGGATCGTCTGGAGGTCGTTGAGGTCGCGCGACTGGGCGTAGACGCTCATCGTCAGATGGTGTTCGACGAGCCAGGCCGTGGTCTCGGTCTCGGCCGGCGTGAAGCCGAGGCGCTTGCCGAGCCGCCTTGCGATGCGGGCGCCGACGATCGAATGGTCCTCCGGCCGTCCCTTGGCGATATCGTGCAGCAGCACCGCCAGATAGAGCACCTTGCGGCTCTCGATGGAGCCGATCAGCTCGTGCGCGAGCGGGTGATCGTCGCCGAGCTTGCCGCGGTCGATCTCAGCGAGGATGCCGACCGAGCGCAGGAGATGCTCGTCGACGGTGTAGTGGTGATACATGTTGAACTGCATCATCGCCACGATCTTGCCGAAATCGAGGATGAAGCGGCCGAGAACGCCGGTCTCGTTCATCAGCCGCAGCACCGCTTCGGGCTCGTTCGGCGAGGTCAGGATGTCGACGAAGATGCGGTTCGCTTCGGGGTTTTCGCGCAAGTCGGCATTGACCAGCCGCAGCGACCTCGTGATCAGCCGCAGCACGTCCGGATGGAAGGCGAGATCGTTGCGGTCGGCGAGCTCAAAGATGCGCAGGAGATTGACCGGATCGCGCTTGAACACCTCGTCGTCGACCACGGTGATGCGGTCATGGTCGACGAGGAAATCCGTCGAGCCGCTCAGCTTGCGGCTGCGGCGGCGGCTGACCGAGGCGAGCAGGCGGTTCAGCATCGGCGCCGGCTTGGCGTGCTGGTGCTCCAGCGCGGCGCAGAAAATCCGGGTGAGGTCACCGACATCCTTGGCGACCAGGAAGTAGTGCTTCATGAAGCGCTCGACATCCTTCAGCCCCGGATGCGCCGTATAGCCGAGCCGGCGCGCCATCTCCGGCTGCAGGTCGAAGGTCAGTCGCTCCTCGGCGCGGCCGGTCATGAAGTGAAGATGGCACCGCACCGCCCACAAAAAGTCCTCGCATTTGCGGAAGAGGGCGTATTCCCGGCGCGAGAACACGCCGGCCTTGATCAGCTCGCCGGCGTCGCTCGTCCGATAGAAATATTTGCCGATCCAGTAGAGGGTGTGGAGATCGCGCAGGCCCCCCTTGCCCTCCTTGACGTTGGGCTCCACCAGATAGCGCGAGGCGCCCTGCCGTTTGTGGCGGTCGTCGCGTTCGCCGAGCTTGGCGGCGATGAATTCCGGGCCGGTGGATTTCACCACCTCTTCGTCGAAGCGCCTGACCGCCTCGTCGAACAAGGACCGGTCGCCGCAGATATAGCGGGTCTCCAGCATGGCGGTGCGGATCGTCATGTCGTTGCGCGACAGGCGCACGCATTCGTCGACGCTGCGGGTGGCGTGGCCGACCTTCAAGCCGAGATCCCAGAGCATGTAGAGGATGTACTCCACCACGCTCTCGCCCCACGGCGTCTGCTTGTAGGGCAGCAGGAACAGAAGATCGACGTCGGATCCCGGCGCCAGCGTGCCGCGGCCATAGCCGCCGACGGCGACGACTGCGATCCGCTCCGCCGTCGACGGGTTGACGGCGTGATAGACGTGGTTTGCGGCAAAGCCGCAGATTACCTGGACAATGTCGTCCTGCAGCCGCGACAGCCGCTGCGCGCATCGCGTGCCGGCGCCCTCGGCAACGAGCAGGCTTTCGATTTCGGTCCGCGCGCTGTGATGCATCTCTTTGAGATGCAGGAACAGGTCGTTGCGCAGATCGTATTCGTTCTCGCCGGCGGCGGCGCGCGCGCCATAGTCCGCGACGACGGCGTCGACGTCGATCTGGTGCGAGGCGAGCGGCTGTTTTTTGGTCATCGGAACGTCCGCATAGCAATGGCCTAGAGCATCGGGCCGAAAAGTGGGAACCGGTTTTCGGAAAAACCCGATGCTCCACAATAAATTAGAGCAAAATGCACGATTCGATCTTTTCGCATTTTGCTCTAGCCGACGCCGCAAGGGGCGTCGGCGAACTTTGTCATAGCAGGTAATGCGATTTCAGGCACCCGGCCACCATCAATCGCCGTCGCGTTCGGCGCTGCGCACCGCCTTCAACTCGTAAAGCGCCTCGAGCGCCTGGCGCGGCGCCAGCTCGTCCGGCGCGATCGCGTCGAGCCGCGTGAGCGTCGCGCTTTCCGAGGGTTTTGCAGGCGCCGCCGAACGCGCGGCGGAAAACAGCGGCAGATCGTCGATCAGCGCATCGCCCGGCCGCTTCAGCTCCTGGTCTTCGAGCCGTTCCAGCACCTCGCGGGCGCGCGCGATCACCGCCGCCGGCAGGCCGGCGAGCCGCGCCACCTGGATGCCGTAGGAGCGGTCGGCCGCGCCCGGCGCGATCTCGTGCAGGAACACCACGTCGCCCTTCCATTCCTTGACTTTGACGGTGGCGTTGTGGATCCGGGTGAGCTTCTGCGCCAGCACCGTCAGCTCGTGATAATGGGTGGCGAAAAGCGCGCGGGTCCGGTTGATCTCGTGCAGATGCTCGATCGCCGCCCAGGCGATCGACAGCCCGTCATAGGTCGCCGTGCCGCGGCCGATCTCGTCGAGAATGACCAGCGAATGCTCGCCGGCCTGGTTGAGGATCGCCGCGGTCTCGATCATCTCGACCATGAAGGTGGAGCGGCCGCGGGCCAGGTCGTCGGACGCGCCGACCCGGGAGAAAAGCCGGTCGACGACGCCGATATGGGCGCTCCGCGCCGGCACGAAGGCGCCGGCCTGGGCGAGCACGGCGATCAGCGCGTTCTGGCGCAGGAAGGTGGATTTGCCCGACATGTTCGGCCCGGTGAGAAGCCAGATGCGACCGACGCTCTCGCCCTCGCCGGGGCCGAGGTCGCAATCATTGGCGACGAACGGATCGGCGGCTGACGCGGCCAGCACCTGCTCGACGACCGGATGGCGGCCGCCGTTGACGAGAAAGGCGGTCGAGCGGTCGATGCGCGGCCGGCAATAGATGCGCTCCTCGGCAAGGGTGGCGAAGCCGGCCGCCACGTCGAGCCCGGCGAGCGCCCGCGCCCCGGCCTTGATCGCTCCGGCATGGCCGAGGACTTCGGCCTGCAGCACATCGAAGATGCCGGCCTCGATCGCTAGCGCCCGCTCGCCGGCCGAGGCAATCTTCGATTCCAGTTCGGCGAGTTCGGTGGTGGTGAAGCGGACCGCGTTCGCCGTCGTCTGGCGATGGATGAAGCGGCCGTTCAGCGGCGCCGATAAAAACTTGTCGGCGTGGTTAGACGAGACCTCGACGAAATAGCCGAGCACGTTGTTGTAGCGGATCTTCAGCGCCTTGACGCCGGTGTCGGCGGCGTAGTCGGCCTGTAGCCCGGCGATCACCCGCCGGCTCTCGTCGCGCAGGCTCAGCGCCTCGTCGAGCCCGGCATCGTAGCCGGCGGCGACGAAGCCGCCGTCGCGGCGCGACACCGGCAGGTCATCGGTGAGCGCGGCGCAGAGATGGGCGAAGAGGTCCTGGGGCAGGGCGGCGAGCGTCTCCTTCGTCGCTTCGAGTTCGGCCGCCGGCACGGCGCGCCCGGCCGCGAGCCGTTCGGCGATTGTCGCCGCCGCCTCAATGCCGGCGCGGATGGCGCCGAGATCGCGCGGCCCGCCGCGGTTGAGCGCCAGCCGGGCCAGCGCCCGCGCCATGTCGGGTGCAGCCGCGAGTGCGGCGCGCACATCCTCGCACAGCGGCCGGTCGCCGATCAGTGCTTCGACCGCGTCGAGCCGCGCCTCGATTTTCTCGGGATCGGTCAGCGGGCTCGACAGCCTTTCGCCGAGCAGCCGCGCCCCGGCCCCGGTGACGGTGCGGTCGACGGCGTGCAGCAGACTGCCGCGGCGGTCGCCGGAAAGGCTGCGGGCCAGCTCCAGATTGGTCCTGGTCGCGGCATCGATCGCCATCGCCTCGCCGCTCTCCTCGCGCCGCGGCGGATCGAGCGGCGGCCGCTCGCCGAGCTGGGTCCGCTCCACATAGGCGAGCGCGGCGGCAGCCGCCGAGAGTTCGACGCGCGAAAACGCGCCATAGGCATCGAGCGAGGCGATGCCGAAATAGTCGGTCAGCCGCTTTTCCGCCGTCGCGCCGTCGAAATAGGCGCGCGGCACCGGCGTCAGCGCCGAACGGCCGCTATCGATGCGTCCCGACAGATCACGGTCTTCATAGAGCGTCTCGGGAAGGATGATCTCGCTCGGCTCGATCCGGGCGATGTCGCTGGCGAACCGTGTAAGGCCGGTTTCGGCGACCCGGAAGGCGCCGGTGGAGATGTCGATCCAGGCGAGCGCGAAGGCGGCGGACGGATCGTCGGCGGCGCCGAGCCGGGCGAGCGCCGCCAGATAATTGCTGCGCCCGGCGTCGAGCAGGGTGTCCTCGGTCAGCGTGCCCGGCGTCACCAGCCGCTTGACGTCGCGGCGGACGACCGCCTTGGCGCCGCGCTTCCTGGCCTCGGCCGGGTCCTCGGTCTGCTCGCAGACCGCGACGCGGTGGCCGAGCGCGATCAGCCGGTGCAGATATTCCTCGGCCGCGTGCACCGGCACGCCGCACATGGGGATGTCGTCGCCGAGATGCTTGCCGCGCTTGGTCAGCGTAATGCCGAGCGCCCGCGACGCGACTTCCGCGTCCTCGAAGAAGAGCTCGTAGAAATCGCCCATGCGGTAGAACAGCAGGCAGTCGGGATTGGCCGCCTTGATCTCGATATACTGCTCCATCATCGGCGTGACCTTGCCGCCCTGGGCGGGGGAAACGCGCGCTTCGGCGCCGGAGGATGCGGCAGTTTCGTTCATGGCCGGGACGCTAGCAGATCGACGATGGGATTTCACTTGTCGCGGCGGGTAGCCTTATCGAAGCGGTGCGCCAACGCCCGCTTGTCATCGGTCGGCGAAACGGAATAGGTTCGCGCGACTTTTCGATAAAGACGGCGCGCCGCGGCCCGCCCGCAACCGGATTTGCAGAACGATATGGACGATAAGAAAAGCGAGAAAACTCCACGCGGACGGCCGGTCGTCACCGATCAGGAAGCCCTGCAATTCCACCAGGAGGGGCGTCCCGGCAAGCTGGAGATCGTGCCGACCAAGCCGATGGCGACCCAGCGCGACCTGTCGCTCGCCTATTCGCCGGGCGTCGCCGTGCCGGTCCGCGCCATCGCCAACGATCCGAGCCGCGCCTTCGACTACACCGCCAGGGGCAATCTCGTCGCCGTGATTTCCAACGGTAGCGCCATTCTGGGCCTCGGCAATCTCGGCGCGCTGGCTTCGAAACCGGTCATGGAAGGCAAGGCGGTGCTGTTCAAGCGCTTCGCCGACATCGATTCCATCGATCTGGAGGTCGACACCGGCGACGTCGACGCCTTTATCGGCGCCGTCCGCCATCTCGGGCCGTCCTTCGGCGGCATCAATCTGGAGGACATCAAGGCGCCCGACTGCTTCATCATCGAGCAGCGGCTGCGCGAGGAAATGGATATCCCGGTCTTCCACGACGACCAGCACGGCACCGCGATCATTGCCGCTGCCGGCCTTATCAACGCGCTGCACCTGACCGGCCGCGACATCTCCGAGACGACGCTGGTGTGCAACGGTGCCGGCGCCGCCGGCATTGCCTGCGTCGAACTGATCAAGGCGATGGGCTTCCGTCACGACAACGTCGTTCTCTGCGACACCAAGGGCCCGATCTATAAAGGCCGCGAAGACGGCATGAACCAGTGGAAATCGGCACACGCCGCCGACACGCCGGCGCGCACGCTGGCCGAGGCGGTGGAAGGCGCCGACGTCTTTTTCGGGCTCAGCCAGAAGGGCGCGCTGACCCCGGAAATGGTCGCGTCGATGGCGTCCGATCCGATCATTTTCGCCATGGCCAATCCGGATCCGGAGATCACCCCGGAGGAGGTGGCCGAGGTGCGCGACGATGCGATCATCGCCACCGGGCGGTCCGATTATCCCAACCAGGTCAACAACGTTCTCGGCTTTCCCTACATCTTCCGCGGCGCGCTCGACGTGCGCGCCACCACCATCAATGACGAGATGAAGATCGCCGCGGCCGAGGCGCTCGCCAGCCTCGCCCGCGAGGACGTTCCCGACGAGGTGGCGTCCGCCTATCAGGGCCAGCGGCCGAAATTCGGTCCCGGCTACATCATCCCCGTCCCGTTTGATCCGCGGCTGATCTCGGCGATCCCGCCGGCGGTCGCGCAAGCCGCGATGGACACCGGCGTCGCCCGCCGGCCGATTGTCGATATCGAGGGCTACCGGACCCAGCTTTCGGCCCGCCGCGACCCGATCGCCGGCACCCTGCAGCGCATTTTCGAGAAGGTGCGCCGCAATCCGCGCCGGGTCGTCTTCGCCGAGGGCGAGGAGGAGCAGGTGATCCGCGCCGCCGTCAGCTTCGTCAACCAGGGCCTCGGCACCGCCATCCTGGTCGGCCGCGAGGACGAGGTGCATGGCACCGCGGCGCTCGCCGGCATCGAGCTGCGCGACGGTATCGAGGTCGTCAATGCCCGCTTCACCAAGCGCGCTTACGAATATGCCGAATTCCTCTATGCAAGGGTGCAGCGCCGCGGCTATCTGTTCCGCGACTGCCTGCGGCTGATCAACAATGACCGCAACCATTTCGCCGCCGCGATGGTGGCGATGGGCGATGCCGACGCCATGGTCACCGGCGTCACCCGCAACTATTCGGTCGCGCTCGAAGACGTCCGCCGCATCATCGATCCCCGGCCCGGCCACCGCATGATCGGCGCCTCCGTCGTGCTGACCCGCGGCGGCAACGTCATCGTCGCCGACACCACGGTCCACGACATGCCGGACGCGGAGGAACTCGCCGATATTGCCGAGGAGGCCGCCGGCGTCGCCCGCCGCCTCGGCTATGAGCCGCGGGTGGCGATGCTCGCCTATTCGACCTTCGGCCACCCGGAAGGCGAGCGTGCCGATCGGGTCCGCGAGGCGGTGCAGATCCTCGACAAGCGCCGTGTCGATTTCGAATATGACGGCGAAATGGCCGCAGACGTGGCGCTCAGCCTCGAGGCGATGGCGCTTTATCCGTTCTGCCGCCTGTCGGGTCCGGCCAACGTGCTGATCATGCCGGCGTTCCACTCCGCGTCGATCGCCACCAAGATGCTGCAGGAACTGGGCGGGGCGACGGTGATCGGCCCGCTGCTGGTCGGCCTGGAGAAATCCGTGCAGATCGTCTCGCTCGGGGCGCGCGACGCCGATTTGGTCAATATGGCGGCGCTGGCGGCTTATGATGTCGGCGGCTGACTGCCGCGCGCGCCGTTCCTGTAGTGGCTGACGTAACGCTCGCTGAGATTTGAGACCGGCAGGATAATCAGCACATCCGTCGTGCCGAACTGATGGTCGATGACGGCGCCGTCGCCGATAAAGGCGCCGAGCCGCAGATAGCCCTTGACCAGCGGCGGCAGCGCCCGCAGCGCTTCCTTGGGCGAGATTTCCGCCTTGGCCATACGGTCCATGTCGACAAAGCGCTCCGGCAGGGCCTTGACCGACCATTCCGGCGGGCAGCCGATATGGTGGTGCAGATAGGACAGCGGCAGCGCCAGCCGGTTCGGGTCGGTGCCCTCAAGGCTGGCGCAGCCGACCATGACGTCGATGCTGTACATCTGTAAGTAAGACCATATGCCCTGCCACAAAAGGTCGATGGTGCGCTTGTCGCGATAAGGCTTGAGCACGCAGGAGCGGCCGAGTTCGAGGAAATTGAGCTCGGGCTTGCGCGCCGTCAGGCTGCCGATGTCGAACTCGCCGGCGGTATAGAAGCCGGAATTCAGCTCCGCCACGTCCTGGCGCAGCAGCCGGTAGGTGCCCACCACTTTCGGCATGCGCCGGGCAAATCCCTTTGCCGCCGCGTCGTGATCGATCACCAGCAAATGGTCGCAGATCGCGTCATATTCGTCGACGTCGCGGCGCAGGGTCATCGCGGTGGCGTCGGGGATCGCCGACATTTCCTCGTAGAAGACGTGATAGCGCAGGTTCTGGGCCTTGCGGATCTCGCCGGCGGTGCGGGCGATCCGCACCTCCATCGACCCGAGCCGGCCAAGCACGATCGGCTCCGTCCGCCGCCGGAACGGCAGGAAACGCATCGGCGCAAATCGCGGGCGGGTGTTCTCATTGCGTGCCAGGGGCACGAATTTGCGCACGATGCCCTTCGGTCCGAATCGGCCTGCGCGCTTCACGATCCCGGGCACTGCGATCCCCTAAATGAGTTCTTCTTGTTGTTTTCGCTGATCAATCGGTGCGGACCGGCAGCCGCACCCAGCCTCCTAGTGGCGAATCACGCCGATGAGCAGAATCCGCCGCGCATGGTCAAATCATAAGTTTTCGAACGTTTGGTGACAATCTCCACGTGGAGGTGAACGTCCAAAAGCCGCAATCGGCCGGTCCCTGCACTCAACTGATCAACCGGCTGATGACCTTTGCGGTGTAGTCGACCATGGGCACAACGCGGGCATAGTTGAGCCGCGTCGGCCCGATGACGCCGACGACACCGACGATCTTTTGCGCCTCGTCGCGATAGGGCGCCATCACCAGCGACGATCCCGAAAGCGAAAAAAGCTTGTTCTCCGAGCCGATGAAGATGCGCACGCCATTGCCCTTCTCGGCCAGGCCCAGGAGCTGGATCAATTCGCGCTTGCTGTCGAGATCGTCGATCAGGAGCCGGATCCGCTCCAGATCCTCGGCCGCCTTGAGGTCGTCGAGCAGATTGGCGCGGCCGCGCACGATCAGCGTGTTCGGCCGGTCCCCCTCGGCGCCGGACCAGCTCGCCAGCCCGGCCTCGACCACCTTGCCGGTCAGCCGGTCGAGTTCGGCCTGCTGCGCCGACAGCAACTGGTCGAGCCTGGCCTGGCCTTCGGCCAGGGTGCTGCCGCGGACATGGGCGTTGAGGAAGTTCGAGGCTTCGGCGAGCGCCGAGCTCGGCAGCCCGGCCGGCAGGTCGATAATGCGGTTCTCGACCGAGCCGTCCTGGCCGACGAGCACGACCAGCGCCTTCAGCGGCTCGAGCCGGACGAATTCGATGTGCTTCAGCCGGACATCGCTTTTCGGCGTCATGACGACGCCGGCGCAGCGCGACAGGCCGGAGAGCGTGCGGCTTGCCTCTTCGAGCACGCCTTCGAGCGTCTTGTCGGCCGAGGCGGCGCGCACCTGCGCCTCGATCGCGCGCCGTTCCTCGGTGCCGAGGTCGCCGATCTCCAAGAGCGCGTCGACGAAAAAGCGCAAGCCCAGCTCGGTCGGCAGCCGCCCGGCGCTGGTGTGCGGCGCAAAGATCAGGTTGAGCGCCTCCAGATCGGACATGACGTTGCGCACCGAGGCCGGCGACAGCGCCATCGGCAGCATCCGGCTGATATTGCGCGATCCGACCGGCTCCCCGGTCTCCAGATAGGCTTCGACGATCTTCCGGAAGATTTCCCGGGAGCGTTCGTCGAGCAGGGTCAGGCCGCCGGGAAGCGCGCTTGTCTGCCCTGTGTCGGATATCGTCACGTCCCGCTCCTTGCCGCCGCTGGTCTGAACCGCGGCGTCACAATCAAGAGATCACGATAAAGATGTCGTCTGAACGCCTTTACTTCAAGCGGGGCTTTACCTGCGCCTCGCCGCGGGGCTACAAGCGGGCCGACGCCGGGCCGTGATCCCGGCAGCGGCAATGGAGATGAGGATGCGGCCGTCGAAGCGAGCGCCCGATGAAATGCGCCCGGTCACCCTCGACCGCGGCTTTGCCAAGCACGCGGAAGGGTCCTGTCTGGTGCGCTTCGGCGACACCCACGTGCTGTGCGCGGCAAGTCTCGAAGAGCGCGTGCCGCCCTGGCTGCGCGGCGGCGGCCGCGGCTGGGTGACCGCCGAATACGGCATGCTGCCGCGCGCCACCGGCGAGCGCATGCGCCGCGAGGCCGCCGCCGGCAAGCAATCCGGCCGCACCCTTGAAATCCAGCGGCTGATCGGCCGCTCGCTGCGCGCCGTCGTCGATTTGGTGGCGCTCGGCGAGCGCCAGATCATCGTCGACTGCGACGTGCTGCAGGCCGATGGCGGCACCCGCACCGCCTCGATCACCGGCGCCTGGATCGCGCTGCACGACTGCGTGCAGTGGATGCTGGCCCGCGAAATGCTCGACGCGAGCCCGATCAAGGATCACGTTGCGGCGATATCCTGCGGCATCCATGGCGGTGCTGCGGTGCTCGACCTCGACTATGCGGAGGATTCGGAAGCCGGGACCGACGCCAATTTCGTCATGACCGGGGCCGGCGGCATCGTCGAGATCCAGGGCACCGCCGAGGGCGAGCCGTTCTCGCAGGAAGAGTTCGACGAACTGGCCGCACTGGCGCGCGCCGGCATCGCCCATCTCGTCGATCTGCAGAAAATGGCGATCCTGTGAGCGCTGCCAATACCGCGCACCGTTTCGGCCGCGGCGCCGAACTCGTCGTCGCCAGCCACAATGAGGGCAAGGTGCGGGAGATCGGCGAATTGCTGGCGCCGTTCGGGCTGACGGCACGCGCGGCTTCCGAACTCGGCCTCGACGAACCCGAGGAGACCGGCACGACGTTTGAGGAGAATGCCTGCCTCAAGGCGGTCGCCGCAGCTAGGGCCAGCGGCCTGCCAGCACTCGCCGACGATTCCGGACTGAGCGTCGATGCCCTTGACGGCGCCCCCGGCATCCATTCCGCCCGCTGGGCCGGACCGGAGCGCGATTTCGCCCGCGCCATGCGCAATGTCGAGGAACATCTGCAGCAGGCCGGCGCGACCGCGCCGGAAGCCCGCCGCGCCCGCTTCGTCGCCGTTATCGCCCTTGCCCGGCCGGGCGGCGACGTTAAGACCTTCCGCGGCGAGGTCGAGGGCGAAATGGTATGGCCGCCGCGCGGCGACAGGGGCTTCGGCTACGACCCGGTGTTCCGGCCCGACGGCCATGACCGCACCTTTGGCGAGATGTCGGCCGAGGAGAAGCACGGCTGGACCCCCGGCAAAGCGGCCGGGCTCTCCCATCGCGCCCGGGCGTTCGCCAAATTCGCCGAGGCCTGCCTTGGTCCGCCCGCCTGAAGGCCCGCATTTCGGCATCTACGTCCACTGGCCGTTCTGCGCCGCCAAATGCCCCTATTGCGATTTCAACTCCCATGTCCGTCCTGGCGGCATCGATGAGGACCGGTTCCGCACCGCCTATCTGCGGGAACTGGCAACGCTCGCCGGCCGCGCGCCGGGGCGCTCCGTCGACACCGTGTTTTTCGGCGGCGGCACCCCGTCGCTGATGCCGCCGCGGACGGTCGGTGCCATCCTCGATGCGATCGCCGGGCATTGGAGGATCGCCGATGACGTCGAGGTCACGCTGGAGGCCAATCCAACGAGCGCCGATGCCGGCCGCTTCGCCGGCTACGCTGAAGCCGGGGTCAATCGCCTGTCGCTCGGCGTCCAGGCGCTTGACGATGCGGCGCTTGAGCGGCTCGGGCGCCTGCACAGCGCGCGCGAGGCGCGGGCCGCGGCCGACATGGCGCGGAACACTTTCGACCGGTTCTCGCTCGACCTCATCTATACCCGGCCCGACCAGACCCTGGCCGGCTGGGAAAGCGAGCTGCGCGAAGCGATCGATCTTGCCGCCGATCACCTCTCGCTCTACCAGCTCACGATCGAGGCGGGGACGCCCTTTGCCGCCCTGCATGAGGCGGGCAGACTGGTTCCGCCGGAGGCCGACCTTGCCGCCGATTTCTTCGAAGCGACGCGCGAGATCACCGCGGATGCGGGTCTGCCGGCCTATGAGATCTCCAACCACGCCCGGCCCGGCGCCGAATGCCGGCACAATCTGCTTTGCTGGCGCTACGGCGAATATCTCGGCATCGGCGCCGGCGCCCATGGCCGGCTGGAGGCGGGCGGCCGCCGCCAGGCGCTTGCCGCTGAACCGATGCCGGAGGCCTGGTGTGCGGCGGTCGAGAAGCGCGGCCACGGCCTGGTCGTTGACGAACGCCTCGGCTGCGAGGCCGCCGGCGACGAACTCCTGCTGATGGGGCTACGCCTTGCCGAAGGGATCGATCCGGCCCGCTTTGAGCGGCTTTCGGGGCGGGCGCTTAAGCCGGCCCGCCGCGATGCGCTTATCGCCGCTGGCCTGATCGAGACGGCACCTGACGGCCGCCTGCGCACGACCGCGGCGGGTGCTGCGGTGCTCGATGCGGTGATTGCCGATCTTGCGGCCTGACGCCGGTCGTCGCCTTATTGGATAGGCGCCAGAGCCTCTTGCTCTTGCGACCAGACCCGCTGCCGGCATACCGTGTTGAGCGGGGCAATGGGTCCCCGCTTCCGCGGGGACGGTGTATCGTGGAACTTCAGAGATCACCAATCTCCACCTTCCCCGCGAAAGCGGGGAACCATTGGCGGCGCCGAAAGTATAAATTAATCAGAGCGTTGTCGAAACGCCGAAAACGTCCACATCGTCACGGCGAGGCGTTGAAGGCAATCCGGACCACGCGCCGGCGTCTATCGAACCGAACAGCGACGGGGCAGGCTCTAGCTTGAGCCGGCGAACGAGTTCGGCGCCGGCGCGACGAGCCGGCCGCTGCCGCCGCTGACCTCATAGACCGCAAGGCCGCGGTCATTGGTGCCGTCGGTGCGGAAGCGGAAGATGCCGTCGATCCCCGAAAATCCGTTCGGATTGGTCAGGATCGCGTCGGTATAGCGCTGGACGCCGCCGCCGCGGGCGAGCGCCGCCGCCAGGATCACAGCGTCATAGGCGTTGCTGGAAATCCGGATCGGCGCCGAACCGTAAGCCGTGCGATAGCGCCCGGAAAAGGCTTCGTAGCCGGCCGCATCGGGCGCCGGATACCAGCCGCCGTCGAGCGCCGCTCCCCGCGCCGCATTGGCCCATTGGCCCGAACCCAAAAGCTTGACCTTTGTCCGTGATACCCCGGCGCCGGCGAGCTTGGCGCCGATGGCCGAGGCGTTGCCGCCGTCCGGCACCAGGATTGCGTCGACCTGCGGATTGGCGCCGGCGGCGACCGCGGAGACCGAAGCCACCGCCTGGTCGACGGAATTCTCCGCCCCGTAGCGTTCGATCGACAGGATGCGGCCGCCATGGCGGGCGACCGCCTGCTGCAGTTCGGCTTCGACGACGGCGCCATAGGCGTTGGCCGGCAGAATGGCGGCGAACGACCGCCGTCCCTGCGACGCGGCGTAGGCGATGATGCGGGCCACGTCGGAACGCGGCAGGAAGCTCATCAGATAGGTGCCGCGCGAAGCGGCGGCGACGTCGGAGGAAAATCCGATCACCGGCACGCCGGCCTGGCGCGCCGCGGTGCCGGCGGCGGCGACCTCATGCGAGAACACCGGGCCGAGGATCAGTTCCGCGCCCTCGGCCACCGCCTGGCTGGCGGCGGCGGTCGCGCCCTCGCTGGTGCCCTGCGAATCCTTGACGATCAACTGGATGTTCGGGGTCGACAGATCGGTGATGGCGAGTTCGGCGGTGTTGCGGTAGGCGGCCGCCAGCGACGCGGCGTTGCCGCTGGCCGACAGCGGCAAGAGCAGCGCGACCTTGACCTCGCCGCCGCCGAGCACCTCGCCGACCGGCTGGGGCGGTTCCGGGCCGCGGCCGCCGCTGAAACCGGGACCGCCGAAATAGGACGGCGTACAGCCGATTGCGGCGAGGCCGGCCAGGCCGATCGCAATCAGCATCATGCGGCGTCCGCGCGACGCCACTTGTCCGGAAGCCGAATTTCCCACCCGTTCGATCCGATCTGACACCGGAGGCCTCCCGTCACCTCGCCGCTTTCGGCGGTCCGTGCCGCCGCATTCCGCGATCATTCCACCGGCCTAAAACGGTCGCAAAACCCAAGCAACGGCCCTGTCCGACACCGGCGCCGTCTCTGAATGGCGCCCAATCGTGCCGATTTTTTGTCCGCACCCGCCCGCGCTGTTCCGCCGAAATCGGCCCGGGAATCTCCCTCCCGCTCTCGACGCCGGCGACATTACCCGACACGATAGCATGATGCAAAAGAAGGAATTAAGGGATCGTGAAGGTTACCGGGACGTGTCCCCGGCGCGCGGCTTTGCGATTTCCGCGGAACGGTTCGAGGCGCCGCCGCTCGATCCCGGGCTCTATATCGTCGCAACGCCGATCGGCAATCTGCGCGACATTACGCTCCGAGCGCTCGAAGTGCTCGCCGCCGCCGACCTCATTGCCTGCGAGGACACGCGGGTGACCCGGACGCTGCTCGACCGCTACGGCATCCGCACAAGACGGCTTTCCTATCACGAGCACAACGCGGCGAAGGTGCGCCCGCGCCTCCTCGCCGAACTCGTAAGCGGCCGGTCGGTGGCGCTGGTGTCGGATGCCGGCACGCCGCTTGTCTCCGATCCGGGATACAGGCTGGTCGCCGCCGCGCTCGACGCCGGCATTGCCGTCGTCCCGGTTCCGGGGGCGTCGGCGGCGCTCGCCGCTCTCGTCGTCTCCGGCCTGCCGAGCGATGCGTTCCTGTTTCTCGGGTTTTTGCCGGCCAAGTCGGGCGCCCGCAGGCAGCGCATCGCCCGCTATGCCGATGTCGAGGCGACGCTGATTCTATACGAGTCGCCGCAACGGCTTACCGGTGCGCTCAACGATCTTGCCGATGCGCTGGGGCCCGATCGGACCGCTGCAATCGCCCGCGAACTGACGAAACGCTATGAGGAGGTGCGCCGCGGTACGCTCGGCGAGCTGGCCGCCGCGATTGCGGAGGCGCCGCCGCCGAAAGGCGAGATCGTCATCGTGATTGCCCCGCCGGCGCCCGGCGAAGGGCTGGAATTTGACCTCGATGCGCTGTTGACGGCGGCTTTGTCACGGACCTCGCTGAAGGACGCGGTCGCCGAAATCGCGGCGATGACCGGCCTTGCCCGCAAGACCGTCTATGCGCGGGCGCTTGAATTGCGCGGTGAAACCAAATGACCGCGCGCGGGCCCGCCGAGCGCCGCGCCGCCGAGCGCCGCGGCCACGCCGCGGAATGGACCGCCGCCGCGCTCCTGCGCGCCAAGGGCTATCGTGTGCTGCAGCGGCGCTATCGCGGACCGGGCGGCGAGATCGACCTGATTGCCCGGCGCGGCCGCACAATCGTCTTCGTCGAGGTGCGGGCGCGGCCGACGCTCGACGAGGGCGCCTGGTCGGTGACGACGGTAAAGCGCCGCCGGCTCGTCCGCGCCGCCGAGGGCTGGTTGATGCAGAATCCCGATTTCAACGGCTTCGACATGCGCTTCGACGTGATCCTCATTGCCCCCGGCAAGCTGCCGCGGCATCTTGCGAATGCGTTCGGGGCGGGGGAGTAAATACACCAAGCTTGCCTATGGCGATATAGGTGAGAGGCGGTTCGCACAGATTAGCGGCTTGGTTTGTATTCAAATACCATTGTGTTGGACGGAAATAACTGAACATGTATGCCAATGGTAAAGTGCGGCTGTGGGATTTCCGCTGACTCGACAATGATGCGTTAATACGCTCGGCCCTTGGCTCGACCCTGGCGCATTCTGTCAACCGAAACTGGTAGGTTTATTTGCCATTTCAAAATTGGAGATATTTAGCTTATTGACTAAATTTATAGATCTATATAACATGCACTAAATTTCCGAGGGCTAATTCATGAACAGCATAGCCTTAAATCCCTTTCGCCCAGGAGCAGGTCAGAGACCCCTCTACCTTGCCGGAAGATCGCAAGAACAAGATCGATTCACCAGGACATTGGATCAATCGCCAGTCTTGAGAAATGTGATTATCACAGGTTTGCGAGGTGTCGGAAAAACCGTCCTGCTAGATAATCTGAAACCAATCGCGCAAGCCAAGGACTGGCTTTGGACCGGAAATGATCTGTCAGAGTCGGCGAGCCTTACCGAAGATCGAATTTCAAAGCGTCTTGTGACCGACCTATCACTTTTATTAGGGCCCATAGTGATGAAGTACAGCCAAACGCTGCCATTCGGTTTTACGAAGGAAATGGAGAAAAAGTCAGCACCAATCTCTTTTGATGATCTATGGAATATTTATGAGACAACACCCGGGCTTACGGATGATAAATTAAAGGCGGTTCTTTCTCAGGCGCGCATTATGCTTGAAAGAACAAATATTAATGGAATCGTATTTGCATATGACGAAGCTCAAAACCTCGCAGATCATGCAGCTGATAAAGAAATTCCGCTGTCTGTTTTGCTCGATGTCTTCGCATCACTCCAGCGCTCCCATCACAAAGTTAAATTTATACTCGTGCTTACGGGATTGCCGACGCTTTTCCCACGCTTGAATGAAGCTCGTACATATACTGAAAGAATGTTTGATGTAGTGATGCTCGACAAACTTACACCGGAAGATTCAATGGCGGCAATCGAAAAACCATTGGAAATGTCGCAAAGCCCGCTGACTTTTTCCAAACAAACAGTGAGTGAAATTATTGGGATGTCAGGCGGATACCCCTATTTTCTCCAGTATATTTGCAAGGAAGTATTTGATGCTTGGATCGGCCGCATCGACGAAGGTGAGGAGCCCGAAGTAGCGAAGGTGGAGATCATAAGTAAGTTGGATCAGGATTTCTTTTCTCCACGTTGGGATAGAGCAACAGATCGGCAACAGGAATTCATGTATGTAATCTCGTCACTGGATAATAGTGACAGCGAATTTACGACGCAAGAAATTGTCTCAGCTTCGAAAACAGCTCTTGAGAAAGGCTTCTCATCCAGTCATGCAACTCAAATACTTTCTGCTTTGGTCGAGAAAGGTTTAATATACAGAAATAGACACGGAAAATACTCTTTTGCCGTGCCTTTAATGGCGGCATTTATACAGAGGCAGTATCGGCTAATATCGTCGATATAACCTTTATTGACTGACTCAGTGAATGGCGCCGCGCACCCTGCTCGTATCGGCTTGTGACCACATTGCTAATCGATTCCACAAACTTGTTTACTTTTGGTCACGGGGATAGCGCCTACTCGCCGAACAACTTGACCTCCGGTCGAAAGAGGTATCGCCATTCCCGAAAAACAGCAGATCCGAGCGGTCTTCCCGCACAACCGCGCGAATCCCGCCGTCTCCGCCACGCCATGAAGGAAGGCCGGCTCGACGATGCTCGCCGCGAAGTCGGCCATATGTTTGCCGCCTGCCCGGGCCCAAATCCCCATATGGCGGAAGAACCGCCGGCCCCCGTCACAGCGCCATCGGCAAAGGGCAATTGACTCCTGCGCGGCACCTGTCCCAGCCCTTGCCAAATCGCCGCCGCGCCGTCACATAGGCAAAGCCGTCGCCGGACGCCGGCGGCGCCACAAAGAAAGGGCGGGAATGCCGTTGCAAATCGCGGTCCAGATGGACCACATCGCCTCGATCAACATTGCCGGCGATTCCACCTTCGCGCTGCTTCTGGAGGCGGCCGCGCGCGGCCATCGGCTCTATCACTATACGCCCGACCGGCTCGTCCTGCGCCAGGGGTTGGTGACGACTGCGGTCGAGCCGCTCGAAATCCGCGACGTTCAAGGCGACCATTTCACGCTGCAGCCGGCCGAGCCGGCCGCCCTCTCCGATTTCGACGTGGTGCTCTTGCGCCAGGACCCGCCCTTCGACCTCGCCTACATCACCACGACATACATGCTGGAGCGGGTGCATCCCCGCACTCTTGTCGTGAATGATCCGGCGGAGGTGCGCAACGCGCCCGAAAAGCTTTTTGTCGTCGACTATGCCGATCTCATGCCGGAGACGCTGATCACCCACAGCGTCGACGCCGTCCGTGCTTTCCGCGCCGAGATCGGCGATGTTGTGATCAAACCGCTTTACGGCAATGGCGGCCGCGGCGTCTTCCGGGTGCGCCCGGAGGATGAGAATTTCGGCTCGCTGATCGATCTCTTCCAGACCATGTTCCCCGAGCCCTGGGTGGTCCAGCGTTATCTGCCGGAGGTGCGCGCCGGCGACAAGCGCATCATCCTGGTCGACGGCGAATTTGCCGGCGCCATCAACCGGGTGCCGGCGGCCGACGATCTGCGCTCCAACATGGTCCAGGGCGGCAAGGCGGAGCTGACCGAGCTCGATGACCGGGAACGGGAGATCTGCGCCCGGCTCGCGCCGGAGCTGAAGCGCCGCGGCCTGATCTTCGTCGGCATCGACGTGATCGGCGGGCTCCTGACCGAGATCAACGTCACCTCGCCGACCGGACTGCGCGCGATCAAGGGGCTCGGCGGCCCCGACGCCGCGGCGATGATCTGGGAGTCGATCGAGGCGCGCCGGCGCTGATCGGAGCGGGCGCTGCGACACCATCCTCCGGGCAAAGGCATGGACAAAGGACCGCCGTCCGTGCGACCTAGAGCAACATCCGACCAAATTGGACCAGTTTGATGAGTGAGGATTTTCGCAACCGGCGAGGAGAATACCGGAGAGCGATGCCTTAGCATCGGTCGAGGATTTCGACAAAGCCGGGGCGGAAATAATCCTCAAGCCGGACGAGAAGGGATTGAAAACATTTCAATAACTGAAATCGTTTGAACTTGGTCTTTTGCACTGTGAACTTCGTCGCGAAAATCTTCCGGGTTTTTACCCGCTTCGATTTCCGCTCCTAGTCACATCACAAAATACCGGCGTTCAAACGATTCAATTTGGTCGTATGTTGCTCTAACCGCTCGCATCCCTCAAGGGATGCGCCGACGATGGGAAACCGAATGGCGCTCTGCATCAAGATCTGCGGCATCAACACGGTGACGGCGCTCGACGCGACGCTGGAGGCCGGCGCCGACATGGTCGGCTTCGTCCACTTTGCGCCGAGCCCGCGCCATCTGACGCTCGCCGGACTTCGGACGCTCGGCGCGCTCGTCGCCGGGCGGGCTGAGAAGGTGGCGCTTACCGTCGATGCCGATGATCGGACGCTCGATGCGGTCGTTGAGGCGCTCGAACCCGACTGGCTGCAATTGCACGGCGCTGAGACGCCGCAGCGGCTCGATGATCTGCGGCGCCGTCATGATCTGAAGCTAATGAAGGCGATTGGCGTGCGCGAAGCCGCCGATCTCGATGCCGTTGCCGCCTATCGCGACGCCGCCGACCGCCTGCTTTTCGACGCCAAGCCGCCGAAATCGGCGACCCGGCCCGGCGGCCTCGGCCGGAGCTTCGACTGGTCGCTGTTATCCAATCTCGATGCCGGCCTCGACTATCTGCTTTCCGGCGGCCTCGATGCGGGGAATATCGCCGCCGCGCTCGCCGCCACTGGCGCCGCGGGCATCGACATCTCCTCCGGCGTTGAATCGGCGCCCGGCAAGAAGGATACGCGGCTGATCGCCGAATTCGTCGAAGCCGCCCGCCGCGCCGCCGGCCGGCCGGCGCAGGAGAGGATCGCCTCATGACGGTCGCCCCCAACACGTTCCGTGCCGGCCCCGACGAGCGCGGTTTTTTCGGGCTTTTCGGCGGCCGCTTCGTCGCCGAGACGCTGATGCCGCTGATCCTCGATCTGCAAAAGGCCTGGGATGAAGCGAAGCACGATCCGGCGTTCCGAAGCGAACTTGCCGGGCTTTCGGCCCATTATGCCGGGCGGCCGAGCCCGCTTTATTTCGCCGAGCGGCTTTCCGCCCATCTCGGCGGCGCCAAAATCTATTTAAAGCGCGACGAGCTCAACCACACCGGCTCGCACAAGATCAACAACACGCTCGGCCAGATCCTGCTCGCCCGGCGCATGGGCAAGAGCCGCATCATCGCCGAGACCGGCGCCGGCCAGCACGGGGTCGCCACCGCCACGGTGTGTGCCCGCTACGGCCTGCCCTGCGTCGTCTATATGGGCGAGACCGATGTCGAACGGCAGAAGCCCAACGTCTTCCGCATGAAGCTGCTCGGCGCCGAGATCGTGCCGGTGAGCGCCGGCGCCGGCACGCTGAAAGACGCCATGAACGAGGCGCTGCGCGACTGGGTGACCAATGTCGAGACGACCTATTATCTGATCGGCACCGCCGCCGGCCCGCACCCCTATCCGGAGATGGTGCGCGACTTTCAATCGGTGATCGGCACCGAGGCCAAGGAGCAGATCATGGTGGCCGAAGGCCGGCTGCCCGATGCGGTCGTCGCCTGCGTCGGCGGCGGCTCCAACGCGATCGGCCTGTTTCATCCCTTCCTCGACGATGCCGACATTGCGATCTACGGCGTCGAGGCCGGCGGCCGTGGCCTTGACGGCGACGAGCACTGCGCTTCCTTGAATGCCGGCCGTCCCGGCGTGCTCCACGGCAACCGCACCTATCTGCTGCAGGACGGCGACGGCCAGATCCTCGAAGGCCATTCGATCTCGGCCGGCCTCGACTATCCCGGCATCGGCCCGGAGCATTCCTGGCTGAAGGAAAGCGGCCGCGTGACTTACGTGCCGGCGACCGACGACGAGGCGCTGGACGCCTTCCAGCTCTGCACGAAGCTGGAAGGCATCATCCCGGCGCTTGAGCCGGCGCACGCGCTCGCCCATGTGATGAAGCTTGCCCCGACCATGGACAAGGACCAGATCATCGTCATGAACATGTGCGGCCGCGGCGACAAGGACGTCTTTGCCGTGGCCGGGCATCTGGGCGTGGAGATGTGATGCGGTAAAATGCCCCGGATTTGGACACCATTGGCGGAGCGAGCAGATGGGTGAAAAAGCCCAAAGACAAATGACGGCAGACGAGTTCCTCGCCTGGCACGAGGGCCGCGACGACAAATGGGAGCTGGTCGGCGGCATCCCGGTTAAGATGATGGTCGGCGCGACGCATGCCCATGATCGGATCGTGGTCAACACCATTGCTCAACTGGTGTTGCAGTTGCGCGGCTCCGGCTGCCGTCCGACGACAGATGATATTGCGGTCGTAACGCGGTCTGGAACCAATGTCCGGCGGCCGGATATCACGATCGATTGCGGTAAGTTCGAATCCAAGGGCCTGAGGGCCGACGATCCGCGCATGGTGATCGAGGTGTTATCGAAATCGACCCGCGCCTTCGACATGGCGCAGAAACTCGAAGAGTACAAATCCGTCGATCCGCTCAGCTACGTGCTCTATCTCGACACCGAAGCGCCGCGGGCCAAGCTATATAGCCGTGCTCCCGATGGATGGCATAATCAGGATTTCATCGGCCTGGAGAACACGATCGACCTGCCCGATATCGGTGCGACGCTGGCGCTCGAAGACCTCTATGACGGTCTTTCCTGGCCGGGGGAAGAGGATGAGTAATGTGAGCCGGTCCCGCATCGATCGCCGCTTCGAGGCCGTCGCCGCTGAAGGCGGAAGCCAAGTACATTCCCTTCCCCCTTGAGCGGGAGGGTTAGGGATGGGGGATGGCCCGGAAATCCGTGCCCAAGAGGCAGCGTGGCTTTGCAGGAGCTTCGCGGCGCAATCTGACCGAGGCCGAACGTAAACTCTGGTATCGCCTTAGGGCGCATCGTCTGATGGGATGTCAATTTCGCCGGCAGGCTCCTCTCGGTCGCTACATCGTGGATTTCGTCTGTCACGAATCAAAGGTGGTGGTAGAGGTCGACGGCGGGCAGCATGCTGAAACGGTTACGAGAAAGGCTGATGTCGAACGGACGCACTGGCTGGACGGTCACGGATACCACGTGATGAACATGTGCGGCTGCGGCGACAACGACGTGTTTGCGGTCGCCGGGCATCTGGGCGTGGAATTGTGATGCGGTAAAATGCCTTGGATCTGGACGCCATTGGCGGAGCGAGCAGATGGGTGAAAAAGCCCAAAGACAAATGACGGCAGACGAGTTCCTCGCCTGGCACGAGGGCCGCGACGACAAATGGGAGTTGGTCGGTGGCATCCCGGTCAAGATGATGGTCGGCGCGACGCGGCGGCATGACCAGATTGTCGTAAATACGATCGCGCAACTGGTTACCAAACTCCGTGGATCAAACTGTCGGCCGACGACGGCGGATACCGCGGTGACAACGATGGCCGACGCCAACGTTCGCCGTCCCGACGTCACCGTCGAATGCGGCGAATTGATCGATAGGGCGCTGAAGGCCAACGATCCGCGCATGGTCGTTGAGGTATTGTCGAAGTCGACCCGGACCTTCGACATGGTTCAGAAGATCGAGGAATACAAATCCGTCGATACGCTGCGCTACATCCTCTACCTCGACACCGAGACGCCGCGCGCGAAACTCTATTTCCGCAACGAAGCGGACGCCTGGGACAACCGGGATTTCATCGGGCTCGACAGCGTGATCGAATTGCCCGATATCGGTGCGACGCTGGCGCTCGAGGACCTCTATGACGGTCTTTCCTGGCCGGGGGAAGAGGATGAGTAATGTGAACCGATCCCGCATCGATCGCCGCTTCGAGGCTGTCGCCGCCGAAGGCCGAAGCCAAGTACATTCCCTCCCCCGCAAGGGGGGAGGTGGAGACGGCGGCCAGGGCCGGAAACCCACCAAGGAGTCTGTCAGTGACTAAGGGCCGCATTGAACTCCGTTTCGGGGAACTGAAGGCGGAAGACAGGCCGGCCCTCGTCGCCTTCGTCATGGCCGGCGATCCGGATTCCGAGACCGCGCTCGACATCGTCAAGGCGCTGCCTGGTGCCGGCGCCGATGTGATCGAGCTCGGCATGCCGTTCTCAGATCCTATGGCCGACGGCCCGGCGGTGCAGCTTGCCGGCCAGCGGGCGCTCAAAGCCGGCCAGACCATGGCCAAGACGCTCGATCTGGTGCGCCGGTTCCGCGACGCCGACGGCGACACTCCGATCGTGCTGATGGGCTATTACAATCCGATCTATTCCTACGGCAACGAGCGCTTCCTCGACGATGCCGCCGCCGCCGGCGTCGACGGCCTGATCATCGTCGACCTGCCGCCCGAGGCCGATGACGAATTGTGCCTGCCGGCGCTCGCCCGCGGCCTCAATTTCATCCGGCTGGCGACCCCGACCACCGACGATCGGCGGCTGCCGGCGGTGCTCGCCAACACGTCGGGTTTCGTCTACTACGTGTCGATAACCGGGATCACGGGCTCGGCTGCGCCTGATACAGCGAAGGTGGCGGCCGCGGTCGGGCGCATCAAACGCCACACCGCGCTGCCGGTCGCCGTCGGTTTCGGCGTCAAGACCGCCGCGCAGGCGGCCGCGATCGGCGCCACCGCCGACGGCGTCGTCGTCGGCTCGGCCATCGTCGATGCGGTGCGCACGAGCCTCGATGAGGACTGCAGGGCGACGGCGTCGACCGTTGATGCGGTCGTCGGGCTGGTGCGGCAATTGCGCGGCGGCATCGATGCGGCGCGCCGCGAAATCGCCGAAAAGGCGGGCTAGAGCATCGGGCCGGAACCGGGGTGGGAACCGGCATGAGAAAACAGCCGCGGAGGCAGAAACTGCCCCGGCGCAATCGGGAATCAGGCGTTGAACTGGATCAACAACCTCGTCCGTCCGAAAATCCGCAGCTTTCTCAACAAGCGCGAGGTGCCGGAGAATCTCTGGATCAAATGTCCCGAGACCGGGGAGATGGTCTTCCATCGCGACCTCGAGGCCAACCAGTTCGTTGTGCCGAGTTCCGGCTACCACATGCGGCTCGGCGCCGAAAAGCGTCTCGCATCGCTCTTTGACGACGGCGAATACGAACGGGTCGAACTGCCGCAGGTGACGATCGATCCGCTGAAATTCCGCGACGAGCGCCGCTATTCCGAGCGGCTCAAGGACGCCCGCGCCAAGACCGAGCTCGACGATGCAGTCCTGGTCGGCATCGGCCGGCTCGACGGCCTCGACATCGTCGCCGCGGTCCAGGATTTCGATTTCATGGGCGGTTCGCTCGGCATGGCCGCCGGCGAGGCCGTCATCGTCGGCGCCGATACGGCGCGCGAGAACGGCACGCCGTTCATCCTGTTCGCCGGCTCCGGCGGCGCGCGCATGCAGGAGGGCATTTTCTCGCTCATGCAGATGCCGCGCACCACGGTGGCGATCGATGCGCTGACCGAGGCCGGCCTGCCCTACATCGTCGTGCTGACCAATCCGACCACCGGCGGCGTGACGGCGTCCTACGCCATGCTCGGCGACGTCCACATCGCCGAACCGGGCGCCCTCATAGGATTTGCCGGTCCGCGGGTGATCGAGCAGACGATCCGCGAAAAACTGCCCGAAGGTTTCCAGCGCGCCGAATATTTGCGCGATCACGGCATGGTCGACATGGTCGTGCACCGCCACGACTTGCGCGGCGAACTCTCCAAGCTCTGCCGGCTGCTGACCAAAGCCCCCGTGTTTACCGGGGAGCCGCCGGCGGCGGCCGAAGAGGAACCGGCCGCGGACGCCGAACCGGCACCCGAGGCGCCGGCTGCGGCCGACTGATCCGGGCGGCGTCGGCGGAAGCGGCCATGGACCATTCGAGCGCCATCCTCGAGCGTCTTCTGGCGCTGCACCCGAAAAAGATCGATTTGTCGCTCGGCCGCATCGAGCGGCTTCTGGCCGCCCTCGACCATCCCGAGCGGCGGACCGCCCCGGTGCTGCACGTCGCCGGCACCAATGGCAAGGGATCGACGATTGCCTTCCTGCGCGCCATGCTGGAGGCCGCAAACCACCGCGTTCACGTCTATACCTCGCCGCACCTGGTGCGGTTCCATGAACGGTTCCGGCTCGCCGGCGCGGGCGGCGGCAGTTTCGTCTCCGACGAAAGGCTGGCCGAGGTGCTGCGCCATTGCGAGGAGGTCAATGACGGTCAGCCGATCACCGTCTTTGAGATGGCGACGGTTGCCGCCTTCGAACTGTTTGCGTCCGAGCCCGCCGATTACGTGCTGCTTGAGGTCGGTCTCGGCGGCCGTTTCGACGCCACCAATGTGATCGGTGCGCCGGAGGCCAGCGTCATCACCTCGATCAGCCACGACCACGCCTTCTATCTCGGCGACCGGCTCGATCAGATCGCCGGCGAAAAGGCCGGCATCATCAAGCCCGGCGCCCCGGCCATAATCGCGCCGCAGCCGGAGCCGGTGCGCGAGGTGCTGTTCGACAAGGCCGAGGCGGTCGGCGCGCCGATCATTGCCGCCGGCGCCGATTTCACCGCCTTCGAGGAGCACGGCCGGCTGGTCTATCAGGACGCGGCCGGGCTGCTGGACCTGCCGCTGCCGCGGCTTGTCGGCCGCCATCAGATCGACAACGCCGGAACCGCGATCGCCGCCTTGCGCGCGATTGCCGATTCGGCGGTCGATGAAGCGGCGATCGGGACCGGCCTGCAGACCGTCAACTGGCCCGGCCGGCTGCAGCGGCTCAGCGGCCGCCTCGCCGCGCTCAAGCCGGATGGCGCGGAGATCTGGCTCGACGGCGGCCACAATCCCGATGGCGGCCGGGCGCTCGCCGCCGCCATGGCCGAGCTGGAGGAACGGGTGCCGCGCCCGCTGGCGCTTATCGTCGGCATGCTGAAGGCGAAATCGGCGGAAGGGTTCCTCGCGCCGTTCCGCGATCTGGCCACCGGTGTCGTCACCGTGCCGATACTGGGCAACGAACACGCCTTCCTGCCCGAAGAACTGGCCGCCGTTTCGCGCGCGGCCGGTTTCGAGACGCGGATTGCGGACAGTGTGACGGCGGCGATCGAAATGCTGGTTGAGGACGGCGTCGCGGCGCCGCGGATCCTCATCTGCGGCTCGCTCTATCTTGCCGGCGAGGTGCTGGCGCTCGACGAGACGCTGCCGGAATAGGTCCGAAAGCAACGGAAGCGAAGTCGACCTCCCCCGTCACTGGCGAGGCGTCCCGTTCGTCAGCGATGCCATGGATTTCAGGATATCGAAATTGCTAAGTTGTTGATCTTATACCAACCGTCGCGGAGTTTGACTCCTCTGATGGGCTCAAATCGGTTCATCCGGGCAGGCGCGGCGCGCAGCGCGATGTGGGGCATCGGGCAAGCGCCGCAACGCATCCGATGGGCCGATTTGGCCCACCGAAGGCCGGGTGCTTTTCCGCCGTGGCTTTGTCGCGCCTCGCTTATGATGCTGGGCATCACCGCGCTCGGACGCTTCGTGCCACGACGGAAAATCATCCCGGTCAGAGGGGTCAAA
>JANQEG010000048.1 GCA_028278505.1 Rhodobiaceae bacterium
GCTCGCCGTCGACCGCCACGCGCACATCGCCGAACCAGATCGCCAGCCGGTCCCGGTCCGCCGGTTCGCCGGCCTTGCCGACCGCCATCACCACCCGGCCCCAATTGGCGTCCTCGCCGGCGATCGCCGTCTTCACCAGCGGCGAGTTGGCGATCGAGAGGCCGATCTTCCGGGCCGATGCCTTGCTGACCGCGCCGGTGACGGTAACGGTCAGGAATTTCCGGGCGCCTTCGCCGTCGCGCACGACCTGGTGCGCCAGATCGCGCAGTACCGTGCGAAGCGCCGCCCTGAGCGCCGGCACCCGGTCATCGTCGTAAGCGACGATCGGCGCGCCGGCGCCGACCTTGCCGGTGGCGAACACCATCAGCGTGTCACTGGTCGAAGTGTCGCTGTCGACGGTAATCGCGTTGAAACTGTCGGCCACTTCCTCGGCCAGGAGGGTCTGCAGCACGGGTGCCGCGACCGCCGCATCGGTGAAGACGAAGGCAAGCATCGTCGCCATGTCCGGCGCGATCATGCCGGCGCCCTTGGCGATGCCGTTGACGATTGCCTGCTCGGCGCCGAAGGCGGCGCTTGCCGTTGCGAGCTTCGGATAGGTGTCGGTGGTCATCATCGCTTCGGCCGTGGCCCGCCAGTCGTCGCCGGCGAGCTGTGCGGACAAACCGGTGACGACGCCGGCAAACTTTGTCGCATCGAGCGGTTCGCCGATCACCCCGGTAGAGGCGAGAAACACCTCCTCGGGCGCACAGTCGAGCGCCGCGGCGGCGTAGCCGGCGGAGAGTTCCGCCGCCTCGCGCCCGCGCTTTCCGGTGAACGCATTGGCGTTGCCGGAATTGACCAGGAGCCCGCGCGCATCGCCGCCGCCGAGATGATGCCTGCACCATTCGACCGGCGCCGAGGGACATTGCGAGCGGGTGAAAACACCGGCGGCCTGCGTGCCCTTGTCGAACGCCATCAGCAGCACGTCGGTGCGGCCGCTATAGCGGATGCCGGCCGCGGCGGAAGCGAACCGCACGCCGGCGATCGGCGGCAGCGTTGCAAAGCGTTTGGGCGCGAGGGGCGAAAGGACAGAGCTCATGGCGTGCCTTCCGTTTGACGCCACCGACTATTGCATGCCGGTTTCGCCGCTGGCGGCATCGCCGCTGTCGAGGATTTCGACTTTGATCGTCTTCTTCAGTTCCTCGACACGGCCGATATATTTCTCCTGCAGCGCCGCCTGCCCGATCTGATCGCGCACCTCCTCGAACGCCGGCGGCTTTTGCCGGCGCCGGTCGTCGAGCCGGATGACGTGCCAGCCGAACTGGCTTTCCACCGGTGCCGACACCTTTCCGGGCTCGAGCGCGAAGGCGGCGTCCTCGAACGCCTTCACCATGCGGCCGCGGCCGAAATAGCCGAGATCGCCGCCATTGCGCTGAGCCGTCGGATCGGTCGATTTTTCCTCGGCGAGTTCGGCGAAATCCTTGCCCTCCGCCAGTTCGGCGATGACAGCTTCGGCCTCTTCCTTGGTGGCGAGCAGGATATGGCTTGCCTTGATCTCGTCCTGCGGCGCGAGCTTGGCGATCTCGCGGTCGTAGAGCGCGCGCATGTCCGCCTCGGTGACCTCACCCTCGATCCGCGCCTTGAAATAGGCGTTGCGCAGCGCCCGCGCCCTGAGGAAGGCGAGCCGTCGTTCGAACCGTTCGGTCTCGTGCAGCGCTTCGCGCTCGGCGGCGCGGGCAAGCACCAGAATATCGACGAGGACGTCGATCAGCACCCGCCGGTGCTGCGCCTCGGGGATGCGTTGCAGCTCGCCGGCGAAGTCGGCGGCCGCAAACTTAAGATCGTCGGTGGTGATGTCGATGCCGTCGACCCGCGCCACCACATCGGCGGCCTGCACCACCGGTGCCGAGAGCAGCAAAAGGCCGCAGACCGCCGCCGCCCCGATGACGCCGAAACGCCGTGCCGGCAAGCGGCACGATCGCGAAGTGTTCATGGCTGAAATCCCTGTCGTTTGTGCTTGCGCGCATCTGCGCGTCCCGAATTGCCGCGAAGATTTGCCCTAAAGCCGCGGCGTTGACAACCACCGGGCCCCTTCTTATGTGTCGTGGGCCTGCTCTCCGATCCAGGATTGCCGGGAGGATGGGGTTTGGTTTTCGCGCCCGTCAGGCTCTCGCCGACGCCCGCGCGATTGGTGTCGGTCATGACGAATTTCGGCGCCTTTCAGAATACCCCGGAACACCGCGCCTGCCGGTCGATAGCGAAAAGGACCCCTCGATGATCGGCTTCGGCTCGCTCGCCCGCAAACTGTTCGGTTCCGCCAATGAGCGCAAGGTCAAGAGCTACTGGCCGCGCGCTCAGGCCATCAACGCGCTGGAGGCGGAGATCGAGGCGCTCACCGACGACGACCTCCGCGCCCGCACCGAGGCCTTCCGCCGCCAGGTCGCCGAGGGCACCGCGCTCGACGATCTCCTCGTTCCCGCCTTCGCCACCGTGCGCGAGGCGTCGAAACGCACCTTGAAGCAGCGCCATTTCGACGTCCAGCTGATCGGCGGCATGGTGCTGCACGAAGGCAAGATTTCGGAGATGAAGACCGGCGAGGGCAAGACGCTGGTCGCCACTTTAGCGGTCTACCTCAACGCGCTCGCCGGCAAGGGCGTGCACGTGGTCACCGTCAACGACTATCTCGCCCGCCGCGACGCCGAGTGGATGGGGCAGATCTACGAGTTTCTGGGCTTAAGCGTCGGCGTCATCGTCCACGGCCTGACCGACGAGGAACGCCACGCCGCCTATCAGTGCGACGTCACCTACGGCACCAACAATGAATTCGGCTTCGACTATCTGCGCGACAACATGAAATATGAAGTCGATCAGATGGTTCAGCGCGGCCACAATTTCGCGATCGTCGACGAGGTCGACTCGATCCTGATCGACGAGGCGCGCACGCCGCTGATCATCTCCGGTCCGCTCGACGACCGCTCCGATCTCTACAACACCATCGACACCTTCGTGCCGCATCTGCAGGACGGCGATTACGAGATCGACGAGAAGCAGCGCACCGCCACCTTCAGCGAAGCCGGCAATGAGCGGCTGGAGCAATTGCTCGGCGAGGCCGAACTCTTGAAGGGTGACTCGCTCTATGACGTGGAAAACGTAACCGTCGTCCACCATGTCAACCAGGCGCTGCGCGCCCACAAGCTGTTCCAGCGCGACCGCGACTACATCGTCAAGAACGACCAGGTGGTCATCATCGACGAGTTCACCGGCCGCATGATGGAAGGCCGCCGCTATTCGGAAGGCCTGCACCAGGCGCTCGAGGCCAAGGAGCACGTCACCATCCAGCCGGAGAACCAGACGCTCGCCTCGATCACCTTTCAGAACTATTTCCGCATGTACGGAAAGCTCGCCGGCATGACCGGTACGGCGCTGACCGAGGCCGACGAATTCGCCGACATCTACGGCCTCGAGGTCATCGAGGTGCCAACCAATCTGCCGATCGGCCGCATCGACGACGACGACGAGGTCTACCGGACGGCCGGCGAGAAATACACCGCCATCGTCGACCTGATCACCGACTGCAGCAAGCGCGGCCAGCCGGTGCTGGTCGGCACCACCTCGATCGAAAAATCCGAGCACATCGCCGAAATGCTGAAAAAGGCCGGCTACCGCCAGCGCGACTTCTCGGTGCTGTTCGACGGCACCGGCAATATGCGCGGCGAGAAGGTGTTCCAGGTCCTGAACGCCCGCTATCACGAGCAGGAAGCCTTCATCGTCGCCCAGGCCGGCGTGCCGGGCGCGGTCACCATCGCCACCAACATGGCCGGCCGCGGCACCGACATCCAGCTCGGCGGCAATCCGGACATGCGGATTGCCCAGGAATTGGAGGACGTGAAACCAGGCGGCGAACGCGACGGCCGCGAGACGGCGATCCGCACCGAAGTCGAGGCGCTGAAGAAGAAGGCCATCGAAGCCGGCGGGCTGTTCGTGCTCGGCACGGAACGCCATGAGAGCCGGCGCATCGACAACCAGTTGCGCGGCCGCTCCGGCCGTCAGGGCGATCCGGGACACTCCAAATTCTTCCTGTCGCTCGAAGACGATCTGATGCGCATTTTCGGCTCCGATCGCATGGACGGCATGCTGCAGAAGCTCGGCCTTGAAGAGGGCGAGGCGATCGTCCACCCCTGGGTCAACAAGGCGCTGGAAAAGGCGCAGCAGAAGGTCGAGGCGCGCAATTTCGACATCCGCAAGAACCTCCTCAAATTCGACGACGTCATGAACGACCAGCGCAAGGTCGTGTTCGAGCAGCGCATCGAGCTGATGGGCACCGAGGAGATTGCCGATACCGTCGCCGACATGCGTCATTCGGTGATTGACGAACTGGTGACCCGCCACATCCCGGAAAAGGCCTATCCGGAACAATGGGACGTCCAGGGCCTGCACGACGAGGCGACGCAGACCTTCAATCTCGACCTGCCGGTCGCCGACTGGGCCCGGGAAGAGGGCATCGCCGACGAAGAAATGCGCCACCGGCTGCTGCAGGCCGTCGACGAGGCGGCGGCGGCGAAGGTGGCGCGGTTCACGCCCGAAGTCATGCGCCAGGTCGAAAAGGCCGTCGTGCTGCAACACCTCGATCATCTCTGGCGCGAGCATCTGGCGACCCTCGACCATCTGCGCGCCGTCATCGGCTTTCGCGGCTATGGACAGCGCGACCCGCTGAACGAGTACAAGACCGAAGCGTTCACCCTGTTCGAAGGGCTGCTGACCAATCTGCGGCTGGAAGTCGTGCGCTATCTCTCCCGTGTTGAACTGGTGCAGGACCCGCCGCAGCTTCCCGGCGCCGACGACATGCCGGAAATGCAGGCGCACCATTTCGATCCGCTGACCGGCGAGGACGAGATGGCGCTTGCCGAAGCCGCGCTCGGCGAACCGCCGCAGCGGCGCAGCCCGGCCGAGCGCAATCCGAGCGATCCGGCGACCTGGGGCAAGGTCGGCCGCAACGAGTCCTGCCCCTGCGGCTCGGGCAAGAAATACAAGCACTGCCACGGCAAGCTGGTTTAGCCCGCCCGGTCTTAGCGAAACGCGCGGGACTGCCCGACGCGGTCATTGCCGCACGATAAAAAGAGAAAGCAAAATCGGCCCGATGCGCTAGAATTGCGCCATGAAGGCCCTGTTCAACACTGCGCTGAACTACACCGAAAGCTGGTTGCGACGATCCGATCCGATCAGCATGCCGGTGATTCTCGACATCGTCCTCACCAAGGCCTGCAATCTTCGCTGCACCTTCTGCATCTCGTATACGAGTTCGCAGAGCAGCTACTGGCTCGACTACGCGCTCTACGAACGCATTGCCGCCGAGTTGTTTCCGACCGCCTGGGACGTACAGTTCTGTTCGGGCGGCGAACCGTTTCTCTATCCCCATATCCGCGACGCCCTGCGGCTCGCCGCCGATCACCGCTGCAAGACCACGGTGACGACCAACGGCATGCTGATCAATGCCAAGACCGCCGACTGGATCATCGAAGACCAGAGCCTGCACAAGATCTGGCTGTCGTTCGACGGCGCCACCAAGGCGACGCTGGAACGGCTGCGGCGCGGGGCGAACTTCGACAAGATCATCGGCAACACCCGACATCTCATCGAAAAACGCCGGGCGCACGGACGCAAATGGCCGGTCGTGGCGATGCGCTTCGTCATGATGCGCTCAAATGTCGAGGAGCTTCCCGCGCTGATCGAGCTGGCCGCCGATACCGGCGTTTCCTTCGTCGAGGGGCGCTATCTGAACGTCGCCAACGATATGGACATGGACGAATCGCTGTTCCGGCATCCGGACCTGGCCGAGCGCGTGTTCGATGAAACGCGTAAAGCCGCGAAGAAATATGGCATCGGCCTGTCGCTGCCACCGCTGCCGGGCCGCGACCGCGACGGCCACCACTGCATCAAGCCCTGGGAGATGTGCCAGATCGACATCGATGGCGCGATCCGCTTTTGCTACAAGTCGTGGCGCCAGCGGCTCGGCCATTTCGATGACGGTTTCAAGGCGATCTGGTCGGGGCCGCACTATCGCCGCCTGCGCGCCACCATCGATTCCGACGACCCCTACTTCCCCTATTGCCGCCATTGCGTGATGCGGCGCGGCATCGATCACGAATTCGCCCACGATCAGCGCGTTCATGCCGACGCCTACGTGATCCCGGGCCTGGAAGACCTGCAGACCGCGTTCAACGCGCGCGAAGACGAGAACAAGATGGCCTTCGACGACCGCAGGCAGCGCCGGCGCGCCGAGGCGGCTGAGCGGGCCGACCGGGCATGACTCCGCTGCGACGCTTTTCGAAAACGCTTATACTAAGGGGATTTGATATCGGCCCCTTCCGATCAAGAGATCACGAGGAAGGTCAACGAATTCCCGTCGTCTGCAAATTCAAGCGCAAATACCGCTGGTATTACGTCTTCAGCCGATAGCCGGTCTTGAAGATCCAGCCGATGATCATCAGGCATATGACAAGGAAGAGGCAGGTCATGCCGAGGCTGACGCCGACGCCGACATCGGAAATCTCGGTGAAGCTCCAGCGGAAGCCGCTGACCAGATAGACCACCGGGTTGAACAGGCTGACCGTCTGCCAGACCGGCGGCAGCATGTCGATGGAATAGAAGCTGCCGCCGAGAAAGGTGAGGGGGGTGATCACCAGGAGCGGCACGATCTGAAGCTGCTCGAACGTCTCCGCCCAGATGCCGATGATGAAGCCGAGCAGCGAAAAGGTGACGGCGGTGAGCACCAGGAACGCCGCCATCCACAACGGATGGGCGATATTGAGCGGCACGATCAGCGCTGCGGTTGCCAGGATGATCAGGCCGAGCGCGATCGATTTCGTCGCCGCCGCCCCGACATAGCCGATGACGATCTCGAGCGCCGAGACCGGCGCCGAAAGCAGTTCGTAGATGGTACCGGTGAAGCGCGGGAAATAGATGCCGAAGGCGGCGTTGGAGACGCTCTGGGTCAACAGCGACAGCATGATCAGGCCGGGAACGATGAAGGCGCCGTAGCTGACCCCGTCGATCTCGGAAATGCGCGAGCCGATCGCCGCCCCGAAAACGACGAAATAGAGGCAGGTCGAAATCACCGGCGAGACGATGCTCTGCAGCAGCGTGCGCAGCGTGCGCGACATCTCGAACACGTAGATCGCCCCGATCGCCCGGAAATTCATTTCGGCGACCTCACCAGGCTGACGAAAATCTCTTCCAGCGAGCTTTGCGTGGTGTGCAGATCGCGGAATTTTATGCCGGAATCCCTGAGCGCCGTCAGCAAGCCGGTGATCCCGGTGTGGTCCTGCTGGCTGTCATAGGTGTAGACGATGTCGCAGCCATCGGCGGCGAGATCGAGCCCGTAGTCGGCAAGCGCCGGCGGGATTTCGGCGAGGCGCTCCTGCAGGTGCAGGGTGAGCTGCTTGCGGCCGAGCTTGCACATCAGCTTTGCCTTCTCCTCGACCACGATCAACTCGCCGCCGCTGATGACGCCGACCCGGTCGGCCATCTCCTCGGCTTCCTCGATATAATGGGTGGTCAGGATGATCGTCACGCCGGATTGGCTGAGCCGCCGCACCACCGCCCACATGCCCTGGCGCAGTTCGACATCGACGCCGGCCGTCGGCTCGTCGAGGAAAAGAATGCGCGGCTCGTGCGACAACGCCTTGGCGATCATCACCCGGCGCTTCATGCCGCCCGAAAGCGTCAGGATGCGGTCGTCCTTCTTGTCCCAGAGCGACAGATCCTTCAGCACCTTTTCGATATGGGCCGGATTTGCCGGCTTGCCGAACAGGCCGCGGGTGAACGACACCGTGTTCCACACGGTCTCGAATGCGTCCGTGGTCAGCTCCTGCGGCACCAGGCCGATCATCTCGCGCGCGGTCCGGTAGTCGTCGTTGATATCGGCGCCGGCGACCGCGATGCGCCCGGTGGTCGCCGTGACGATGCCGCAGATGATGCTGATCAGCGTCGTCTTGCCGGCACCGTTGGGGCCGAGCAGGGCAAAGATCTCGCCCTTGCGGATATCGAGGTTGACCGATTTGAGCGCCTGGAACCCGCCCTTATAGGTCTTGGAGACGCCGCTGACGGTAATGATCGGCGCCGTGCCCGCCGCCACGTCCGGGGTGTGGCCGGCCGCCGCGGCCTCAGGAGTTGCGGGCGAATCGTTCGGCGACATAATCCTCGACCATTTTCGCGAAATCGGCGGCGAGCGTCGGCCCGCGCAAGGTCGTCGCCTTCTTGCCGTCGATGAACACGGGCGCGGCCGGTGCCTCGCCGGTGCCCGGCAGCGAAATGCCGATATCGGCGTGCTTGGATTCGCCGGGCCCGTTGACGATGCATCCCATGACGGCCAGCTTCAGCGTCTCGATGCCGGGATAGTCGCGGCGCCATTGCGGCATGCGCGCCCGGATCATGTCCTCGACCTCGCGGGCGAGTTCCTGGAAGGTCGTCGAGGTTGTCCGGCCGCAGCCGGGGCAGGCGGTGACGATCGGCAGGAAGGTGCGCAAGCCCATGGTCTGCAGGATTTCCTGCGCGACAATGACCTCTTTCGCGCGGTCTCCGCCCGGATCAGGCGTCAGTGAAACACGTATCGTGTCGCCGATACCCTCCTGAAGCAGCACCGCCAGCGCCGCGCTGGAGGCGACGATGCCCTTCGAGCCCATGCCCGCCTCGGTCAGCCCGAGATGCAGCGCGTAATTGCCCCGTGCCGCCAGATCCCGGTAGACCGCGATCAGATCCTGCACCTGGCTGACCTTGGCCGAAAGCACGATGCGATCGGCGGCGAGCCCGATCTCCTCGGCGCGCGCGGCCGAGGCGAGCGCCGACTGGTTGATCGCTTCATACATCACCAGCCGGGCATCCTTCGGGGCGGGCCTCTGCGCGTTCTCGTCCATCAGCCGGGTCAACAGCTCCTGGTCGAGCGAGCCCCAATTGACGCCGATCCGCACCGCCTTGCCGAGCCTGGCCGCGGTTTCGATCATCATCGCGAACTGCTGGTCGCGCTTGTCCTTGAAGCCGACATTGCCGGGATTGATCCGGTATTTGGCGAGCGCCTCGGCGCAGGCCGGATAATCGGCGAGCAGCTTGTGGCCGATATAGTGGAAATCGCCGACCAGCGGCACCTCGACGCCCCTCGCCGCGAGGCGATCGCGGATATGGGGAACCGCGGCGGCTGCGTCCTTGCGATCGACCGTGACCCGGACGAGTTCCGATCCGGCGCGGGCAAGCGCTGCGACCTGCGCCACCGTCGCCTCGACATCGGCCGTATCGGTGTTGGTCATCGACTGCACGACGATCGGCGCGCCGCCGCCAATGGTCACATTGCCCACCGCCACCGCGTGGGTTCGGCGTCTGGGTAGAGGTCCGGTGTCAGCGGTCATTCCGGCAGATCCGTTTCGGTTACGGCGTGGACATGGTGGCTCCGACAGGCTGTAGCGATGGTGCCGCACGCTTGTCAATCAATTGCCTGCCGCAGCCCCCCGACGACGCCCAGTTCGCGGGGCGGTGTCGTTTCCGCTATCCTTGAAAGATAGTCGCCTTGAGGGAAATGCAATGTCCGCAGAAACGGTTTTCGCCCGTACCATCGGCGCCGTTGCGTTCGAGGTGATCGATGCCGATATCACCACGCTTGGCGTCGATGCGATCGTCAATGCCGCCAATACGCGGCTTGCCGGCGGCGGCGGCGTCGACGGCGCCATTCACCGCGCCGCCGGTCCCGAGCTCTTGGAAGCCTGCCGGGCGATCGGCGGCTGCCCGACCGGCGACGCGCGGCTGACCCCCGGATTCCGGCTGCCGGCGCGCTACGTCATCCACGCCGTCGGCCCGGTCTGGCAAGGCGGCGGCAGCGGCGAGGCGGACCTGCTCGCCGCCGCCTATCGCAATTCGATGCGGCTTGCCGCTACCGAGGGGCTCAAGAGCATCGCCTTTGCCGCGATCTCGACCGGCATTTACGGCTTTCCCGCAGAGGACGCGGCCGCCATCGCCGTCGCCACGACGATCGCCGAAAGCGCCGGTTTCGACCGCGTTGTCTATTGCTGCTTCGGCCGCCCGGCCGCCGGGCACTATGCGACGGCGCTCGCTGCGGCCGCGACAACGTAGCGGCTGGCGGTTGCCCCGGATTCACCCGTCCCGGGTCAAGCGCCTTATACCAAGGGCAGATAATAGTGACTCATCTGATGGGCTCAAATCGGTTCACTCGGGCAGGCGCGGTGCGCAGCGCGATGCCGGGCATCGGGCAAGCGCCGCAACGCACCCGATGGGCCGATTTGGCCCACCGTCAGGCCGGGTGCTTTTCCGCCGTGGCTTTGTCGCGCCTCGCTTATGATGCCGGGCATCACTGCGCTCGGACGCTTCGTGCCACGACGGAAAATCATCCCGGTCAGAGGGGTCAGAATTATCTGCCCTTGGTATTATCGCTCATTCACCCGCAGACGAGGCAGGTGAATCGCGGAATCTCCGCCTAAATCCTCCACGGAACGGTCTTCCAGGACGCTATCCGGGTGCTTCAGAACACGCCGGGCGAAGGCCAGCGTTCGCGGCGCAACCCGGCCGATCATGGCGACCACGGACTGGCCTTGCATTTCCTGCGGCAATCCGAGCGGGCTGAGATCGAGCCCCAACGCCAGCATGCGCGAAATCCAGGCCGGACTTCCCTGACCGCTGACCCAGCCGATACCGTTTGTGACGCAATACTCGAATATGCCGAGGATGAGCTGCGATTCCACCTGATTGAGCGGAGAGCGTCCCCGGCATCGGCGCGCGACGCAATGCCGGGTCCATTCGTAGATGTCGGGTCCGCGGGGAATATCGCCGCCATCGACCAGTTGCGGATAGACCTCCGAGAGCAGGTGCGGGCGAAGCGTCGGCAGCATTCGCGCATAGCCGACGACATCGCCGTCCCTGATCACCGCGAAGTGAATCGCATCGGAGGTATCGAACTGGTCGCGCTCGCGGTTATCCGGCCTGTGCAGGGTGGTCCATTTCCGCTCCTTGACGAAGATGTCATGCCGCAGGCGGAAACACGCGTCCAGTTCCGCCGTGTAAAGATGCGCGTTCTTCGCTGTAATGACGTGAACCATGCCTGCCTCCTCGTTATTGAGGCAAAGAACTTTGGCATGGGCAAAAAGACACTCAATATCCGAAAATTCGGGGATGTTACACGTTCTGGTTTTATGAAATCCTTAACAATTGGTTAACGACCGGGCCGTTTAAGGCGCGGTCGGCAAAAGTCTGGCTGCGCCGAAACGGCGTCGTCAGTGCAGCAGGCCGCGACGGAAGCCTTGGGCAACGGCCTGGGTGCGATTGACGGCGTTGAGCTTGCGGGTCGCGGAAGCGAGATACCAGTCCGCGGTGTGGTGCGAAATGCTGAGGATATGCGCGATCTCCCAGCTCGTCTTTCCGGCCGCACACCATTTCAGGCACTCGATTTCACGCGGTGTCAGATGTGGTCGTGAAAACAAGACATGCTCCTCACCGATCAGTTCGCGCACGCGGTTATGCGCGTAAATGGCCACAAGATGCAGCGCGCTTTTCTCGCATTCTGAAATGTCGATCCGATTTGCGGCAAACGAGACAAGCGCCTGAAAACCGTTCAGCGTGTAAATCGGAACGCAGAAACCGTCCTTCATCCCGAGTTCGCCGGCTTCGCCCCAAAGCCGCCGCGATATCCCCTCCAGCGGGCCGAATTTCCGCGCGGCCTGGTTCCACTCGAACGGGTGCACGGTATTGCGCAATTGCAGGATCACCGGATCGTACTGGACGTAGTCTTCCCTCAAATAACGCCGGGTCCACTCTTCGCTCCAGCCCGACAGCATCAAGTATTGATCGATTCGCTCGCCCGGATCCGGAATGCCGGACATGCAGAAACCGCTGAACCCCCTGTTCTCAACATAGGCCCGCAAATCGGTCAGCACGTCCTCGACCGATGACGCCGATTTCACTTTCTCGATCATTTCGAGCGCGTCATGGAATGACATCGGTTTTCCTTGTCCGGGCGCGCCTTACTGTTGGTATAAAGCCACACGCGAGTGTTTATCGTACAGAGAATATACAAAATTATATAAAAAAGATAAATCTACGATCAAAGATTGTATTTTTTGGTGCATTTCCGCAAACACCAACGCATAATTGCAATTGATGCGTTCGCTATATTGTCGTGTGGACCCTATTCGGCGGCGATTACGCCGCCATGGATCGGAACAGAGCGGGCGCGCCTGCCGATTTCCTCCATCACGTCGCCGAGCGTCGGGCGCTGCTCTTCGTAAAACACGCCGAGCGCCGGATAGTCGGAGGATTCGGCCATCGCCATCGCCGCCATCAGATCCGCCCGGTCATGATCATCCGGCACGTCGCAGACCTGGATGTCGAGATTGGCGTAGGTCCGGGTGGTTTTGTCGAAGGTGACGCAGGGCGACAGGATGTGCAGATAGGAAAAGCCGCGATGGGCGATCGCGCGGGCGATCATGTCGGCCAAATGATGCGGCCGCCCGGCATAGGCCTGGCCGACCCAGCTCGCCCGGTAGGACAACAGCATCATCAGCGGATTGAGCGGCATGTCGCCGTTCTCGTAAGGAGAGGTCGAGGTCTTGAAGCCGAGTTCCGAGGTCGGCGAGGTCTGCCCCTTGGTCAGCCCGTATATGCCGTTATCGAACACCAGATAAGTGATATCGACATTGCGCCGGGCCGCATGCGGGATATGCCCCGCACCGATCGCGAACGCATCGCCGTCGCCGCCGACGGCGACGACGGTGAGCCCGTCATTGGCCTGCTTGATGCCGGTCGCGACCGGCAGCGTGCGGCCGTGCAGCGTATGGAAGCCGTAGGTGTTGACGAAGAACGGAAACCGCGATGCGCAGCCGATGCCGGACACGACGACGACGTTTTCCGGCGCGATCCCCATTTCGCGAAGCGCAATCGTGAACCCTTCCGACATGGAGAAATAGCCGCACCCCGGGCACCAGGTCGGCAGCGACCGCGACCGGTAGCCCTGATGGCCGTCGGCCCGGATCTCCGTCAGCTTTTCCTCAAGATAGACTGGCTTCCAATCCGCGTTCATCGGTTTCACCTTCGCTGGGTTGGCCGGTTGCGGCCAGACGGCGGACCTCGCTGAGGATGTCCTCGACCTGCATCGGCGTGCCCGTTGCCCGGGTCAGCCGCGTCACCGGCTTGCCCGTCGCGCCGCAGATCAGTTGCGCGAACTGGCCCTCATAATTGAGTTCGGGCACGAGCACATGGGTGCAGTCGGCAAAGAACGCCTCGATGTGTTCGAGCGGCAGCGGCGACAGCATCACCACCTTCATCGCCGTGCACGGCAGCCCCTCTGCCTGAGCCGCGAACATCGCCTCGAGGATCTCGCCGAAGGTCGATCCCCAGCCGAGGATACCGACCGGCACCGGGCCCTCGTCGCCGAAGCGTTTGGCCACCGTCAGCCCGGGATGCTCGGTCGCCGCGATCAGCTTTTCGTGGCGCTTGCGGCTCATGGCGGCGTGCATTTCGGGCAGGTCGCTCGGCCGGCCGAGCTCGTTGTGCTCCAGGCCGGTAATTGTGTGGACGCCGCCGGCCTGTCCGGGCAGCGCCCGCGGGCTGACATTTGTCGGTGTCTCGGCGAAGCGGCGGAACGGGCCGCCGCCGACGCTCGGGCCCTCGAACGGTTTCGGCGCGAACGGGTTGGTCTTCGGCGGGATCACGGTTTCGTAGCGGTTCGACAGATAGAGGTCGAGCAGCACGATGACCGGGGTCTGGTGGCGCTCGGCCAGTTCGAACGCCTTGCCGGCGCAGCGGTAGCAGCCCTCCACATTGGTCGGCGCCAGCACGATGCGCTGGGCATCGCCCGAAGCGCCGAACACCGCCATGTTGAGGTCCGACTGCTCGGTCTTGGTCGGCATGCCGGTCGACGGCCCGCCGCGCTGGCTGACGACGATCACGCTCGGCACTTCCGCCATCACCCCGAGGCCGAGCATTTCCGCCATCAGCGCCAGCCCCGGCCCCGATGTCGCGGTCGCCGCGCGGGCGCCCGCATAGCCGGCGCCGATCGTCGCCGCGATCGCCGAGATCTCATCCTCGGTCTGCAACAGCCGCGCCCCGCGCAGCGGCATTTCCTGGGCCAGCCGCTCCATGATGCTGGTCGCCGGCGTGATCGGATAGCCGAAGAAGCACTCGATCCCGGCATCGAGCAGGCCGCGCACGGTGGCGCCATTGCCGGTCATCATCACCGCCCGTGCGCCCTCGGCCTGGTAGGAGGGCGGCTCCATGGTCACGTCGTCGAGCTTGAAGACGCCGGCGCCGACATCGTAGCCGGCGTCGAAGGCCTGCATATTTGCCTCGGTCACCGCCTCCGGCTTGCCGGCGAATTTGCGCATGATGGTCTGCTGAAACGCCTCCGGCGGGATGTCGTAGAGGCCGGCGAGATAGCCGAGCGCGGCGATGTTGCGGCCGCGGGCATTGCCGCTCGCCTGTTCGGAGATCGCCCGCAGCGACGCCCCATAGGGGATCTGCGCCGGCCTGACATGGGCGCTCATATGGCCGCCCTCCGCCACCCGCGCGATCGGCGCATCGTCGAAGATCACGGCACCGAAGTCGCGCACCTCGCCGACATGGGGGATGGCGTGGCCGTCATGGAGCGACACCAGCACATCGGAATGGTGCTTCAGCGAATAGGCCTGCTCGCTGGACACCCGGACGCGCGCGATACATTTGCCGAAACCGCGGATCTCGGCCGGATAGAGGTCGAAGGCGATGACCTTGTAGCCCATCAGCGCCATGGTCCGCTTGAGGATGTCGCCGGCGGCGATGGTGCCGTCGCCGGCCGAGCCGCAAATGGCGATCTGGAGATCTGTCCCGTGCACCTCAATGCTCCCAGAAGCTCGACCAGATGCGGCCGTCCTCGACACGGATGGCGAGCGGATCGGGGTCGTCGAAGGCCTCCTCGGCGCCGGTCATGTTGCGCGCCGCGATCTCGCCCATGATCCGGACGTTCTTCCAGCCGTGGTAGAATTTGTACCCCTTGCCGGCATCGGACCAGATCTGGCAGACGTCGCCGGCCGCCCAGATGGCGTCGTTCGACGACTGCAATTGCGTGTTGACGAGAATGCCGCGTTCGATGTCGATGCCGGCGCTGAGCAGGAATTCCACCGACGGCTGCTGGCCGCAAAACGCCATGATGACGTTGCCGGACGCCGTCGTTCCGTCGGAAAACACCATCCGCCGCGGCAGCCGCCCGCCGATATCCTCGATCGCCGTCGGCCGCCGGCCGTCGATGATCTCGATCCCGGTCGCCGTCAGCGCGTCGAGCAGTTCGCCGCGCTCCTCCGGCGCGATCTGGTGCGGCCAGAACGTGTGGTCGTTGGTCACCAGGATCACCTTGTGGCCGGTATCGACCAGGGTGAAGGCGAGATCGAGGCCGATCATGTCGCCGCCGAGCATGATCACCGTGCCGCCCTTGGGCACCGCCTTGCGGGTCACCACCGCCTGCTCGAAAGAGCCGAAATCGTGCAGCAAGTGCCGGTAGTCGGAGAGCGCCGCCGGCAGATAGCCGCCGCCGCCGGAACAGACCAGCAGCCGGTCGAACCCCATCACCTCGTTATGGGCGAACTGGATCGTGAGATTGCGGCCGTCGACCTCGACCACGCGCGAGGCGCGGCGGAGCTGGATGTCGAGCATGTCGAACACTTCGGTCGGCACCGCCAGCAGGTCGCGCCAGTCCTCGACGCCCAGAAACAGCTTCGGCAGGTCGTAGCGGTTGTAAAAGGGCAGGCTCGAAATCGTCACCAGCGAGATCCGCGCTTCCGGGTCGCGCTCGCGGATGGTCCGCGCCGCGCCGAAACCGGCGCTGCCCGACCCGATGATGGCATATCTGCTCGGCTCACCCATCACTCACACGTCCCGGACAACGAATTCCTTGCGGGCGATCGAGATGCAGCGCGTCGGACAGACGTGATAGCAGGCGCCGCAGCGGATGCACTCATTGTTGTCGATCCAGATCGCCCCGACCCGGTTCCATTCCCCCGCCTCGATCAGGTCGCCATAGGTGCCGTCGGCATTGATGCCGATCCCCTCGACCATCTTGATGCAGTTCTTCGGCGCCACGTCGATGCAGGCACGGCAGAAGATGCAGTTGTCGGGATCGATCTGGTAGCTCAGATTGCATAAGTAGCAGCGCTTCGATTCCTCGAACGCCAGGCCCGCATCATAGCCGGTCTCGACCTCGCGGGTGAGCGACTGGCATCTGGTCGCGATGTCCTCGGTCGGCATGTGCTGCTGCGGAATGAAGTCGAAGGTGCGTTCGCGCTGCGGCTTGTCGACCGGCGAGATGCGCACCATCTTGCGCCGCCGCTCGCGCCCCATCAGCCAGGTGTCGATGCCGAGCGCCACCTCGCGGGCGTGGCCGATCGCCGCGATCACCGTGCTTGCGCCCTTGACGTAGTCGCCGGCGGCAAACACGCCGTCGATCGAGGTCATGCCGCGATCGTCGACGTCGGCATTGTCCCAGCGATCGAGCCGAATATCGGTATCGAGGAAATCGTGCACCGTCTTCTGGCCGATGGCGATCAGCACGGTGTCGCAGCCAACCGTGAACTCCGAACCCTCGATCGGGATCGCCTTGCGCCGGCCGTTGGGGCGCCAGCCGCCGAGCCGGTTCTGCACGAATTCCACCGCGCGCACATGGCCGCTATCGTCGACAAGCAGATCGACCGGCGTGCGCAGGCCGTTGATGTGCACGTGCTCGCGCTTGGCGTCGAATATCTCTTCCTTGCTGACGGGAATGTATTCCTCGCCGGTGCGGATGTGGATCATCACCTCCTCGGCGCCGAGCCTGAGCGCCACCCGGGCGCAGTCGAGCGCGGTGAACCCGGCGCCGACGACGGCGACCCGCTTGCCGACGCTGCGGGCTGCGCCGCGGTGCAGATCGAGCAGAAAATCGAAGCCGTATTCGACGCCGTCGATCCGGTCGGCCCGGCCGCCCGGCGCCTCGTCCTTCAACGGCAGATCGAGCGCCGCCGTGCAGCCGGCGGCAAGCAGCACCGCGTCGAAGTCGCGGCGCAGCTCGGCCAGCGAGACTTCGCCCTCGCCATTGCCGACCGCAACGCCGGTCTTCAGTTCGACCCCGAGCCGCAACGCGTTGTGCAGTTCGATCCTGAGCGTGTCGCGCGGCAGCCGAAACTCCGGAATCCCGTAACGCAGCATGCCGCCGGGCTCGGCCTCGCGCTCCAGGATCGTCACGTCATGGCCGAGCAGGGAGAGGTCGTGCGCCGCCGCCACACCGGCCGGTCCGGCGCCGATAATGGCGACCCGTTTGCCGGACGGCGAATAGAGGCTTTCGGTGATGCGGTGGCCGGCGTGCTTGAGGTCGGCCGAGGCGCGCTTCAGATGGCAGATGTTGACCGAGGCGCCATTGCCCGGCCAGCCATGCCGGCATTTCGCCTCGCACGGTCTGGAACAGATGCGCCCGAGCACGCCCGGCAGCACGTTGGCCTCGCGGTTGATCTCGTAGGCCGAGCCGTATTCGCCCTCCATGATCGCCCAGATATAGGCCGGGATATTGGTTCCGGCCGGACAGGCGGTCTGGCAGGGGATGTTCTGCTCCACCCAGCCGATGTCGCGGGCATCGGAGGAATAGTAGGTTGAGGCGTCCGTTGATTTGTTGTCGGCGGTCGGCGGTTTAGCGGCGGCTCCGCCGCTGACTGGGCTACGTGTCATCGACCCTTATTCCGTCCTGGTCGGTTCGGACTGCACGGGCACGCCGGCACCGTACACCCTTTATTACCGTCACGCGACGCAACTGCCCCCGTCACGCCGTCGCCATGACCTCTGCCCGCATCTTGGACCGGTATTCGTTTGCAATCCAGTGTCTCAATGCATTTTTTTCAATGATCACAACCGGTCTTGCATCATTTACCGATGATTTTCACCCGCGTTCCGGGCTCCAGCCGGTCGTTGTTCGCCAATCCGTTGAGCACCAGGAACAGCGTCAACCCGTCGCCGCCGCCGCCCATCCGCGCAGCCAGCGTCTTTACGGTGTCGCCGGCGCGCACGGTGGCGATGCGGATGCGCTGCGGCCGGATCCGGGACACCTCCGCCGCCGACAGCTTGCGGAAGCTCGATACCGTGCGCTGCGCGGCCGCATCGAAGCCCGAGGTCAGGTCGCGGGTCGCGAAGATGAACCGGTAGGCCCGGCCGTCGATCCGCACCACCGAGATGCGGAACGACCAGCCGTCGGCTTCGGCAATCGCGGTCGCGCCGGCGAACCCGGAAACGGTGATGGCCGATATCGTCTCGGTGTCGAGGCCGTTGATCCAGCCCGAGGCGAGATAGTCGGTGAGCGGCTGTCCGGACGGAATGTCGACGCTGTCGAAACGCAGCGCCGCATCGTCGGCAGCGGTGCCCAAAACCGCCTTGGCGGTGTTGCGCAATTGGTAGCCCGGCGGCGCCTCGAAGGTGATTTCGAGGCCCGGATGCAGGAATCTGGTGCCGCGGATGACGCCGCCGCTGGGGTCGTCGCCATATTGGAGGCCGTTGATCGCATTGAGATAGGCGTCGCGATCGGTGCGGCCGACGCCGGGCGCGCCGAAACGGCGGGCGTGCGCAATGACCTGGGTGATCCGTTCCGAAGTGCCCGGATGGGTCGACAGGAAATCGGCATTGCCCTCGCCCGTGGTCAAATCGGCGAACCGTCCCATCGACTTCAGGAACCGGGCGGCGGCGTGCGGATCGTAGCCGGCCTTGGCGGTGGTGCGCACGCCGATCTCGTCGGCTTCGAGTTCCTGCGCCCGCGAGAAGCTGGCGAGGTCGACCTGGCTCGAGGCGAGCGTCGCCCGGGCCCGTTCGGTGTCCTTGAAGACGTCCTTGACGACCCGGCGCGCAACGACTGCGGCCTGCACCCGGTTTTCCCGCTCGATCGCGTGGCGCGCAGTCACATGGGCGATCTCATGGGCGAGCACGGCGGCAACTTCGGACGCATCATTGGCCAGCGCCAGCAGGCCGCGGGTGACGTAGAGATAGCCGCCGGGCAGGGCGAACGCGTTGACCGCCGGCGAATTGAGAATGGTGATCCGGTAGGACGTGTCCGGCGCGTCCGAGGCGACGACCAGGCGGCCGACGATCTTTTCAAGCTGCCGCTCGGTCGACGCGTCGCGATAGGGCCCGCCATAGGCGGCGACGATCTTGGGGTGTTCCCGCGCCCCGATCGCGGCATCGGTTTCGACCGTCGCGGTCTTCGGCTGCGTCGGCGCCACCGGCGCCACGTAAAGGCGCTCGTCACTGGTCAGCGTGCAGCCGGAGATGAGGCCGAACGCGACCGCGCCGGCGAGGAACCCGCGCATCGGAACCCGCCGCAGCATCGGTAGGGCGGCCTTCGGCCTGATCTCATTCACTGAACAATCTCGATCATGTCCGGGTGCAGTGCATATATCGCCGGTCCGCCCTCCGATCGCAACATCCCGCGCACACGGATGGTGCGGCCGCGCAGGCGGTCGGGATCCTTCGCGGTTGCGCGGAATCGCGGCAAGTCCCGGTTCACGATCATTATGGTGAAATCCGTTTTCCAGCGGGCACCGAAATTGAGGTAGACCCGGTCGCGCCCCCGCCCCACCGAAAGCACCAATCCCTCAACGATTTCATGGCGCCCCTGACGGTCGATGAGGTCCGGATCGTCGGCACGGAAAACCCGATACCACGAATCGGTCCAATTGCCGAGACGGCGCTTACGGGCGCCGGCCTCAAGCGCGAGCAGCGCCTTGGCGCAGCCCGGATGATCGGGATGGATGCGCACCCGGGCGGCGCCGGACGCAACGAGCGCGCCCTGGACCCAGCGCCCGTCACGGGCGCGGATGATTTCGGCCAGCGCCCGGCCGTGCCGGTCGCGTCGTCGCCCCGAATAGAAAAGCCGCACCTGTTCGCCTTCGACAAGACGGGTCAGAAAACGATGCACGGCCGCGGCCCGCGCCCGTCCATCCGTGCTCTCGTCGAGCGGCGGCCGCGGCAGGTCGATACCGACGAGATCGGCCGTGAGGCCATTTGAAAGCGCGAGCGATCCATCCTCGTGCACGGCGCGCACGACCACCTCTTCTCCGGCTTCGCCGGCGCAGGCCGGCGGACCGATTGCAACCCGATCGGGCGGTTCCACAAAAACCGGGGCTTTATCGTCCGCCTTCGCAGCCGCCGGGACGAGCACCACCGACAGCGCGCAAAGGACCGCCGCGACCGCTCGCGGCTTCCGGCGAAATGTCGCGTTCCCCCGTCGATTCCGTGGTATCGCGCCCGGCTTGCCCAACCCTGAAATCCTCGCTCAATCGCCATCGGCGCCCATTCCTATGGCCCCGACATCGTAACGCGTTGGCGCCGCCGGGGCACGGACGCCCACACCGCAATACAATCATTAGTAGAGGAAAATATTCTTATCCCCGGGTGATTGTCAGTACGGTAAAAAGACAAGGATAATATTCCTATAACCAACCAGCCTGCACCAGAGGAAAGATCGAATGTTTACCGAGTACGATCTCCGCCAGCATAGCGCCGATTCGCCACCGATCACCGCCCGTCATCACGCTCCCGCAGCGGCAAAGACCGTCATCATCGTCGTCGCCGCCGTGTTGCGGCTGCCGGTCCGGGACATCGAGGCCGCCACAAGGTCGAGCCCGCGCGTCGCCCGCGGCCGGCAATTGGCGATGTATCTGGCCCATGTCGCCGCCGGCCTCAGCCTGTCGGCCGTCGGCCGCGCCTTCGGCCGCGACCGCACCACCGTGGCGCACGCCTGCCGCGTCGTCGAGGAACGCCGCGAGGATCCGTGTTTCGACGCCATGGCCGGCTGTCTCGAACGCCTGGTCACCGCCATCGCCGACATGGTGCACTGGTCGGGTCGATGATCATGGTGTCTCCGTTTTCCGCCGAAGAGGCGCGGCTGGCGCAGCGCGTCCTGGCCGCGCTCGTCAAATCCGCAGCGCCCGCCCGCCGCGCCGGTCCGCACGCCTACCGCACGTCGAATTCGGGAAAGCCGGTCGCCTTTTCCGCCGACCTCGCCGGCAAGCTCCTGGCCGAGGATCTCGTCTGCCGCGATCCCGACGGCGGCCTCGCCGCCTCGGCGGCCGGACGCGCCTGGCTTAAGCGGCGCGCGGCCGGCGACGACCCGTTCGCCGCCCAGCACCGCACGCTCGCCCGCCGCCCGCTGCCCGAGGCGGTCGGCGGCAGCGCCGCCATCGACCTCGACGAAAGCCCGCTCGCCCGGCTCGCCCGCCGCCGCGACCGCAACGGCAAGGCGATCATCGATGCGGCCCAGCTCGCCGCCGGCGAGCGGCTGCGGGCCGATTTCACCCGTGCCCGGATCATGCCGAACACGACCATGAACTGGTCGTCGATCGGCCGCGCCGCCCGCCGCTCCGGCAGTCGCGGCGGCGGCGCCGATCTTTCCGACGCGGCGCTCGATGCCAAGCGGCGCGTTGCCGACGCGCTCGCCGCCGTCGGCCCGGAAATGGCCGGCGTGCTCGTCGATGTCTGCTGTTTCCTCAAGGGGCTGGAGACGGTGGAGCGCGAGCGCGCCTGGCCGGTCCGCTCCGCCAAGGTGGTGCTCGGCCTCGGCCTCAGCCGCCTTGCCGGCCATTACGGCCTGGAACCGGAAGCGGCCGGCCGCGACCAGGGACGATTGCGGGTCTGGGCACCGGCGGGCGGGGCGCCCGAGCCTTGACGCCGCTCCGGTCCGGCAGTTAGGCCACCGCCACGCACCATCGAAACCGGGCCGGACCATGTTCACCCTTTCCGAACTCGAGGCAACGGCCGAGCTGCTCGCCCTCTATCTGCCGTCGACGCCGCAATATGCCTGGCCGCTGCTGGCCGAGGCGGTCGGCACACGCGTCACCGTCAAGCACGAAAACCATATGCCGATCGGCGCCTTCAAGGTCCGCGGCGGCCTGACCTTTATGGACGCGCTGAAGCGCCGGCGGCCCGACATCGCCGGCGTCGTCAGCGCCACCCGCGGCAATCACGGCCAGAGCCTCGCCTTCGCCGGCCGCAGCTTCGGCGTTCCCGTCGTCATCGTCGTGCCCTATGGGAACTCAGTGGAGAAGAACGATGCCATGCGCGCGCTCGGCGCCGACCTCGTCGAGCATGGCCGCGATTTCGACGAAGCAAAGGCCTATGCGGCGGGTGTTGCCGAGGAACGCGGTTACGAATTCGCGCCCTCCTTCTCCCGCGATCTGGTCAAGGGCGTTGCCACCTATGCGCTGGAGCTGTTCAGCGCCTGTCGCGACCTCGACACCGTCTACGTGCCGATCGGCCTCGGCTCGGGCATTTGCGGCGTCATCACCGTGCGCGACCTGCTCGGCCTGAACACCGAGATCGTCGGCGTCGTCGCCGAGACGGCGGCCGCCTATGCCCTTTCCTTCGCCGCCGGCGAGATCGTCGAGACCAATGCCGCGCTCACCTTCGCCGACGGCATGGCGGTGCGGATCCCCGACACTGAGGCCTTCGCCATCATCCGCGACGGCGCCGCCCGCATCGTCACCGTCAGCGACGACGATATCGCCGAGGCGATGCGGCTCTATTATGCCGCCACCCACAATCTGGCCGAGGGCGCCGGCGCGGCACCGCTCGCCGCCCTCATGAAGGAGCGCGAACGGCATGAGGGCCGTCACGTCGGGCTGATTTTGTCTGGACAGAATATCGACCGGTCGTGGTTCGCGACCGTGCTCGCCGGCCGGACGCCGGTGGTCGGCTAGAGCCGCTTCGACCGACGCTCGGCGCTATTCCGCCGGATGCGGCCGGCTTTCCGGCATCATCGTCGCTTCGTCAATCTGACAGAAGCCGCGCGGCGGCACGCCGAGCGCGCTGTTGAACTTGGCCGACATGTTCTGGAAGGCGATCAACCCGGTCAACTCGACGAGACCGTCCTCGTCGAAATGGCGGCACACGCCGCGGTAGACCTCGTCGGGGATCGATTGCGGCGCCTCGGTCATCGCCTCGGCATAGGCCAGCACGGCGCGCTCGCGCTCATCGAACAGGTCGGAACTGCGCCAGCGCGCGACCGCCATCGCCTTTTCTTCCGACACCCCGCGCCGCATCAGCGTCGCCGAATTGATATCGACGCAGAACCGGCAGCCATTGATCTGCGAAACGCGGACAGTGACCAGCGACCGCAGCGCCGGATCGACCGGCGAACCGGACCGGTCGATCATGCCGTAAAGGGTGGCGACCCCGAAAAACAGCTTCGGCGAGCGCGCCCACAACAGCCCCGCTTCGAGCACGTCGCCATATTTCCGCTTCTGATTCCAGAAAAACGGCCGCAGCAGCCATGAATAGGCCGACAAGGGCTTCGGGGCGATCCGCATCATTTCCTCCCGGTATACGGCTTGCCGCGCCAAATAGACGCAGACCGTCATAATGTCGCAGTTTCGTTGGAATTGAAAGCCATTGTCTGAGACCGGCGCGCGATTTGCCTGGATTGCGGCACGAAACCGCGAAAAAAAACAGACATTGCGTCCCGTTTTCAGCGCATATATGATTATATTCCCATTTCAACGCTTCGAATTCGCCCCGTGAAGACGCGCCTCGCCCCCGGATTCCGATTGTCACTCGCGCTTGCCGCGCTTCTTTGTGCGGTCTCGCCGGCGCTTGCGGATCGATCGCATGTCGACGGACCGGTCGCCGCGACGCTGCTGCGCGTCATCGACGGCGACACGCTGCTGGTGCGGGCGCATATCTGGATCGGCCAGGAGATCGAGGTCCGGGTTCGCCTGCGCGGCATCGATACGCCGGAAAGCCGCGGTCGATGCTCCGCCGAACGTCGCCTGGCGCGGCGCGCCCGGGCCTATCTGCAGGCGGCGACGGCGAGCGGCCGCGTCGTCCTGACCGATATCGGCGGCGGCAAGTATTTCGGCCGGGTGCTGGCCGACGTCCGCACCAGCGAGGGCCGCGACCTCGCCGCCGCGCTGCAAAAGGCGGGCCTTGCCCGGCCCTATCGCGGCAAGGCCCGGCCCTATTGGTGCGACTGATACCAGCGGCAGGCACCATCCGCCGCAGGGCGCGCGCCCCGGCCTGGCCGGACATCATTGACAACAAAGACCTATTCTCGGTCGAGGCATGCGTCTGAAAGGCTTAATTTTCCGCGTATTTTCAACGGAAAATTATCCAATCCTTTTCACGGTTGCTTCAGGTCTTGTTCCTATAACCGTAGGCGTACGCAATCGATGTTCGCAATTCTGCGGGCTGTTATTTGTGCGGAAGGTCGGAAAAGATGATCGACTTTAAGACACCGCTGAAGGCGTTCGGGCGGAAACTTGCGGAGCGGAGCGGCGCTCTCCGTCACGATTCGAAAGGCGCGGTCGCGATGATCTTCGCGTTGGCGATGGTCCCGGTCCTGCTGATGGTCGGCCTTGCCGTCGACTATTCCAACGCCAGCCGGCTGCGCAGCCATCTCGGCGACGCCCTCGACAGCGCCGCCATCGCGGCCGCCAAGGAACTCGCCGCCGGCAACACCGATCAGGCCGCCCTGCAGCAGCTTGCCCGCGACCTCATCGAGGCCAATCTTGCCGGCCGCGGCGGCGACAGCATGCTTTCCGATTTCACGCTGACCATCAATGTTGAAGACGGCTCGGTAAACATCGATGCGACGATCACCGCCGACACCTATCTGATGGCGCTCGCCGGCTATGACGAACTCGACATCGTCAACTCCGCCTCCGCCGCGGCGAGCTCCCGCGATGTCGAACTGATCATGGCGCTCGACGTCACCGGGTCCATGCGCGGCTCGAAGATTTCCGACCTGCGCACCGCTGCGAGCGACCTCGTCGACATTCTGCTGCCCGATGGCGGCGCCCCGAAGAAGGTCCGCATCGGACTCGTCCCCTACAGCGAAGGAGTCAATGCCGGGCCGTACGCCAACTCCGCCACGGGCGGCGCCAGCACCGAATGCGCGACAGAGCGCGAAGAGCCTTACCGGGCCACCGACACCGACTACACGTCGGCGCCGCTGAAGAACGGTACGAACGACTGCCCGGGCAACGAGATCCTGCCGATGACGGCGAACAGCACGACGCTGAAGCAGCGGATCAACGCACTTTCGGCCAGGGGCGCCACCGCCGGGCAGACCGGCATCGGCTGGTCCTGGTACATGCTGTCGCCGAACTGGGGTCCGCTGTGGCCGGCGGAAAGCCAGCCCGAGCCCTATCTCGACGAAGAGAACATGAAGGTCGCCGTGCTGATGACCGACGGCTCGTTCAACACCTATTATGACTGGGGCTGGGACTACAATTGGCGCACGAGACGGTGGGAGTACGTCTGGACCGAGCACCGCGGCTCGTCCGCCTCGGCCCAGCGCGCCCGCGCGCTCTGCGACAACATGAAGGCCGCCACCAAGGACATCGTTATCTACGCGGTCGCGTTCAAGGCACCGTCCTCGGCCAGGGAGCTGCTGCAATACTGCGCCTCCGATTCCGGCACGCATTACTTCGATGCCCGGAACGGCGAGCAGTTGCGCACCGCATTCCAGGTCATCGCCAACGACGTCAATCGCCTGCGGCTGACCAAGTAATAAAGGCGGCGCCGCACGCGGCGCCGACCGCAGTCACGGGACGACGATCACCGGCGTGCCGACGCGGACCCGATCGAACAGATCGATGATGTCGCTGTTGTACATCCGGATACAGCCATAAGACGCGAACCGGCCGACCGATCTCGGCCGGTTCGTGCCGTGAATGGCATATTCGTCACCGGCCAGCGTCAGCGCCCGCTTGCCCATCGGATTGTTCGGCGCACCGCCCGGGATCAGATCGGGCAGGGACGGGATGTCGCGCTTGACGACGGCCGGCGGCGCCCACGCCGGATTGACATGTTTGCCGTCGACGAAGGTGCGCCCGACCCAGCGCTTGCCGGCCTTGCCGACGGCGACCGGATAGCGGATCGCCTTGCCCCGCCCGGCGACGAAGTAGAGCCGGCGCTCCTGGTTCTTGATGACGATCGAGCCGATCGGATATTTGCTCGTGAACCGCACGACTTCGCGCGCCGAGCCGGGCGCGCCGGCCCACATTCCGATCACCGCCGCCATCGCGGCCGCAAGCGCCACACCGCGCCATCCCATCGGCCCACCTCCACTACCAACTGATCCGTTGGCCGATTTTACGGCAAGGGCCGGCAATTTCGTCAGGCCTTTATTGAAAACAGGCAATTAACGTTAACGGAACAGATCGGCGTCCGGCGGGCGGTCGTCGCCGTCCGTTTCAATTCTCTCGGATCGAGTCCCCCGTCTTTCCTCTCGTCACCCCCACGAAGGTGGGGGTCCAATATGGCGGCGGCGGCAGGCGATTTTGTTTACGGTCAGGCCTTATTGGATTCCCGTACCCGCCTGCGCGCTAGGGGATTCACACAACTCAGAAGCCAGATACCGGCACGACCTCGATCGATCGTCTGACGTGTTGAAGTTCAGGAAATACCCCTGTTCGAACGTCGCCGAATTGATGCGATGGTTAGTTGGCGCAGCCTTGCCTTTATCCACCTTTCCCGCGAAAAGCCTGTCCCCGCGCAGGCGGGGACGGGAATCCAATTATCCTCTCGATACGCTCTGTCATTGGCTATTGCGGGTTGGAGATTCGACTGACAAAACAAGCGCCAATAAGGGCGGATCGGCCAATGGGCACCCGCTTTCGCGGGTGAGGTGCCAAGAGGTTTACCTTGCGCGCAGATATTCGCGCCCAGAGCGACGCAAATCGGCAAGAAATGTGCATCCCCTAGCGCGGACGCTGGGACAGGCTCTTCGCGGGAATGACGAACAGAAAAACGCCGCACAGAGCCAAACTCTGCGCCGACCTTTCGCGTTCCCTCGGCCGGCCCGCCCCTCGCAGACCGCCCGTCCCTGAGGGACGGGCGCGGCCTATCCGTCAGCCTTTGCGGTTCTGGCGGTTATCGATGAGGTTGTCGACGACGCCCGGATCGGCCAGCGTCGAGGTGTCGCCGAGATTGGAGAAGTCGTCCTCGGCGATCTTGCGCAGGATGCGGCGCATGATCTTGCCGGACCGGGTCTTCGGCAGGCCGGGTGCCCATTGAATGAGGTCGGGGGAGGCGATCGGCCCGATCTCCTTGCGCACCCATTGGACGAGCTCCTTGCGCAATTCCTCGGACTCCGTCTCGCCGGCCATCAGCGTCACATAGGCGTAGATGCCCTGGCCCTTGATGTCGTGCGGATAGCCGACGACGGCCGATTCCGACACTTTCGGATGGGCGACCAGCGCCGATTCGACCTCCGCGGTGCCCATGCGATGGCCGGAGACGTTGATGACATCGTCGACGCGGCCGGTGATCCAGTAATAGCCGTCGCCGTCGCGGCGGCAGCCGTCGCCGGTGAAATAGCGGCCCCTATAGGTGGCGAAATAGGTCTGCACGAAGCGGTCGTGATCGCCGTAGACCGTGCGCATCTGGCCCGGCCACGAATCGAGGATGATGAGATTGCCTTCCGTCTCCCCCTCCAGCAGATTGCCGTCACCGTCGACGATCGCCGGCTTGACGCCGAAGAACGGCCGCGTCGCCGAACCGGGTTTGAGCGCCGTGGCGCCCGGCAGCGGCGTGATCAGGATGCCGCCGGTCTCGGTCTGCCACCAGGTGTCGACGATCGGGCAGCGGCCGTCACCGACCACGTTGTAGTACCATTCCCAGGCCTCCGGATTGATCGGCTCGCCGACCGAGCCCAGGATGCGCAGCGATTTGCGCGAGGTCTTGGTGACGTGATCATTGCCGGCGCCCATCAGCGCGCGGATCGCCGTCGGCGCCGTGTAGAAGATGTTGACGTTGTGCTTGTCGCACACCTCCCAGAAGCGGGACGGCGAGGGATAGGTCGGCACCCCTTCGAACATCAGCGTGATCGCCCCGTTGGCGAGCGGCCCGTAGACGATATAGGAGTGGCCGGTGACCCAGCCGACATCGGCCGTGCACCAGTAGATGTCGCCGTCATGGTAGTCGAACACGTATTGATGCGTCATTGAGGCGTAGACCAGATAGCCGCCGGTGGTGTGCAGCACGCCCTTGGGCTTTCCGGTCGAGCCGGAGGTATAGAGGATGAACAGCGGATCCTCGGCGCTCATCTCCTCGGGCGGGCAGTCGGCCGAGGCCCCCGCCATCGCCTCGTGATACCAGACATCGCGCCCGTCCTTCATCGCCACATCGCCGCTGGTGCGCCGCACCACCAGCACCTTGTCGACCTTGGCGCCGTCGCGCTCGGCGATCTCGATGGCCTTGTCGGTATTGTCTTTGAGCGGCACCGCGCGGCCGCCGCGAATGCCCTCATCGGCGGTGATGACGAAATTCGACCGGCAGTCTTCGATGCGGCCGGCGAGCGCGTCCGGCGAAAACCCGCCGAAGACGATGGAGTGGACGGCGCCGACACGGGCGCAGGCGAGCATGGCGTAGGCCGCCTCCGGCACCATCGGCATGTAGATGGTCACCCGGTCGCCCTTCTTGACGCCGTTGGCGCGCAGCACATTGCCGAGTTTCGAGACGTGCTCGTGCAGCTCCCGATAGGTGATCTTCGCGTCCTGGTCCGGCTCGTCGCCCTCCCAGATGATCGCGGTCTGGTCGCCGCGCGTCGCCAGATGGCGGTCGACACAGTTGACCGAAACGTTCAGCGTGCCGTCCTCGAACCATTTGATCGAGACGTTGTCGTAGTCATAGGAGGTGTTCTTGACCTTCGTATACGGCTTCATCCAGTCGATGCGCTGGCCGTGCTCGTCCCAGAAGCCCTCCGGATCGGATATGGAGCGTGCATACATTTCCAGATATTTCGCATCATCGATCAGCGCCGCGGCGGCAGCCGCGTCCGACACCGGATAGACCTTGACTTCCGACATGGGTGTCCCCTCCCAACTAACTCATTCGCGCGCGCCCTCGGCGCTGTCCGTTCACAAGCGATTATGCTGACCCGGCCGGCCGGCCGCAACATCCGCAAGCTCGCACTTTCGTCGGTGCGTCCGGCGATTGCCCGTCACGCGGCAATGACCTTCCCGCCCTCTATGCGGACCGGGATCGGGCGCAGCGCGAGCCCCTGGCACGGTCCCTTGAGGCAATATCCGTCCGCGGCGCGGAACCGTGCGCCATGGGTCGAGCAGACCAGAACTTGCGGATTTTCGGCATCGAGGAAGCGACCGTCAAAGGTCTCCAGCGGCGTGCCGCCATGCGGGCAGGCATTGTGATAGGCGCGCAGCTCGCCGTCATGGCGGCAGATGACGACATCGGCGCGGGCGAGCCCCTCGCCGATGATGACGCTCTTGGCGCCGGGATCGGGGATATCGGCAAGATCGATCAAAGCCGTGCCGGCCTCGACGCGCGCAAACGGCGAGGCCGCGGGACGTCGCTCGGGTGCGGCCATCAGCCGAACGCCCCGATCACCATGCCCATGACCAGAAGCACGAGGAGCCAGTGGCCGGCATCGATCGCCGTCAGCTCCGGCGGCCGCATCGCAAAGGCGTTGTTGACGGCAATGGTGGTCGCAATGAAGCCGAGCCAGCAGAAGAAGCCGGAGACCAGGCCGTTCCAGATCGTGACCTGGTTCGGCCCGAGATGGCCGATGATGCCGGCGAGCATCGCCGCCATGACGAGATCGGCGAAACCGGCGGTGACGAATTGAACGATCGGCGGGCGGCCATTGCTGCGCTGGCGGATATCGGCCTCGGTCAGGCCGACGGCCGCCATCCACTGCTTGCCGAGGACACCGTACCAGACCGATCCGACGGCAAAACCGGCGATCGCCGCCAATATCACCGCAATATAACTGAAGCCGGCAAACGACATCACGGACTCCGATCCAACCAACTCAATTCGGCGGGATTTTAAGCCTTCCCGGCAGCGCCGCAATCGACATTTTTCCGAGCATCAAAGCGCCACACCGCACATTTTTTGATCGACAGGTCTTCAAGCGCCCGCGTGACCGGAACCGAATAGGTGGCGAGCTGGCGCAGCCGGTCCTTGGGCAGATAGTAGCGATCGGGATCGCCGATGAGGATTTCGGCGCCCGCCGCCAGCCTTTGTTCCAGCCAGCGGGCGACCGTGCCTGCGGCCGGCCATTCATAAAAGACATCACCGGCGATGATGACGTCGAAATTCATCGGCGCGCCGTCGTCGCCCAGGAGATCGCGGGCGATGATGTCGACCGCAACGCCGTTGGCCGCCGCATTCAGGCCGATCGCGGCTTGGGCGAAGGCGTCGACATCGGCAGCGGCGACCGCGGCGGCGCCCGCCTTCATCGCCGCGATCGCGCCGAGACCCGAGCCGGCGCCGAAATCGAGCACCGTCCGCCCGGCGACGACCGCCGGCGTGTCGATGAGGTAGCGGGCAAGCGCCTGGCCGCCGGCCCAGGCAAACGCCCAATAGGGCGACGGCAGGCCGAGCGCGGTCAGCTCCTCCTCGCCCTTCCGCCACAGCGGCGAGGTGTCGTCGGCGAGATGAAGCGAAATCTCCGGGACGAGCGGCGGCGCGATCAATCGCGTGTTTTCGCGGATGAACGCTTCGCGATCGGCGATCGGCGCGCCGGGCAGGATGTCGGTTTCGCGCACGTCAGAACCGCTCGCCGCCGCGCTGGCGCACCGGGTCCGGAAAATCGCGGTAAAGCGCGAACGTCACCCGTTCAACCAAGCGATTGACCGCATGGTGCCGCGCCTCGATTTCGCCGGTCCGCGCCGCGACATCGAGAAAGAGCGCGTCGAACTGCGCCAGCCCGTCGAATTCGATCATGATGTGGAACTCGCCGAGCTCGTCCGGCCCGAGGCCGAGCTTGCGCCGCATCAGCCGCCAGGCCGTGATCTTTCCCTCCGCCTCAAGCGCACCGAAATAGTCGGCGACCGCTGCCGCGAACTCCAGATCCTTGCAGCCGGGCTTCAGCGCGACGAAGGCGTGATAGATGTCCATGGCATCAGGCGCCGTCGACGCCGGCCATGGCGCAGACGATCGCCCATTCGTCAGCGGTCACCGGCTGCACCGAAAGCCGCGAATTCTTCACCAGCATCATGTCCTGAAGCTGCGGCGTCGCCTTGATTTCATCGAGGGTGACCGGCGTCTTCACCGGCTCGACCGCGGCGACATCGACGCACTCCCACCTATCCGTACCATCGGTGGAATCGGGATGCGCCTCGGCCGTGACCCGGACAATCCCGACGATCCGCTTTTCGTCGACCGAGTGATAGAAGAAGCCGAGATCGCCTTGCTTCATCGCCCGCATGAAATTGCGCGCCTGGTAGTTGCGCACCCCGTCCCATTCGGCGCCGTCGGGCCCGGCGGCGACCTGGTCGTCGAACGACCAGGTGCCCGGTTCCGATTTGAACAGCCAATACGCCATCTGCGGCTCCTTGAAGTTCTCTCAGGCGTCTGATCCCGAAGGGCTGCTACGCCGCGCCCGGCTGCGGTCCGTCATAGCCCTCGATGATGACAAGGTCGGTGTCTGCCGCCGCCATGCGGATCGCCGCCGCCTTCTGGTATTCCGGCGAGTGATAGCACGCCAGCGCGGTTTGATAGTCGGCGAATTCAATGACCACATTGCGCTGCCGTGCCGTGCCCTCCGGCGCCTCGAAATCGCCGGCGCGCACCAGGAACCGCGCGCCATATTTGGCGAACGGCTCTGCATTGGCCGCAACATAGTTTTTATAGGCGTCGGGATCGGAGACATCGACCCGCGCGATCCAGTATGCTTTCGCCATTGACGTTTCCTCCCGCTGTCGCCTAGAGCCTTAAGTGGTTGGTCGGATTTCGACCGCCACACTACACGACACCGTTCTGATCGCCATGCCGGATGTGCGGACAAAGGCGGCGATTTCAGCCCCCTCACCCTGTCGCTCTCCCCGCCGGGGAGAGGGCACGAAAACCGCAACGCAGTCAAAGACCTCACCTCTCCCCTCTGGGGAGAGGTCGGCGCGCAAGCGCCGGGTGAGGGGAATAGAGCGGTTGCCGTCTCTCTCTGTTTGGCCGTAAATCAAGGCGTCAAAGGCAATAGTCCCAAGAAGCGTCGTGATGTGTGATCGACCGCTTTCCCCGACCGCCCGCGCGCGGCAGTCGAACGCCGGCAGTTTCCCCGGATAGATCGCCCATGTCCACCAGTCGTTCCCTGGCCACGCTGATCGGCTTCACTGCGGTGCTGATGTGGGCGCTGCTGGCGCTGTTCACCGCCGCCAGCGGCACAGTGCCGCCGTTCCAGCTGGCGGCGATGAGCTTCCTCATCGGCGGCGCCATCGGCGCGCTCACCTGGCCGTTCCGTCCGCTAGCGCGGCGCGCCCTCGTCCAGAAGCTGCCGGTGTGGCTGCTCGGCGTCGGCGGGCTGTTCGGCTATCATTTCTTCTACTTCACCGCGCTGCGCAACGCGCCGCCGGTCGAGGCCGGGCTGATCGCCTATCTGTGGCCGCTGCTGATCGTGCTTCTGTCGGCAGCCCTGCCGGGCGAACGGCTCGGCTGGCACCACATAGTGGGCGCCCTCATCGGGCTTGCCGGCACCGCCCTCATCGTCACCGGCGGCCGCGGCTTTACCGCCAATCCCGACTATGTCATCGGTTATGCCGCCGCATTCGTCTGCGCCGTCGTGTGGTCGAGCTATTCGGTGCTGTCGCGCCGCAATGCCGCCGTGCCGACCGATGCGGTCGCCGGCTTCTGCCTCGTCACCGCGTGTCTGGCCGCGCTCTGCCATCTCGGCCTGGAGCAGACCGTCTGGCCGGCCGGCACGATCGAATGGCTGGCCGTTATCGGCCTCGGGCTGATGCCGGTCGGCGGCGCCTTCTATGTCTGGGATTACGGCGTCAAGCATGGCGACATCCAGGTCATCGGGGCGAGCGCCTATGCCGCCCCGCTCCTGTCGACGCTGGTGCTGATTGCCGCCGGTTATGGTGAATTTTCCGTGATTGTGGGGCTGGCCGCGCTGATGATCACGGCCGGCGCCATCATCGCCGCCAAGGACCTGATATTTCGGCGGAATTGACCGGTCACGGCGATCCGGAGGCGGCCCCGCGATCCGCCCTCGGTTTCGGACGGCCGGCCTTTTTTCGCGGGCATTCAGATAGGGTTTAACGTGAAATCAATACGCTGTTGCTTCAGTATTGCAATCACTGTCGGCATGGTCCATATAGGCCTCCGGCCGGCCCGGGACTATCCGGGTGCCAGTGATGAGCGGGCGTAGCTCAGGGGTAGAGCACAACCTTGCCAAGGTTGGGGTCGTGAGTTCGAATCTCATCGCCCGCTCCAGTTTTCCCAAGGACGCATTCGAACACCGACGGTGCGGCACACCGTTGCGCG
>JANQEG010000052.1 GCA_028278505.1 Rhodobiaceae bacterium
GTGCGTCGGCTACAATATCGATCTCTATTCCGGCCGCCTGGAAGCGGAGACCGGCCAGTCGGTGAGCTGGCATGGCTGCGGCTCGCTTCGCCTGGCCTACACGAGCGACGAGATGGACTGGCTGCGCCATACGCTGAGCGTTGCCCGCGCCCTCGGCTTCCGGATCGAGCTGGTCGGGCCCGCGCGCATCGCCGAACTCCACCCCTACTATAACCTCGACGGCGTGCTCGGCGCCCTCCACACGCCGGATGACGGCCACGCCGATCCCTCGGGCATCACCCAGGCGCTGGCGATCGGCGCCCGCCGGCTGGGTGCTGCGATCGTCCGCCGCTGCCGCGCCACCGACATCAAACAGATGCCGTCGGGCGAATGGAAGGTGTCGACCGAGGCCGGCGATATTGTGTGCGAGCACGTCGTCAATGCCGGCGGCACCTATGCCCGCCAGATGGGCGAATGGAGCGGCCTGCAATTGCCGATGACGTCCATGACCCATCATTATTTCGTTACCGAAACGGTGCCGGAATTCCTGGACTTGACCAGTGAATTGCCGGTGGTGCGCGACGATCGTCTGGTCTCCGGCTATATCCGCATGGAACAGAAGTCCGGGCTTATCGGCATCTACGAAAAGGAGAACCCCAACACCGTGTGGGAGGAGTTCTGCCCGTGGGAGGCCGAGAACGAGCTCTTCGCCCCCGATTATGACCGGGTCATGCCCTATCTGGAGCAGGCGCTCGGTCGGATGCCGGTCTTCGCCGAACTCGGGATCCGGCGCGAGGTGCACGGCGCCATCTCCCATCCGCCCGACGGCAATCCGATGATCGGCCCGGCGCCCGGCGTCCGCAATTACTGGTGCTGCTGCGGCACCCAGATCGGCATTGGCTGGGGCCCGGGCCTGACCCGCGAACTCGCCCGATGGATGGTGCATGGCGCCGCCGACATTTCCATGCGCGAATTCGATCCGCGCCGTTTCGGCGCCTATGCCGACAAGGATTGGCAGGTGATCAAGGCAAAGGAGGATTACTGCCTGCGCCACGAGATCCCGTTTCCCCATTTCAACCGCCTCGCCGGGCGGCCGATCAAACCGAGCCCGCTCTATCAGCGGCTGAAGGCGAAGGGTGCCGTCTTCGAGGAGGTCTTCGGCCATGAGCGGCCGCGCTGGTTCGCCCGCGACGGCCTTGAACAGCGCGACCATTATTCGTTCCGCCGCGCGCCCTGGCACGCCATGGTCGGTTTCGAGACGAAGGCGGTGCGCGAACGCGCCGGGATCATGGACATTTCCACTTTCACCAAGGTCGAGCTCGGCGGCGCCGATGCGCGTGGCCTTCTCGACCGGCTTACCGCCAACCGGCTGCCGGCAGAAGATGGCGGCATCGCGCTTTCCCACATGCTCAACCGGCGCGGCCGCATCGAACTGGAACTGACGATTATGCGCATGGCCGCCGACCGCTATTATCTGGTCTGCGCCGCCTTCTTCGAGCAGCGCCTGCTCGACCATCTGCACCAGAATTTGGCGAGCAAGGCCGTATCGATCCGGAACCTCTCCGACGACTGGGCGGCGATCGCGCTGCAGGGACCGAAATCGCGCGAAATCCTTGCCGCCAACACAAACGCGGCCCTCGACAACGCCGCCTTCCGCTGGCTGAGCGCCCAGGAGATCGACATCGCCGGCCACCTTATGTGGGCGTTGCGCGTGTCTTATGCCGGCGAGCTCGGCTGGGAGATCCATGGCCCCCGCGAGAACCTGCCCGCCGTCTACGATGCGCTTTGGGCGGCCGGCGAGCCGCACGGCATTGCCGACTACGGCTCGTTCGCAATGAACGCGATGCGTATGGAAAAGGCGTTTCCCGGCGCCGGCGAACTCACCAATGAGGTCACTCTGCCGGAAGCCGCCGTGATGCGCTTCGTCAGGCTCGACAAGGGCGAATTCCTCGGCCGCGCCGAAACCGCCGCCAGCCTTGAAAAGCCGCTGCGCTGGGTCTGCGCCTATCTCGCCATCGAAGCGGACGGCGACAGCGACGGCCATGGCGGTGAAGCGGTGCTGAAGGACGGCGAGGTCGTCGGTTCGACGAGTTCCGTCGCCTTTGGCCACAGCGTCGGCACCATACTTGCGTTTGCCTATGTCAGACCGGATGCCGCAAGGCCCGGAACCGAGCTGGAGGTCATGATCATGGGCGAACCGCGCAAGGCCGCTGTCCTCGGCGAACCCGCCTATGATCCGCAGAACCTCAGGCCACGTACCGACAGACAACAGGAGAGCGACGCGGCATGACTTCCGGAGATCCGATCCCCAAAACCATGCGCGCTGTGGTGCTCACCGGTCATGGCGGCCTCGACAAGCTCGTCTATCGCGACGACTGGCCGACGCCCGAAACAGGCCCCGGCGAGGTTCTGGTCAAGGTCCATGCCTGCGGCCTCAACAACACCGACGTCAACACCCGCACCGGCTGGTATTCCAAGGGCGTTTCGGGCGCCACCACCGGCGCCGCGCTTGAGGCCGCGGAAGACGATGATTCCACTTGGGGCGGTTCCCCGATCACCTTCCCCCGCATTCAGGGCGGCGATGTCGCCGGCACCGTCGTGGCGCTCGGCGATGGTGCCGATCCGGCGCTTCTCGGCCGCCGGGTCATGATCGACACCGTCCTGCGCGACTGGGGCGACCCGCTTAATATCGCCAAATGCGGCTATTTCGGCTCCGAATGCAATGGCGGCTTTGCCGACTATGTGGCGGTCGATCACCGCAATGCGGTTCCGGTCGACTGCGATCTGAGCGATGCCGAACTGGCCACCTTCGCCATCTCCTCCTCCACCGCCGAGAATATGCTTAGCCGGGCAAATGTCGCTGAGGGCGACACCGTACTGATCGCCGGCGCCTCCGGCGGCGTCGGCTCTGCGCTGATCCAGCTCGCCAGACGCCGCGGCGCAGAAACGATCGCCATGGCGAGCGAATCCAAGCACGCCCAGATCGAAGACCTCAAGCCGACCGCGATCCTGCCGCGCGATCCCGGCGATCTCGGCGCCGCGCTCAAACAGGCGATCGGCCGCGACACCGTCACCGTCGTCGCCGATATCGTCGGCGGGCCGGCCTTTCCGCGCCTGATCGAGGCGCTCGCCCGCGGCGGCCGCTACACCTGCTCGGGCGCAATCGCCGGGCCGATCGTCGAACTCGATCTGCGCACGCTCTATCTGCACGATCTGACCTTCACCGGGGCGACCATCCCGAAGCCGCACGTCTTTCGCGATCTTGTCGGCTATATCGAACGCGGCGAGATCAGGCCGCTGCTCGCGGCGACCTATCCGTTGCGCGATCTGGTCAAGGCGCAGGAGGCCTTCATCGCCAAGCGCCACGTCGGAAACATCGTCGTTGTGATGTAGCGCGCATGAAGATCACCCGGATCTCGGTCTACCATCGCGACCTGCCGCTGGAGCATCCCTATTGGCTGTCCGGCGGCCGCCTCAAATTCGAGGTGCTCGACGCCACCTTCGTCCGGATCGACACCGATGACGGCCTGACCGGGTGGGGCGAGGGAACGCCCTGGGGCCACACCTATGTCGCCGCCCACGGCCCCGGCATCCGCGCCGGTATCGAGACCATGGCGCCCTTCATCCTCGGCCTGGACCCGCGCCGGGTCACCGATGTGGAACGCGCCATGGACCTGGCGCTGCCGGGCCATCTTTATGCCAAGGCGCCGATCGACATGGCCTGCTGGGACATCGCCGGGCAGGCGGCCGGCCTGCCGATCGCCGATCTTATGGGCGGCGGATCGCGCAACCCCGCTCCGATCGCCTCTTCGGTCGGCGCGAAGTCGGTCGAAGAAACCCGGCAGGTGCTCGATCGCTACCGGGCGCGCGGCTATTGGGTCCATTCGGTCAAGGTCGGCGGCGACGTCGAGCGTGACATCGAACGTATCCGCGATGTCGAGGCGCACCGTCCCCGCGGCGAGCGCGTGCTTTACGACGTCAACCGCGCCTGGACCCGCCAGCAGGCGATCCGGGTGATGAAGGCGACCGAAGACCTCGGCGCAATGTTCGAACAGCCCGGCGAGACCCTCGACGACATCGCCGCCATCCGCGCGCTTCATTCCGCCCCGGTCAGCGTGGACGAAAGCCTCGTTACGCTTCAGGATGCGGTCCGCATCGCCCGCGACGGCCTCGCCGAGGTCTTCGGGATAAAGCTCAACCGGGTCGGCGGATTGACCAAGGCGCGGCGCATCCGCGACATCGCCCTTGCCCACGGTATCGACTGTTATGTCATGGCCACCGGCGGCTCGGTGCTCGCCGACACCGAGGCGCTGCATCTCGCCGCAACGATCCCCGATCAGCACCTGCTCGGCGTCTGGGCCTGCCAGGACATGATCACCGCCGAGATCGCCGGCGGCCGCGGCCCGCGCAACGATCACGGCCATCTGCGCCTGCCCGAAGCGCCCGGTCTCGGCGTCGCGCCCGACGAGGAGGCGCTCGGCGAACCGGTCGCGGTTTACGGGGGGTGAGATGAAGATTAGCCGGCTCACTCTCTGGCGCGTGCCGCTGACGAGCCATGTCGCCTACCACATGGCCGAGGGCAAGACCTGCGCCACCGTCGACACGATGGTGCTGCGGATCGAAACCGATAACGGGATCTCCGGCTGGGGCGAGGTCTGCCCGATCCCGTTTTATTTGCCGGCTTATGCCGGCGGCGTCGCGCCGGCGATCGCCGAACTGGTTCCGGTCCTGATCGGCGCCGATCCGCTCGGCGTCGAGGCGCCGATGGCCCGGCTCGAGGCCCGTCTCAAGGATCACCGCTACGCCAAATCGGCGATCGACATCGCGCTTTGGGACCTGACCGGCAAGGCGCTCGGCGTCCCGGTCTCGACCCTTCTCGGCGGCCGCCGGCACGAACGCCTGCCGCTCTATCACTCGATCACCTGTATCGAGCCCGAGGAAATGGCGCGAATCGCGGTCGAAGCGCAGAAGACCGGCATCACCCAGTTCCAGGCCAAGCTCGGCCGCGACCGCGACTGGCAGGCCGATGCCGCAAGGCTGCGGCTGGTGCGCGAGGCGGTCGGCCCCGGTCCGCTCGTCTATGGCGACTGGAATTGCGGCGCCAAACGCCTGGATGCGACCCGAACCGGCCGCGCCGTCGCCGATCTCGATGTCATGCTCGAACAGCCCTGCGAGACGCTTGAGGACTGCGCCGCGGTGCGCAACGCCACGGGCCTGGCCATGAAGCTCGACGAGAGCGTCCACGATATTCCGACGCTCCTGCGCGCCCATGCGCTTGGCTGCATGGACGCAGTCGCCCTGAAACTGTCGAAATTCGGC
>JANQEG010000082.1 GCA_028278505.1 Rhodobiaceae bacterium
CGGGGCGTCATACATCTCAAAGCCGCATACCGGCACGACATCGATCGATCGCCTGACGCGTCGCATTTCAGGACATATCCCTGTTCGAACCTCGCCGAAGTGATGCGATGGTCGGTGGGCGCGACCCTGCCTTTGTCCACCTTTCCCGCGAAAAGCCTGTCCCCGCGCAGGCGGGGACGGGAATCCAATTATCCCCTCAATACGCACTGTCCTCGGCTGTTGCGGGTTGAAGAATCGACTGACAAAACAAGTGCCAGTAAGGACGGATCGGCCAATGGACACCCGCTTTCGCGGGTGAGGTGCCAAGAGGTTCTCGTTGCGCACAGATTTTTCCCACCCTGAAGCGGTGCAAATCAACAAGACATGTGCATCCCCTAGTGCCAGGGCGCGGGGCGTTAAAGCCGCGCCAGCCGGTCGAGCGCGCCCTGCAGGATGTAGGCAGCGGCCATCTTGTCGACCAGTTCGGCGCGGCGGGCGCGGCTGGCATCGGCATCGATCAGCGTGCGGGTGACCGCGGCCGTCGACAGCCGCTCGTCCCAATAGGCGATCGGCAGATCGGTGCGGGTGGCGAGATTACGCGCAAAGGCGCGGGTCGACTGGGCGCGCGGCCCTTCCGATCCGTCCATGTTGAGCGGCAGGCCGATAATGAGGCCGCCGACATCATTGTCCCGGCAGATGTCGAGCAGGCGGCCGGCGTCGGCGGAGAATTTGCGCCGCCTGATCGTTTTGAGCGGCGAGGCGATTGCCCGCATCACGTCGGAAAGGGCAAGGCCGATCGTCCTGGTGCCGAGGTCGAGGCCGATGAGGCGCTGGCCCGGGCGCAGGCGGGCGGCGAAATCGGTCAGTTCGAGGGCGGGATCGGCGGCCATGAGGCTTCCTACAGCCGCGTCCCGTCGGCGTCAAAGGCGATGCCGTATGGACAGCCGACAGGAGATGATGCGCGCAGCGATCCGCTGATCCCGGCCGTGCAGCATGAGTTTGCGGTGTCTGGCATTGGCGCCGGGAGCGGCGCTAGAATGCGGCCGCGGTTTGCAGATTTACGGACAGCAGATTCCGGCAACCGACCATGCCGTCTTGCCGAAGAAGAACACCGTCCTGAAAAGACCATGAAATGATCAACCGTTTCTACAATTTGCTTGGGAAAGCCTTGTTTTACTTTGTTCTTGCCGTCGTGGTTCTCGAAGCCGGGGCGAGGCTGATCGGGTTTGAGCCGCGACTGTATACGCGGCCCTACGATCCGATCTTCGTCTCGGGTCATCATTTCGCCGACGGCGTGCGATCAGAGAGGGCCCAAGGATCGAGCGGTCATCCGCGTGCCTATGGATATGCGGCGGATTTTATGGGAAATTATACCTATCGCGGCCGGGCGGAAAAGCCGCGGGACCAAGCCCGCCGAACCGATTTTCTCTTCGACCACATTTTTTCTCGATATGATGCGGCCCAAGTCGATGAAATTATCTGCAACAATAACAATGCCTTGAGCATCTTTGTTTTGGGCGGTTCGGCGGCCCAGGGCGTGGGCGCCTCGGACAGGGAAAAGACCTGGCACGGCGTGCTCGAAGGCAAGCTTCGCCGGACCTTTGACACCGACGACATCCATGTCTTCAACGCGGCTATCGGTGGTTTCAATTCGCTGCAGGAACGACTGGCCTTTCATCTGGCGGTCGCCCCCAGGGCGCCGGACATCGTGCTTGTTCTCGACGGGTTCAATGATGTGGTGTTGCCCCTGAACACGGCAAGCCGCCCCGGCGATGCCTATCAGACGGGCACGCGCTACACGAAATTCTACGGCAACTCGCTTCTTCAATATCTGGCCGAGGTCAGTGCGTTCGCAAATGCGGTTTCGAATCATTTCCTCTACGGCAAGATAAACGCTGTTCGTGATGGTGTTGATGAAGACGACCAATTGTTTGATGCATACAAGACGTCTGTCGTTGGTGAATACATCAGAAACACGCAGGCGATACTGAAGAACTGTGCCCTGAACGGCTATCCGTGTCTGGTGGCGATACAGCCCTTCCGTGCGATCTCCCACGAGGACACCGGTGTTCCCTTGGCGAGTCCGCCGATCATTTCGGCAGCCCGGTTCAGGGACATATACGACACGCTGATCGAGAAGGCCGGAACGCAAAGATACGCCGAGAACTATGTCGATCTTTCCCGACTATTCTCGGCACCCGACCGGCTCGGCGTTTATACGGATTACGTCCATTTCAACGACCGGGGCAATGCGATCCTGGCCGACGCCCTGCTGCCCCATGTCGCGCGTCTGGTCGAGTCGATAGCCGACCGGCCTCAGGGCGCGAAAGACTGGTGCGATAATCCGCAATAGCGGGCCGGTCCGGCGATCCCGGTCACAGGGATTCGGCCGACTCCTCGGCGCTCACGACGACCTTCTCGGCGCCTTCGGCCATCGCCTCGATTTCGCCGAGGATGGCACCGGCGATCTCGGCCGCATCGGCGGTCGCCTCGGGGCCGGGAATGACGGTCAACGTCACCCCGCCGGCATAGGTGACGCAGGTCAAGGAGATCGGCACCGGCCCGGAAAGCGGCGCGACGCCGTAGATCGCCCGCATCGGCGCGCCGCCGAAGGCGATTTGCCGGACCGGGCCGGGCACCAGCGAGACGAAGGCATCGAATTTGGAAATCCACAGCCGCATCAGCTTGCGGGCGACGGGCGGCGGGCTCCTGGCCACCAGATGCTGGCTCCACGACGAGCCTTGCGCCCGCTCGACCCGCGGCAGCAGGCGGAATTTCGGTTCCTTGGCCGGCGGCTCGTCGACCTTGGTCTCCAGATGATTGCCGAGGTCGCGGCCATTGCCGTCATTGACGACACGGCGGATCAGCATGCGGGTGTGGGCGATGCGGCCGCTGAGCGGACGTTCTGGCCGGAGCAGATCGGTTCGGGCGAGCGTCCGGCGGCAGGCCTTGACGAGAACGCCGGTGACGCCGGATGAGCCGTTCTGTGCGGCCCGGGTCAGGAGGCGCCGGTCGAGGTCGACGGCGCCGACACCGCCATCCCGGAACGGGATCGCCGGCTTGCCGCGAAACAGCCGTTCCTGCGGAATTTCGGTTCCGGCCGCGGTCTCGGCCAGTTCCGGCAGGTTCTCCTGGCCGCGCATGGTCGCCAGCACCTGCAGGCCGCGCATGCCGTCGGAAAGGCCGTGCATGAGCTGGAAGATCACTGCCCGTGTGGTGCCGCCGTCGCAGCCGGGGGTTCCGGCCGGATTGATCACCAGCGCCCGCCACGGCGTGTGGCTCCTGGGCAGCCTGGTGTAGCGCAGGCGGTCGGAAAATTCGATCAGCCCGGCGGTGCCGCGCAAATCGGGGGCGGCGATGCCGACGACGTGATCGGCAATGTCGAAGGCGTCGTCCGGAACCGCGGCGAATCCGATCCCCCGGCGCACGACGCGCTCCTTCAGCGCCGGCGTCTCGGCGATCACCACCGCCATCTGGCGGCGGAACAGGTGCAGATCGCACGGCGCCGACAGTTCGCACACGCAAAGGATGTAGCGATCACCGAGGTTGAAGAACAGCGAGTCGCTTAAGGAAATCGGACGCATCGCGCACTCATCGCGGCTCTGTGTTCGAAGATGGTAATGTCTAGCCATAGCATGGCGGGCGGCTATCCGGAAATCATCCTTAGATGCTCATTCGCGAGGCAGCCGGCCGGTGCTGTGGATATCCGAATTTGCCAGCCGCTGCCGAACAAAGCTTGACCGCGCCGCCCGTTCCGGCCGATATCTCCGAGCCGTGAATGCCGCCGGAAGAACGCGGACGGCGAGGGGAATCGGTCATGACTGTTGCGGTGCGGAACGCCGACCCGAAAAAGCTCTTGAAGGGCGCCACCGGCGACTGGGAAGTCGTCATCGGCCTTGAGGTGCACGCCCAGGTGACCTCGAAGGCGAAGCTTTTTTCCGGCGCCTCGACCGAATTCGGCGGTGCGCCCAATGCGCACGTCTCTTTGGTTGATGCGGCGATGCCGGGCATGCTGCCGGTGATCAATGAGGAATGCGTGCGCCAGGCGATCCGCACCGGGCTCGGGCTGAAGGCGGCGATCAATCTGAAAAGCGTCTTCGACAGAAAGAACTATTTCTATCCCGATTTGCCTCAGGGCTATCAGATCTCCCAGTACAAGCAGCCGATCGTCGGCGAGGGCATTGTCGTCGTCGACATGCTCGACGGCGAGCGTATCGAGGTCGGCATCGAGCGGCTGCATCTGGAACAGGATGCCGGCAAATCGCTGCACGACCAGCACCCGTCCTATTCCTATGTCGATCTCAACCGCTCCGGCGTCGCGCTGATGGAGATCGTCTCCAAGCCGGACATGCGCTCGGCCGACGAGGCCAAGGCCTATGTCACCAAGCTCAGGACGATCCTGCGCTATCTCGGCACCTGCGACGGCAATATGGAGGAGGGGTCGCTTAGGGCCGACGTCAACGTCTCGGTGCGCCGGCCCGGCGAGGATTTCGGCACGCGCTGCGAGATCAAGAACGTCAATTCGATCCGCTTCATCGGCCAGGCGATCGATTACGAGGCGCGGCGCCAGATCGGCATTCTGGAGGATGGCGGCAGCATCGACCAGGAAACCCGGCTGTTCGATCCGGGCAAGGGCGAGACCCGGTCGATGCGCTCCAAGGAGGAGGCGCACGACTACCGCTATTTCCCCGATCCGGATCTTCTGCCGCTCGAATTCGACCAGGCCTATGTCGACGATCTCGCCGCGGCGCTGCCCGAACTGCCCGACCAGAAGCGCCAGCGCTTCGTCGATGCGTTCGGCATCAGCCCCTATGATGCGAGCATTCTGGTCGCCGAACGGGCGTCGGCGGACTATTTCGAGGCGGTTGCCGAAGGGCGCGACGCCAAGCAGGCGGCGAACTGGGTGATCAACGAGCTGTTCGGCCGTCTCAACAAGGAGAATCTCGACATCGAAGCGGCGCCGGTCGGCGCGGCACAGCTCGGCGCGATCGTCGACCTCGTCGGCGACGGCACGATCTCCGGCAAGATCGCCAAGGATTTGTTCGACATCGTCTGGTCGGAAGGCGGGAACCCGCGCCA
>JANQEG010000140.1 GCA_028278505.1 Rhodobiaceae bacterium
CGCTTGCCCGATGCCCCACATCGCGCTGCGCGCCGCGCCTGCCCGAGTGAACCGATTTGAGCCCATCAGAGGAGTCAAACTCCACGACGGTTGGTATTACTCGGCCGCGGTCTCGGTGCGCCGGGCGAGCGGCAACCGCACCTCGAACACGGCGCCGCCGTCCTCCCGGTTGCGGGCGACAAGCGTTCCGTTGAAGTCCCTGACGATGTTGTAGGCGATCGACAGGCCGAGCCCAAGCCCGACGCCGGCCGCCTTGGTGGTGAAGAACGGATCGAAGACCTGGCCGAGGATTTCGGCGTCGATGCCCGGACCGGTATCGGCGACGGAAATGGTCGCGAATTCGTCGTCGCGGGTCGCGGAAATCGTAATCCGCGTGTCGTTCCGCCCCTCGCAGGCGTCGAGCGCATTGGTGACGAGGTTGACCAGCACCTGCTGCAGCCGGACCGGGCCGGCCTCGACCATGATCTCTTCGTCGGGCATGTCGACGGCGACCTCAGTGCCGCTCTTGCCGGTGCGCGCCGACATCAGCATGACGACCTCGCCGATCACGGTGCGCAGCGGCACCGGGCTGGTGCGGTCGCCCGGCCGCCGTGCGAAGGTCTTCAAATTGCGGCCGAGCCGGGCCATGCGATCGACCATGCCGGCAATGCGGCCGAGATTTTCCTTGGCGTCGGCGGCGCGATCGCGATCGATCAGCATGCCGGCATTGTCGGCATTGCTGCGGATGGCGGCGAGCGGCTGGTTGAATTCATGGGCGAGGGCGGCCGACATCTGACCGAGCGCGGCGAGCTTGGCCGCCTGGACGAGATCGGCCTGGGCCTGGCGCAACTGCTTTTCGGTCGCCTGATGCTCGCCGATCTCGCGGGCGAGGCTGGTGTTGGCGGCGGTCAGTGCGGCGGTGCGGTCGCGGACCCGGCGCTCCAGCCGCAAGGCGGCGGCGCGTTCCAGCCGCACCCGGGCGATCAATTGCCGGCGCCGCTCAAGCACCAGCCAGCCGGCAAGGGCCAGCGTCAGCGAGGCGAGCGCGGCGATGACCGCTGCCGAGGTCATCGCCCGATCGACCGGTCCGGTGCCGGCAAAGACGTGCAATGTCCAGCCGAGCAATGGCAGCGGTTTGACGTGTTCGATGAATTCGCCGGGTGATTTATCGCCCTCGGCCAGTGTTACGGCCGATGTGCCGGCACGGTCTTTCGAACGCAGCCGCAGAACCGATTGCTGATTGCCGGGGTCGGTATCGCGGTGAAGCGTCATGCCCTGCCACCAATAGCGGTTGGCGAGCACCACGAAGCCGTCCGCATCGCTGGCCAATACCGGATCGGGGGTTAGCGCCCAGGCCTGCTCGACGGTGTCGAGGGAGGCGCGCACCAGAACCGCGCCGATCACAATCGTGCCGTCGCGGACGGGTGCGGCGAAATGATAGCCCGCACCGGTGTCGTCCTCAGCGTCGTGATAGCGGCCGAGACGGCCCTGCAGCGCGGCGACGAAATCGTCGCGGACATCGGGGATGTTGACCGTGCGTCCGGTCGCGCCGGCGGGATCGCTGGAGGCGAAGACCTCGCCGTTCAGCTCTGCGAACGCGATCGTCTCGACGCCGGACATGCCGGCCAGCCGGCCGAGCATAAGGTCCGCTTCGGCGGTTTCTTCAGGGCTCCTGTCGCCGCGGAAATAGTCGACGACATCGGTTCGCTTGGCGATCAGCGGGCCGAGCATGCGGAACTTGTCGAGGGCGCCGTCGAGATTGGCCGTATGCAGGTCGAGTGCGGCGTTGGCGCGATGGTGGAGGTCCTGAAGCGCGATCCGCTCGGCGACCCGAGATGCGATCCAGGCGCCGGCCGCGCAGGCGGCGGTCAGCAGCACCGCTGTCGCGAGCCGCCGCATCGCCATCGCCCTTCTGCGTTTCCCGGTCATCGGACGATCATAGCGCGGAACATTGGGTCATGCGCATCATTCGCCCTCATCGCTGCCGGGCTCGGCGGTGAGCATGCCGCGTTCGACCGCGATCGACTTGAGCAGCGCCCACACCGGCTCGCCCCGGGCCAGGCCCAGTTCCTCGGCCGATTTGCGGGTAATGCGGGCGCGCAGGCGCTGGCGGCCGATGGCGACGACGATTTCGGCATAGGCGCCGCCATTGGTGGCGATCTCGGTGACATAGCCTTCAAGCACGTTGCGGACGGAAATGTCCTTCGGCCGCAGCTTGGCGAGCGCCACGTCGCGGGCGCGGACGCGAAACCGCACCCTTGTCCCCGGCGCCAGGTCGAGCGCCGGCACCTGGATCTCGTGCTCGTCGACGCGGACGGTGGTGAGCGCGTAAGCGTCGTCATGGCCGGCGACGCGGCCGCTCAATATCGCGCCGGCCTCGTGCCGCCCGGTCGCCGGGCCGAGGTCGAGCCGCGACATCACCTCGGCCGGCGGGCCGGCGGCGACGATGCGTCCCTCGGACAGCACGACCAGGGTCTCGGCGAGCCGGGTGACTTCGCCGATGGCGTGGCTGACATAGATGATCGGCACCCCGGCCTCGCGCCGCAGCCGGTCGAGATAGGGCAGGATTTCGGCCTTGCGCGCGGCATCGAGCGAGGCCAGCGGCTCGTCCATCACCAGCGCCCGCGGCGCGGCATAGAGCGCCCGGCCGATCGCCACCCGCTGCTTCTCGCCGCCGGACAGGGTGCGCGGCCGCCGCGCAAGCAGCGGCGACAGGCCGAGCAGCTCGACCACCTCGTCGAAGGCCGGGCCGTGATTGCCGCGGGCGAAGCGGCGGCCGTAAGCAAGGTTCTGGCGCACGGTCAGGTGCGGGAACAGCCGGCTGTCCTGGAACACATGGCCGATGCGGCGGCGGCGGGCGGGCACGTCGATGCCCGACGTGCTGTCGAACAGCACGCGGTCGTCGAGGACGATGCGGCCCGAGGCCGGGCGCACCAGCCCGCCGATCATCTTGACGATCGTCGTCTTGCCCGAACCGGACTGGCCGAAAAGGGCGGTGACGCCGGCGCTGCCGGAAAACACCACATCGGTCTCGAAATCGCCGACCCTGCCGCGAATGCTGACGTCGAGCATGGCCGTTACCCCGTTAAGCGCCGCGACAGCCGGCGCGCAACGAACTCGGAGGCGATCAGGGCGATCAGCGAAACGATGACGGCGACGAAGGTCAGGCGCAGCGCGGCGAGGTCGCCGCTCGGCGTCTGCGTCAGCGTATAAACGGCGAGCGCCAGGGTCCGGGTCTCGCCGGGGATGTTGGAGACAAAAGTGATGGTCGCGCCGAATTCGCCGAGCGCCTTGGCGAAGCCGAGAATGGCGCCGGCGAGGATGCCGGGCAGGGCGAGCGGCAGGGTGACGGTCATAAACACGAACAGCCGGCCGGCGCCGAGGGTTTCGGCGGCCTCCTCCAGCCGCGTATCGACCGCCTCGACGGCGAGCCGGATCGGCCGCACCATCAGCGGCAGCGCCATGACGCCTGCGGCGACCGCAGCACCGGTCCAGCGAAAGGCGAAGACGAGGCCGAAATTCTCCTCCAGAAAGCTGCCGACAGGGCCGCGGCGGCCGAGCAGGATCAACAGCAGATAGCCGGTGACGACGGGCGGCAGCACCAGCGGCAAATGCACGAGGCCGTTGACGATTTCGCGGCCCGGAAACCGCCAGCGGGCGAGCGCATAACCGATCAGCAAGGCCACCGGCAGGCCGACGGCGATCGCCGTGCCGGCCACCTGCAGCGACAGGATCAGGGCTTCGATTTCGGCCGGGCTCAGCGCGGTCATCTGACATCCGGGGGGCTGAAGCCGGCGCCTGCAAGCGCCGCCCTGGCGGCATCGCTGCCGAGAAAGCCGAGAAAGGCCTGCGCCCGCGCCCGGTCGCCATTGCTGAGCGCGGCGGCGACATAGCGGATCGGCGGATGGCTGTCGGCGGGGAAGCGGGCGATGACGGCAACGGCCGGCTCGGCCGCCGCATCGGAGGCGTAGACGATGCCGAGCGGCGCCTCGCCGCGGGCGACGAAGGCGAGCGCGACGCGGACGTTCTGCGCCGGCGCCAGCCGGCCGGCAAGCGCCGGCCACAGGCCGAGCGATTGGAGCGCCGCCTTGCCGTAAAGACCGGCCGGAACGTGATCGGGATCGGCGATCGCCAGCCGGCCTGCGCCGAGACGCGCGTTCAAGGCGGCGGCGGCCAGCGCGATTTGGTCGGCGCCGGCCGGGCCGACCAGCACCAGTTCATTGGTGGCAATGGCCCGGGCCGTCCCGGCGACAATCAGGTCGCGTTCGGCCAGATAATCGACCCATTTGGGATTGGCGGAGACGAAAAGGTCGGCCGGAGCGCCGGCCTCGATCTGGCGGGCGAGCGCCGAGCTTGCGGCAAAGGCGAGGCGGATGTCGGTCCCGGTTGCCCGGCGGAAGGAAAGGATCGCGGCTTCCAGGGCCTCCTTGGTGCTGGCGGCGGCAAACACCGTCAGCGGCCTGTCGCCGGCTGCCGCGGGCGCGGACGGGGCGCCAAGGATCGACGCACCGAGCAGCAAGAGCGGTATAGCAGCGCGGGCCAACATTAACGCAACCCTCAACAATCAACGCGGTTCGGCGCGGCCGCGGCCGCAGCGACACTGACGGCGGCAGCATAGCGCAGCCGCAAAAGACCGCAATCGCGGGGCGTGGAATCGGGGGTTGGCGTCCGGGCGCAGCGCTTGGAAATCTCGCGCACGACCGGATTTTCGACGCGCGACAGGCGCTCCGCGAGGCCGGGTTTCGAATGCGCGGGGCCCCCCATGCGGCGCGTGGCGCGGCCGGAACGGCGCTGTCGATCGCCGGGCCTATCCGGCGGCGACGACCTCCCTGACCGGCTCCGTTTCGTCCTCGTCCTCGACGCCCGGATCGTGGCCGAGATTGCGTTCAATCCGGCGCAGCAGCTTGCGCAGCTTCTTGCGGTCCTTCGCATCGATGCCGGAAAGCGCATCGGCTTCGAGATCGATCCACGTCTTTTCGACGAGTTCGGCGCGGGCGCGGCCCTCCTCGGTCAGATAGACGCGGGCGAGGCGGGCATCGTCGGTCGACGATTCGCGCCGCACCAACCCTTGCGCCGAAAGACGCGAGATCATCTTGGTGATCGTCGGCGGCCGGACTTCGAGCGCACTGGCCAAGGCACCCATGGTCTGTGCATCCGCTTCCACAAGCGTCTTCAACAAACTGTCCTGTCCGGGATGGATACCATAGGCGGTCATGCGCTGGGCGGCGCGGGTGCGATAGGCACGGCTCGCACGGGTCAGGCGAAACGTGACTGATTTCCTGTAATCGGCGGCCATCGAACGCGGCTCCTTGAGCCTCAAGTTCAGGAGTTTGTTTCCTGGATAATTTCACAATGCCGTATCTGGAGAGCGTTGCCAACGCGACGAAATTTCACTCCATAAGTTTTTTTGCAGATAAGACTTGACCCCACGCTTCCTGCAGAAATCCCGGAGCGTCCGGCGGAAAGCCGCGGTTCGGCCGTTATCGCCGCGCGAAACACAGCCGGCATACGGTATGGAGCGGGACAATGGGTCCCCGTTTCCACGGGGACGGTGGGTGGTGTTGGCGTCCGCGCCTCAATTCACACCTTCCCCGCGAAAGCGGGGAACCATTGGCCATGCCGAAACTAAAGGGGTTCGCGGTGCTTGCCGGAGGCGATGCGCCATGCCTGCCGTCAACGCCGCGGGTGGGGCCAGGCGCAAGCCTCTTGCCTGTGCCCGGCAATCTCCCTAGCGTTTAGGCGCTTTTGCCGGACGGAGAGAGGCGATGACGCTGCGGCGGCAGTGGACCGAATTGACGACGGAGGAGTTGGCGGCGGCGGACGCTGCGCAGATGATTGCGGTGCTGCCGATCGCCGCGGTCGAGCAGCACGGCCCGCACCTGCCGCTCGGCACCGATGCCTTCATCGCCGAAGGCTTCGTCGCCCGCGTCATCGACCGGCTTGGCGACGACATCCCGGCGCTTTTTCTGCCGGTCCTGCCGGTCGGGGCATCGCGCGAGCACGGCAGTTTTGCCGGAACATTGTCGGCCGGCTGGAACGATTTCGCCCGGCTCCTCATCGCCATTGGCGACGGCGTGGCGAAAGTTGGGATCCGCAAGCTCGTCATCGTCACCGCCCATGGCGGCAATGTCGCGGCGATGGACAGCGCCGCACTCGAATTGCGGGCGCGGCACAACATGGTTGTCGTTGCCACATCCTGGTACCGCTTCGGGGCGCCCGCGGGCGTATTCCCGGAGGATGAGCTTTCCATCGGCATCCATGGCGGCATGGTCGAGACCTCGATCATGCTGCATCTGCGCCCCGATCTCGTGCGCCGCGACCGGCTCGCCCATTTTCCCTCCCGGCAAAGCGATTTCGAAGAGCGGTTCCAACGATTGAGGGTGCACGGTCGGGTCCAGTTCGGCTGGCTTGCCGAGGACCTCAACCCGGCCGGCGTGGTCGGCGATGCGGCCGGCGCCGACGCGGAAAAGGGGCGCGCCGCGCTCGATTTCGGCGCTGGAGCCTTCATCGAACTGCTCGCCGACATGGCGCAGCTCGATCTTGACGCGATGTGATCGATCAGCGGCTGCGAATCCATTACGCGGCTTCGCCATTCGTCATCGGCGCGTCGAATTTCCCGCCAAGGGGTTGTTTTTGGCGCCCGTTCGGTTTGCAATGGACTTCAGTGCGATTGCTGCGGCGGTGACCAATGACCGGCTGTGCGACCGCGCTTTCAGCGCCGAGTGACGGCACCGTCCTCCGCGCTGTCCAACGAGAACCTAAATCCAAATAGGAATTCGAAGACTCAGGGAGTTTTTCATGAAGAGAATCGCGCTCGCATCCGCCATTGCGGCGATGTCCTTCGGTTTTGCGGCCGAAGCCGCCGATCAGCAATTCGTCTCGATCGGCACCGGCGGCGTGACCGGCGTCTATTATCCGACCGGCGGTGCCATCTGCCGGCTCGTCAACAAATCACGCAAGGAACACGGCATCCGCTGCTCGGTCGAATCGACCGGCGGGTCCGTCTACAACATCAACGCCGTTCGCGGCGGTGAACTGGAATTCGGCGTCGCCCAGTCCGACTGGCAGTTCCACGCCTATCACGGCTCCTCCAAATTCGCCGATGCCGGCAAGTTCGAAGGCCTGCGCGCGATGTTCTCGGTGCATCCGGAACCGTTCACGCTGATCGTTCGGGCCGATTCCGGCATCACAAGCTTCGAGGGCCTCAAGGGCAAGCGGGTCAATGTCGGCAATCCGGGGTCGGGCCAGCGGGCGACCATGGAAGTCGTCATGGAAGCCTTCGGCATCAAGATGGAAGACTTCGCGCTCGCTTCCGAGCTCAAGGGGTCGGAAATGGCCCAGGCGCTGTGCGACAACAAGATCGACGCCATGATCTACACGATCGGCCATCCCTCGGCGGCGATCAAGGAAGCCACCACGGCCTGCGATGCCAAGCTGATTGACGTCAGCGGCGCGGCGATCGACAAGCTGGTCGACGAAAATCCCTACTACCGCACGGCGGTGATTCCGGGCGGCACCTATCGCGGCACCGATGAAGACGTCACCACGTTCGGCGTCGGCGCCACCTTCGTCACCTCCACCGACGTCGGCGACGATGTCGCCTATGTGGTCGCCAAGGCGGTGATGGAAAACCTCGCCGATTTCCGGAAGCTGCACCCGGCTTTCGCCAATCTGAAGGCGGAAGAGATGGTCAGCGACGGTCTTTCCGCGCCGCTGCATCCGGGCGCCGAAAAGGCCTATAAGGAACTCAACCTTCTGAAGTGATCGACAACCGAAACCCCGGGCTTCGCGCCCGGGGTTTCTTCCTTTTCGACAGTTTTCAACGCGGCGTGTTGCGGCGATGGTTGCCATCGCCGGGCGTCGACGGCTCCCGGAGAGCCGCGGAAACACGCGATAAAACAAGAAGATGACGCGGCCGAAGCCGCTGCGGGAGGGCATGGCGATGGCGGATGCGGATCGGGCCGAAGCGGCCGGAGCGGCAAGCGCGGACGAACTGGTTGCCGAAGCCGATACCGGGGCGCGCAATCCGCGCGGCTGGGTCGGCAGGCTCATTACCGGGACCTGCATCGTCTGGTCGCTGTTCCAGATCTATATCGCCTCGGCCATTCCGTTCTGGTTGACCCAGGCCACCGGCCTGCCGCTGGTGCTCAATTCGGATCAGACACGGCCGATCCATCTGGCGTTTGCGATCGCGCTGGCGACGATGGCGTTTCCGCTGTTCAAATCATCGCCGCGGCGGTCGATCCCCTGGTACGACTGGGCGCTGCTGGTGCTCGGCGTCGGGGCCTGCCTCTACCTCGTCGTCTTCAAGGCCCAGATCGGCAGCCGTCCGGGCCTGCCGATCACCGCCGATCTGGTGGTCTCGACCATCGGCATTGCGGTGCTGATGGTCGCCGTCTTCCGCTCGCTCGGCCTGCCGCTTTTGTGCGTCGCCGGCGTCTTCCTGCTTTACACCTTCTTCGGCCATTCCGAGTGGCTGCCGGAAGTGATGCGCTGGAAGGGCGCCTCCTATTCCAAGGCGATGTGGCATTACTGGATGCAGACCGAGGGCGTGTTCGGCGTCGCGCTCGGCGTCTCCACCTCGATGATCTTCCTGTTCGTGCTGTTCGGCGCGCTCCTGGAAAAGAGCGGCGGCGGCAATTGGTTCATCAAGGTGGCGATCGCGCTGCTCGGCAGCCTGCGCGGCGGACCGGCCAAGGCCTCGGTGCTGTCGTCGGCCTCGACCGGCATGATCTCCGGTTCGTCGATCGCCAACACGGTGACGACGGGCACATTCACCATCCCGCTGATGAAGCGGGTCGGGTTTCCGGCCGAGAAGGCCGGCGCCGTCGAGGTCGCCTCCTCGACCAACGGGCAGCTGACGCCGCCGGTGATGGGTGCGGCGGCGTTCCTGATGATCGAATATGTCGGCGTCAGCTATATCGAGGTGATCAAGCACGCCTTCCTGCCGGCGGTGATCTCCTATATCGCGCTGCTCTACATCGTCCATCTGGAGGCGCTGAAGCTCGGCCTGCAGGGGCTTCGGAAAGAGGGCCGGAAGCTCGGCTTCCTGCTCATCATGCTGCTGATCTTCACCGGCATCGGTGCGGCTGCGATCGTCGCCTTCTTGATGCATTACCTGCTCGGCTTCATCTATGCGGGCTTCGGCGACCAGGCCTTCCTGGTCTCGGCGCTGGTGCTCATTGCGATCTATCTCGGGCTCATCGTCGTTGCCGCGCGGCAGCCGGATCTGGTCATCGACGATCCGCGCGCGCCGATCATGGTGGCGCCGCGGTTCACGCCGACGGTGCTCGCCGGCCTTTATTATCTGGTGCCGATCGGGGTGCTGGTCTGGTGCCTGATGTATCTGCGGCTTTCGCCCGGCCTGTCGGCATTCTGGGCGACCGCGTGCATGCTGGCGATCTCCGTCTCCCATTCGACGCTGAAAGCGCTCGCCCGCGGCGCCGCGGCAAAAATCGGCGCGATGATCGCGCTTGACTGGCACAACATGGTGCAGGGCCTCATTTCCGGCGCCCGCAACATGATCGGCATCGGTGTTGCGACCGGCGCCGCCGGCATCATCGTCGGCACGATCTCGCTGACCGGCGCGCACCAGATGATCGGCCTCCTGATCGAATATATCGCCGGCGACAATCTGATGATCCTGCTGATCCTGGTCGCGATCCTCAGCCTGATCCTGGGCATGGGGCTGCCGACGACCGCCAACTACATCGTCGTCTCCAGCCTGATGGCGCCGGTGATCGTCACCGTCGGCGCGCAGGCCGGCCTCGTCGTGCCGCTGATCGCGGTCCATATGTTCGTGTTCTATTTCGGCATCCTCGCCGACGACACCCCGCCGGTGGGCTTGGCCGCCTATGCCGCGGCCGCGATCTCGCGCGGCGATCCGATCCGGACCGGCGTTCAGGGCTTCATGTACGATATCCGTACCGCTCTTCTGCCGTTCCTGTTCATCTTCAACACCGACCTGTTGCTGATCGGGGTCGATCTCGGCACCACGGCCGGGCTGTTGCACGGGGTGTTCATCTTCGTCGTTGCACTTGTGGCGATGCTGCTCTTTGCCGGGGCGACCCAGGGCTTTTTCGTCGCCCGCAACAAATGGTGGGAGACGATTGTCCTGCTGCTCGTCGCTTTCACCCTGTTCCGGCCCGGCTTCTGGCTCGACATGATCGAGGAGCCCTACGTTCACGTGGGGCCCGACAGGATGATCGAGGAAATCGCCGCGCAGCCGGAAAACGCGCAGATCCGCGTCGTCGTCTCCGGTCCCGATTTCGATACCGGGATTGTCGGCGAAACGACGCTCGCCGCCCCGCTCGGCGCGGCCGGCGAGGGCGTGTCGCGGCTGGCCTCGGCCGACCTCACGGTGCTTGAGGAAGACGGCCTGGTGAAGCTGGAGGAGCCGTTCGCCGGCACCACATACTTCACCAAGCTGACCGACAAGTTCGACTTCTACGGCGACGATCCGGTGGTCTTGAGCCGCATCGAGATCGACGCCGAGCGGATGCCGAAGCAGATCTTCTTCATTCCGGCGCTGATCGTGCTTGCCGGCCTGGTGCTTATCCAATGGCGCCGCGCCGAAGTGCCGCCGTTCTGATCGGGAGACGAGACGATGTACAAGACCATCCTGCTGTCGATCGATCTCAACGCCGAAAGCTCCTGGCACAGGGCGCTGCCGACGGCACTCGATCTGGCGCGGGTCTACAAGGCAAGGCTGCATGTGGTCGCCGTCGTTCCCAATCTCGGCACGGCGCTGGTCGGCAGCTTCTTTCCGAAGGATTTCGAGAAAGAGGCGATGGAGGCCGCAAAAGCCGAACTGAAGAAGTTCGAGGCAGGTCTGCCCGACGACGTCGACATCATGACCCATCTGGCCCATGGCACCATCTATGAGGAGATCATCCATGCCGCCGACACGTTCGGTGCCGATCTCATCGTGATGGCGTCGCACCGGCCGGAACTGAAGGACTATCTGCTCGGCCCCAACGCGGCGCGCGTCGTCCGCCACGCCAAGCAGTCGGTGGTGGTGGTGCGCGACTAATACCAAGGGCAGACAATAGTGACACCTCTGATGGGCTCAAATCGGTTCACTCGGGCAGGCGCGGCGCGCAGCGCGATGTGGGACATCGGGCAAGCGCCGCAACGCGGCCGAAGAGCCGATATGGCCCACCGGGGGCCGGTGTTTCGCGCCCGCCGGACGTCGTTACGACTCACTTGTGGACAACCAGTCCACGGCGTGAGCCGTGCCTCGCCAGCAGATGCGAAACACCGGTCAAATGGCTCAATATGACCGTGAAAGGCTCTAACGACCTGACGACGCTCAGACGACGTCTGCATGATATCCTCGAAGCCGGGGCCAGCGAGGGCGACGGGGTCGCGACCGCCTTCGACGTCTTCATCGTCCTGCTGATCGTCACGAATGTCTGCGCCTTCGCCGCC
>JANQEG010000143.1 GCA_028278505.1 Rhodobiaceae bacterium
CCTGCCCTACAATGATGGCAGTTCGTCGTCGACCGGCCAGTCCTGAAGAATGCGTTCCGCCAGCCCGGCCGTTTCCGGCAAGTCCTCGGCTTCCGGCGAGCGCATGACGCGCAGCTTTTCCTCCGCCTCGGCGGCCTCGCGCTGGCGGTTCCACATGGAGGCGTAGAGGCCGTCCTGGCTCAGCAGGTCCTCGTGGCGGCCGCGCTCGACGATGCGGCCCTTTTCAAGCACGAGGATCTCGTCGGCGCCGATCACGGTGGAGAGCCGGTGGGCAATCACCAGCGTCGTCCGGTTCTTGGACACGCGGTCGAGCGCGTTCTGGATTTCGCGCTCGGTGTGGGTGTCGAGCGCCGAGGTCGCCTCGTCGAGGATCAGGATCGGCGGCGCCTTCAAAATGGTGCGGGCGATCGCCACGCGCTGCTTCTCGCCGCCGGACAGTTTCAGGCCGCGCTCGCCGACCATGGCGTCGTAGCCGTCCGGCAGGGCGGCGATGAAATCGTGGATCTGGGCGAGCTTTGCGGCCCGGCGGATGTCGGCTTCGGGCGCGTCCGGGCGGCCATAGCGGATATTGTAGGCAATCGTGTCGTTGAAGAGCACCGTGTCCTGGGGAACCATGCCGATGGCGGCGCGCAGCGAGTCCTGGGTGACGTCGCGGACGTCCTGGCCGTCGATGAGGATGCGGCCGCCGGTGACGTCGTAAAAGCGATAGATCAGCCGCGAAATCGTCGACTTGCCGGCGCCCGACGGTCCGACCAGCGCCACCATGTGCCCGGCCGGAACCTCGAACGAGATGTCGCGCAGGATCTCGCGGTCGGGATCGTAGTGAAACGAGACGTTCTCGAAGCGGATATTGGCGTCGGAAACCGCCAGCGGCCCGGCGCCTGGGCTGTCGGTGACTTCGGCGGGAACGTGCAGCAGGTCGAACATGGTCTCCAGGTCGACCAGCGCCTGCTTGATCTCGCGATAGACGGTGCCGATGAAATTGAGCGGAATGTAGAGCTGGATCAAAAGCGCGTTGATCATGACGAAATCGCCGATGGTCTGCTCGCCGGTCATCACGCCGCGGGCCGACATCAGCATGCAGACGGTCATGCCGAGGGCGAAGATCACCGCCTGGCCGACATTGAGCCAGGCCAGCGACGTCCAGGTGCGGACCGCCGCCGCCTCGTAGCGCGCCATCGCCTTGTCGAAGCGCCGGGCCTCCATCTGCTCATTGCCGAAATATTTGACGGTCTCGTAGTTGAGCAGAGAATCGATCGCCTTGGTGTTGGCGTCGGTGTCGCTGTCGTTCATCGCCCGGCGAATGGCGATGCGCCAGTCGCTCGCCTTCATGGTGAACCAGACATAAAGCGTGATCATCGCCGTCAGCACGAGCAGATAGCGGTAGTCGAACTGGTAGCCGACGACGCCGGCCATGAGCGCGAATTCCAGGATCGTCGGGATCGTCATCATGATGGCGAAGCGGACGATGATCTCGATGCCCTTGGTGCCGCGCTCGATCACCCGCGACAGGCCGCCGGTGCGGCGCATCAGGTGGAAGCGCAGCGACAGGTCGTGCATATGGACGAAGGTGCGGAAGGCGAGCTGGCGCACGGCGTGCTGGCCGACCTTGGAAAAGAGCGCGTTGCGAAGCTCGTTGAAGCCGATCATCATCACCCGGCCGACGCCATAGGCGACGACCAGCATCAGCGGCGCGGCGACCAGCGCGGCAAACGGGATTTCGCCGGCCGCCGTCTCCGGCACCAGCGCGTCGGTCGACCATTTGTAGATGTAGGGGACGAGGACGGTGATGACCTTGGCGATGAAGAGCGCGGCAAAGGCCAGCGCCACGCGCCGCTTCAGATCGGGCCGGTCGGCCGGCCAGATATAGGGCCAGAGCCCGCGGATCGCCGCAAGGGTGGTTCCCTCATCGGCGCGCAGGCGCGGCTTCGCCTTGTCGTCTACGGCCGATGTCGCGGCCAATTCGAAATCTCCTCACCCGCCGGCAGGTGCGCGGGCGCGCACCCGGTTCGCCCGCCAGAATATGGGGTCGGCCGGCGGAATTGGTCGCAACTTTCCGATCATTCGGTCGATGTCGCCGTTTCCTCGGCCGCGTCCGCCACTTTCGGGATCAGGAAGATCTGCCCCGGATAGATGAGATGCGGATTGCGGATCTGGCCGCGGTTGGCGTCGTAGATCGAGGTGTAGCGGATGCCGCGGCCCCAAAGCTTGCGGGCAATCCGCCAGAGATTGTCGCCGCGCCGGATCTCGACCGATTTGGCCGCCGTCGCGCCGGAGGCCTCGCCGAGTTCGGCAATTTGCGCCTCGCCGCGGGCGACGATTTCGACCTCGCCGACGGCGACCGCGTCCTGCTCCTTGACGAAGGGCGCTTCGGCGCGGGCAACGACCGCGCCGTCATCGACGCGCACATTGTCGACGCGGACCGTGTGCCGGCCGGCATCGACGGCCGCGCGCACGCTCAACGACCAGCGGCCGTCGGCGCCGACCTTGGCATCGCCGATATGCAGATTGTCGACATAGACGCGCACGGTGGCGCCGGGATCGGCAATTCCGGACAGGCGAAGGCGGTCGCCTTCGACCTCGACGACTTCGATGCCGATTTGCGGATCGGCGGCGACCGCCGTCTCGGGCTCGGCCGGCGGATCATCGGCTTCGGGCGGCGTCGTGGCGGCCGCGGCCGCCTGTTCGGACCCGGCCGGCGTTTCCGGCGCCTTATCAATGTCGAGCGCGGCCACCGCGGTCTCCGGCTTGGCAATCACTTCGCTGACGGCGCCGGGCGCCTGCTTGACGATCAGCACCTCGCCCTGGCCGCCCTCGGGGATCATCACCGCGATCCGCTCTTCGGATTCGGCAATCGGGGTGTCGTCGCCGGACATGGATAGGATTGCGAGATCGGAAGTCCCGGCGGGCAGCGGCTCATCGAGGACCACGACCCAGTCACCGGAGGCATCGGCGGTTGCGGTCGCAACGATCTTTCCCGACGCGCTGATGCCGACCTTGGAATTCGGCGCCGCCCGTCCGGCGATCACCGCGTCGCCGCTCGGTTCGACCCGGACGACATCGAACTGCAGACCGGCGGCCAGTGCGGCGGTCGCCTGATCGTCGCCGACCGGCGGCGCGTCGCGGGTCACCGTCTCATTCAGCGGCGGCGGCGCGATCGTCGACTCCGCGGCCGGTTTGTCGGTCGCTGCGACCTCGGTGCCGGCGGCCGGCTCGGCCGGGCTTTCGGTGGCCTTGTCGGCGCCGGCGACGGGCGTTTTCGGCTGTTGTCCGGTCTGGTCGAAGATGCCGGTGACAAAGGCGATTGCGATGCCGCCGACGACAACCACCGCCGCCGCCACGAGAAGGCCGATCGATTGGATTTTGGTCATTGACGTGCCAATCCGGTTGTCCAGAAAAGGGCTCGCGCGCCACCGGCGGTGCGCTTTTGCCGCAACCCGCGCCGGTTCGCCGCCATATCGGGGGGCGTATCACTGCCGTCGCAAAAGCCCAGCTCAGCAAGCTTCATGCTTTTCCCTATACGTCTTTTGGGCGGCGGGCAAGGCATCGGCAACGCCCGATGCCGGGCCGAAACGCGTTTCTCCGCCATGTTCGGCGCGCCGAACTGACATGCAGCGACGCGTCTTGCGGCGGCGGCCGTGCTCTCCTATTTCGGTTACGCGGATTCTCGTTTCGGAGGCTGACCATGTCGATCGATCGTCTGGTTTTCGCGATCGCCGGTTTTCTGATCCTGCTGTCTCTCGGCCTGTCGCTGGCGCACAGCGTCTACTGGCTGTGGTTCACGGCCTTTATCGGCGCCAATCTGCTGCAGGCCGCGTTCACGGGCTTGTGTCCGATGGCCATGATCCTGAAGCGGCTCGGATCGCGCCCGGGCGCCGCGTTCGACTGAGCCGCACATTCGAGCACTGCGCCTGATGGCTGCGGGCGGACGACGGCAAGAAACACCGGCCGCTGCGAATTGCGATCGGCCGTTCCGATGTGCGGTGGACGGAATTCACTATTTCAGAGAAAAAGCCTGCACTTACGACCTTTCCGCGATCGCGCGGCCGGAGCGAGCGTGGCCGATCGACAACACCTTGATCCAAATCCGGCGGAACGCACGAAATTGTGTTCGGCATTCCCGTTCCCCCCGTTGCCTTCCCCCCTGCGCATGCGGCAATAGTTCGTTCGGAAGGCTTTTTGCGTGACACAATCGCCGCCACGGATTGTCGAGCCGAAGGCAATTGGGCTGAACCAGGGGAACCACTTACATGCGAAATCTTTTTGCAGTCGCTGCGGGACTGGCCACCGCGATGGCGTTCACGGCGACCGTTCCGGCAAAGGCGCAGTTCAATCCGGGCGTGCAGGTCAGGTACGACACGAGCGGCAATCTGATCAGCTCGCCGGAAAACATGCGCGCCGGCTATCGCGGCGGCTCCAAGATCAAGGCCAAGATCGTCGACTATGACGGCCGCTACCGGCCCGGCACCATCATCGTCGACACCGAGGAGCGGCGGCTCTATTTCGTGATGGAAGGCGGCAAGGCCAAAAAGTACGGCATCGGCGTCGGCCGGCCGGGCTTCCAGTGGGCGGGATCGCACAGCATCACCCGCAAGGCCGAGTGGCCGGGCTGGACGCCGCCGCCGGCGATGCGCCGCCGGCAGCCGGACCTGCCGCATTTCATGCCCGGCGGACCGAACAATCCGCTCGGCGCGCGGGCCATGTATATCGGCTCGACCTTTTATCGGATCCACGGCTCCAACGAACCCTGGACGATCGGCCAGGCGGTTTCGTCGGGCTGCATCCGCATGACCAATGAGGATGTCGTCGACCTCTACAGCCGCGTCAAGGTCGGCAGCCGGGTCATCGTCAAGCGCTGAGCGGCACGCAAAGCAGAAATCGAAAGGGCCGGGGGATTTCCCGGCCTTTTTTTATGTGCTCAATTGCCCGTCTCGAATGTGCCGGATTATCCATTTGCCCCTCAATCCGCACCTTCCCCGCGCAAGCGGGGAACCATTGGCGCGGGCGACAAACTCCTGGTCCAATTGATAATACCAGCGGCACTTAATGCTAACTCCCGACGACGCGCCACGCGCAAAGCGTCCTGTTGCTCGTCATTGCGACCCCGGCGGAAGCCGGGGGAAGCAATCCAGGGCGGCTTGCTCAGCCTGGAGTGCCGCGCTCACTGGCGTTCGCTCGCAATGACGAACCGTTAGATTTCCGACCGAATAAATTGGGTCGATAATTTCTGCCCCTGGCATAAGTTCGAGACATCGCCCGGATCGGGGCCGACATACCGCGCTGAGCGGGGCAATGGGTTCCCGCTTCCGCGGGAACGGTGGGTGGTGTGGGCGTTGGCGTAAAGGACGCCGTCCCGTCATAACGTCACCGCCCTCTCCTTCGTCACCGCCCTCTCCTTCGTCACCACCCTCTCCTTCGTCACCACCACCTCTCCTTCGTCACCGCCCTCTCCCTTGTCACCACCACCCCTCCCTCGTCACCGCCCGGTTTATCCGGGCGGTCTATTGGCCCGTCGACCTGCCAACGCATTAGTGAAGGAATTCAAGCGCTTCTGCGCGCCGATAGGCCATTGGATTGCCCGCAGGAAAGCGGCAATGACGACGGAGAGGGTGATGACGCCGAGCAGGACGGCGAAGCGGAGCGCAAAAACCCTAACCGGGCACAACCGGCTCGCGGGAAAGACCGCTTGCGGCGAGTTCGCTCAGATAGCTCTGCCAGCGCGCCTCCTGGTCGCGGCCGAGCTCACGCAGATACTGCCAGGAATAGAGGCCGGTATCGTGCATGTCGTCGAACACCAGCTTGACGGCATAATTGCCGATCGGTTCGACCTTCATGATCGCCACGTTCTTCTTGCCGGGAACGGTCTTGCGTTCGCCCGGACCGTGGCCCTGAACCTCGGCGCTCGGCGACAGCACCCGCAGGAACTCCGCCGGGAAAGAATAGTGCTCGCCGTCTTCGAAGGTGACGGCAAGGCCGCGCTTGTCCTTCAGCAGCTTGATCTCGGTCGGCCAGATATCGTCTTCCGCCATCCCCCGGCTCTCCTTTCGGCTCCCGTCAACGATTGTCCGTGCATCTAGGCGGTTGGCCGCTCAGAGGCAAGCCCGGGCACCGGCGCGCCTGCCGAAAACGGCGGTCCGGCTTGACCGGCATCAATGATTGGACGCCGGCAAATTGTGATCTAGTGTTATGGGGTGGATCAGCCGGCGCCGAAAAGCCGGCGGAACCGTGAAATCCTTCCGGTGACCCGAGAGGTTGGAGTGACATGTCGCTGGCGCCCGTGGAAATGATCGATCCGTTCGGCCGCCGCGTCACCTATCTGCGCGTCTCGGTGACCGATCGCTGCGACTTCCGCTGCACCTATTGCATGTCCGAGGACATGACGTTCCTGCCGCGCCGCGACCTGCTGACGCTCGAAGAACTCGACCGGCTGTGCAGCGCCTTCGTCGCCAAGGGCATCCGCAAGATCCGGATTACCGGCGGCGAGCCGCTGGTCCGCAAGAACATCCTTTTCCTGTTCCGCCAGCTCGCGCGGCATCTTTCGAGCGGGGCGCTCGACGAGGTCACGCTGACCACCAACGGATCGCAGCTCAACCGCTTCGCCGGCGCGCTCGCCGATTGCGGGCTGAAGCGCATCAACGTCTCGCTCGACACGCTTGACCGCGACCGCTTCCGCGAAATCACCCGCTGGGGCGATTTCGATCAGGTCATGGCCGGGATTGCCGCCGCCCAGCAGGCCGGCATCGCCATAAAGCTCAACACGGTCGCCGTGCGCGGCGTCAATGACGGCGAGATCGCCGACATCATCGCGTTCGCGCATGGCCGCGGCATGGACGTCACCCTGATCGAGACGATGCCGATGGGCGAGACCGGCAGCACCCGCGCCGACCAGTATCTGCCGCTTTCGGAAGTGCGCGAACGGCTCGGCACGCGCTGGACGCTGGAGGAGAGCGACTATGCCACCGGCGGCCCGGCGCGCTATGTGACGATCCGCGAGACCGGCGGCCGGCTCGGCTTCATCACCCCGCTCAGCCATAATTTCTGCGAATCCTGTAACCGTATCCGCGTCACCTGCACCGGCACGCTCTATATGTGCCTCGGCCAGGACGATGCCGCGGACCTGCGGACGCCGTTGCGCGCGTCTGAGGGCGACGACTTGGTGGCGGCGGCGATCGACGAGGCGATCGGGCGCAAGCCCGAGGGCCACGATTTCGTCATCGACCGCGATCGCGAGCCGGCGGTTTCGCGGCACATGTCGGTGACCGGCGGCTGACCGGTTCGCAGCACCGCCGAAGCTTCACGAGAATATTCATTGTCCCGCCCGGATAGGCTGCCTAAATATCTTAGGCAGAAGACGTCATGCCAGGGAGGGACGCATGAGCTATTCCATCACCGTGAATGGCGCCGTGCATGAAGTCGACGTCGACGGCGACACACCGCTACTTTGGGTCATCCGCGACACGCTCGGCCTGACGGGCACGAAATTCGGCTGCGGCATCGCCGAATGCGGCGCCTGCACCGTGCATGTCGACGGCGAGGCGATGCAGTCCTGCCAGATCGCGGTCGAGGACGCCGTCGGCATGAACATCACGACGATCGAAGGGCTTTTGGGCGATCAGCGGTTCCAGGCCCTGCAGGAGGCTTGGATCGCCGAACAGGCGCCGCAATGCGGCTATTGCCAGTCCGGCATGCTGATGGCGGCGGCGACGCTGCTGGCCAACAATCCCACGCCGAGCGACGACGACATCGCCGATGCGATGATCAATATCTGTCGCTGCGGCACCTATAATCGCGTGCACGCGGCGATCCGCCGGGCGGCGGCAGCGTGAGGATGAGCGTCATGGATTTCACGATTTCCCGCCGCGCGCTGCTGCAGGGCTCGGGGGCGGCGGCTGCCGGCCTCATCGTCGGTTTCAACCTCGGCGGCCCTGCTGCCGCCGGCGACGGCCGGCTCAACACCTGGGTCGTCGTCGCCCCGGACGGAACCGTCCGGATCCTGATCGGCTATTCGGAGATGGGCCAGGGCATCGTCACCAGCCTGCCGCAGGTGATCGCCGATGAAATGGAGGCCGATTTCGACCGCGTGGAGGTGTTGTTCGCGCCGGCCGGCGTCGAATTCGCCAATCCGGTCTTCAACATGCAGGGAACCGGCGGTTCGACGACGACGCGCGGCTCGTTCGAACAGATGCGCAAGGCCGGCGCCATGGCGCGCGACCTGCTGGAGCAGGCGGCCGCGGCGCGCTGGTTCCGGCCGCCGGCGCTGGTGCGGGCAAAGAACGGCCGCCTGCACGATCAGGTCACCGGCGCGACGCTCGATTTCGGCGAAGTCGCGCTCGCCGCCTCCCGGTTCACGCCGCGGCCCGACTATCCGCTGAAGACGCCGTCGGAATGGCGCTATATCGGCCGCGCCATGGACCGGCTCGACATTCCCGCCAAGGTCAGCGGCAAGGCCGTGTTCGGCATCGACGTCAAAGTGCCAAATATGCTGGTGGCGACGCTGGCGCATTGTCCGAGCTTCGGCGGCACGCTCAAATCCGTCGATCCGGCGCCGGCAATGGCCGTGCGCGGGGTCCGCCACGTGGTCCCGCTCGACGATGCCGTGGTCGTCGTCGCCGACGGCTACTGGCCGGCGAAGAAGGGGCTTGAAGCGCTTTCGCCGGAATGGGATTTGGGCGCCTTTGCCGACGGCTCAAGTGCTGCCGTGCTCGCGGAATTCCGCGAGGCATTGGACGAGGACGGCGCGACGGCAAGCGCCGAAGGCGATGTCGAGGGCGCGCTCGGCGCCGCGGCAAAGACCGTCGAGGCGATTTATGAAGCGCCCTATCTCGCCCATGCGACGATGGAGCCGATGAACGCCACGGCCTGGGTGACCGAGGACCGGGCGACGGTGTGGACGCCGACCCAGGGCCAGGGTCCGCTGACCATGTTCGGCGCGCAAGCGCTCGGCCTCGACCCGTCACGGATCACCGTGCACACCACTTTCCTGGGCGGCGGTTTCGGGCGCCGGTTCGAACTCGATTTCAGCCTCAAGGCGATGCTGACCTCGCGCGCGGTCGGCGCCCCAGTCAAGCTGATCTGGAGCCGCGAAGAGGACATGCGGCGCGACTATTATCGCCCCGGCGCCGTGGCGCGCATGACCATGGGCCTTGACGGCGACGGCATGCCGACCGGCTTTTCGGCGAAGCTCGTATGCTCGTCGATCATGTCACGGGTGTTCCCGCAAATGGTCCGCGACGGCATCGACAATTCCTCGGTCGAGGGGATCAGCGAACTGCCCTATGCGCTGCCCGCGCGCCGCATCGACTATGTGATGCGGAATACCGACATCCCGGTCGGTTTCTGGCGGTCGGTCGGCAACAGCCAGAACGGCTGGTTCGCCGAAGCCTTCATCGACGAGGCGGCGACGGCGGCCGGCAAGGATGCTTACGCCTTCCGCATGGCATTGCTTCAGAACGCGCCGCGCCACGCCCGCGTGCTCAAGACCGCGGCCGAGGCCGCCGGCTGGGGCAAGGCCGACGACGGCCGGCACCAGGGCATTGCGCTCGTTGAATCGTTCGGCTCGATCGTCGCCGAAGTGGTCGAGCTCAGCGTCACCGACGACAAGGAGATCGTGCTGCACAAGATCACGGTGGCTGCCGATTCCGGCCAGGTCGTCGATCCGCGCAATTTCGAGGCGCAACTGCAGAGCGCCATCGTCTACGGCCTGACCGCGGCGTTCTACGGCGAGATCAGGGTCGAGAATGGCGGCGTCGTCGAGGGTAATTTCGACAGCTATCGGATGATGAAGCTGGAGCAGATGCCGGCGATCGTAACCCGTCTCATCCCCGACGGGACAAGCGCGATGGGCGGGGCCGGCGAGATCGCCACGCCGCCGATCACCCCGGTGCTCACCAACGCGCTTTTTGCGGCGACCGGCGAACGCATCCGCGACCTGCCGCTCATCCGGCACGGCTACGATCTCGGGCGCGCCCGCGCCTGATATCTTCGCCGTTTCCAAAAGACGCTTGCTTCGGAACCGCGGGGCGCGTATCGCCTCGCGATCCGGAGCCCGCCATGACGCCCTCGCCCGCCCCTTCGCGAAACAACGTCGCCGGCATCATCGCCCTGACCGGGGCCAATGCCTGCTACGTGGTTAACGACACGCTGGTCAAGCTCGTCGGCGCCGGGATCTATGCCTTTTTGCGCGAGCGCCGGCTGGCGGGCGGCGGCTGAGCGGCGGGTTTTCGGCGGCTCCGCCGGCGTGAGCGGGAATGAAATCGAATACCTCAAATTCGCCCATATTGGGAAATCGATTTCTATAATCCTCTATCGGAATTGAAATATTAGATTTATTTTCTGTTTTTTTCGGCCTCTTTCCTTGTTTTTCCGCGCCTCGCATGCCTATTTCAGGGAAACCAAAAACACCCCGCCGCGCGGCTTAAGCCGCCGCAAGGACCGAAACCCATGGCGAATATCGTCAACCTCACGGACGAAATCTCGGTTGCGCCGCAGATTGCGGCCGGCGACTTCGCCGAGATCGCCGCCCGCGGTTTCCGCTCGGTCTTCAACGTCCGCCCCGACGATGAGGTCGGCGACTACATCACCGCCGCCGATGCGGAACGCCACGCCCGCGCGCACGATCTCGGCTGGCGTTTCCTGCCGACGCCGGGGCTGGAGATCACCGACGAGGACAAGGTCGAGGCGTTCGCCGAAATGTTCGAGCAACTGCCGAAGCCGGTGCTCGCCTACTGCAAATCGGGAACCCGCGCCGCGCTCCTGTGGGCGCAGGCCAAGGCCGGGCCGATTCCGGTGGAGAAGATCATCGACATTGCGATCGAGGCCGGCTTCGACATCGCCTCGATCTATGAAGAGCTCAACGAGCGCGAGGAGGCCTACCGCCAGCAAGTGGCCGCAACCGCGCCGGCGGCGGAGGAAGGGGCTTATATTTAGGGGGTTTTCCCGGAAATCACTCTATGACCACGCGGCGCCCTCAGCGATGTCCGGCATTACTGACGATTTCGGCACCGTCATTGCGAGCCGGCGTCAGCCGGCGCGGCAATCCTGTGTGTTCGGATTGTTCTATAGTGTGTTGGTGGGAAGGAGCTCGTGGCAATCCTGGTC
>JANQEG010000016.1 GCA_028278505.1 Rhodobiaceae bacterium
GACAACGGCATCGGCATGAGCCATGACGAGCTGATCGCCAATCTCGGCACCATCGCCCGCTCCGGCACCCGCGCCTTCATCGATTCGCTCGCCAGCAAGGACGGCGTCGCCGGAAACGAACTGATCGGCCAGTTCGGCGTCGGCTTCTATGCCGCCTTCATGGTCGCCGACGAGGTCGAGATGGTCAGCCGCCGGGCCGGCAGCGATCAAAGCTGGTGCTGGCGCTCCGACGGCGGCGGCAGCTTCACCATCGAACCGGCCGCCGAGGACGCGATCGCCGGTGGCGGCTCGCGGGTGACGCTGACGCTGAAGGAGGATGCCGCCGACTATGCCGATCCGGCGACGATCGAGCGCATCATCCGCACCTATTCCGCCAACGTTCCAGTGCCGATTGTTCTCAATGCCGGCGGCGAGAAGGGCGAAAGGCGGCTCGGCGAGGGCGGCGCGCTGTGGCGCCGGCCACAGGCCGAGATCGAGGCCGAAGAATACACCGAATTCTACCGCCTCGTCGGCGGCCAGTTCGACGAGCCGGCGGTCACCCTCCACTACCGCGCCGAGGGCCGGCACGAATATTCCGTGCTGCTGTTCGTACCGACGATGAAGCCGTTCGACCTTTTCGATCCGGCGCGCAGCGGCCGCATCCGCCTTTATGTCCGCCGCGTCTTCATCACCGATGATGCCGACATCCTGCCCGGCTGGCTGCGCTTCGTGCGCGGCGTCGTCGATTCCGAGGATTTGCCGCTCAACATCTCCCGCGAGATGCTGCAGACCAATCCGATATTGGAGTCGATCACCGCGGCAATCACCAAGCGACTGCTCGGCGAACTGGAAAAGCTTGCCGAAAACGACGCCGAGAAATACCTCACCCTGTGGGCGACCTTCGGCAGCGTGCTGAAGGAAGGGCTTTACGAGGACCCGGACCGCCGCGACGCGCTCTTTGCGCTTGCCCGCTTCAAGACCACTGCGGGCGACGACTTGCGCTCGCTGAAGGACTATGTCGCCGATCTGAAGGACAACCAGACGAGCATCTACTTTCTGCTCGCCGACACCGAGGCCGCGGCCGCGGCGAGCCCGCATCTGGAGGGTTTTCGTTCGCGCGGGCTCGAAGTGCTGCTGCTTACTGATCCGGTCGATGCGTTCTGGGTGACGACGGCGCTCGGTTATGACGGCAAGCCGTTCCAGTCGGTGACGCAAGGGGCGGCCGATCTCGACAAATTCCCGCGCCTCGATGGTTCAGAGGAAAGCGCCGAAAAGCCCAAATCGGAGGTCGCCGCGCTCGCCGCCTTCGTCAGGCAGACGCTCGGCGACAAGGTCGCCGATGTGCGCCTGTCGACGCGCCTGGCCGACAGCCCGGTGTGTCTGGTGGCCGCCGATTTCGGCCCCGACCGTCAGCTTGAAAAGCTGCTGCAGCAGCAAAAGGGCGGCATGGCGTCCGCGCCGGTGCTTGAGATCAATCCCGACCACGCGCTGACCACAGCCCTCGTCGCGCGGCTGACGGCGGCCGGCGAAGACAAGGGCGAAATCGAGGACGCCGCCTGGCTGCTCTACGGCCAGGCTCGCATTCTCGACGGCGACGCCCCCGACGACCCGGCCGATTTCGGCCGGCGTTTGGGCCGGCTGATGGTGTCGGGGCTGGGGGGAGAGGGGGGATAGGGTAGAGGATCGACGCAACGGTCCCGCTTGATACCTGTCGTTTCGATTGCATTTGCTACCAAAGCGACCAGTCCATCTTGCAATCATATTTCCGGAATTCGGAGCAGTCCGCATAGTTGCTGTGGCGCTTGCGTGACCCATCCTTCTGCTTGACCGTCTTGGACACAAAGCACTCCGTCAAGTGGTGGTCGATCGTGCGTAGGTCGGTGGTCAAGAACTTCGTTTTATCGGGAAAACCCTTGTCTGGTTCATTCCATTTTCGGCCGAAAAAGTCCTCATCCCATGTGATGCGCATTAAATCACGACCGTAAAAGCGTATTTCCTGACCGTCTTCCTTGCCGTATTTTAGAATGACTTCATCCTTGTCGGCGGGATTTCTGTGCAGTTCCACATATCTATTGCTTCTGATCAGTACTTTTCCGGCCGCGTCGCGCAACGTCATTGTCGAGTAGCCGGGATCCTCTTCTGAAGAACGTAAAAAATAGGAGTATGTTATCGTCGCCCCGTTGGGCAGGACGACACAGTCATACCGCCTTGAGATCAAAACAAAAGCAATGTACGCTGCGCTCAAGATAATAAGAATTATTAATATCTTGACCGTCTTAATCAGAATCCGGAGCAATAAATTCCTTTTCTTAGCGGGTGAATTCGCTTTTCGTCGCATCTTTGAAAACCCTCGCCGAGAAGGCACCGCTCCAATGGTCGACAATGTCATAGAATTGACTGAATGGAAGAACGGTAGGGTGCGATAGCGAAGCGTATCGCACCATTGTCACGGCAGTCCAAACCGGTGCGTTACGCCGCCGGCGCGGCTAACGCACCCTACGTTTGCTAAGCAGTTGAATTGCGATATTTTTCCAGTTCTTGCCTCATGCCTTCTTCGACTATCGGCAGGTTGGTTTCGACGGTTTTCGCAAAAAAATCAATTATAGATTCTTTTACCAGAGTTCCGGTGGTCGACAATTGCACAACTGGAATGGTGCGGTGCGATAGCGAAGCGTATCGCACCATTGTCTCGGCAGTCCAAACCGGTGCGCTACGCCGCTGGCGCGGCTAACGCACCCTACGCTCGCTTGCAAACTCAGCCATTTCAGATTCCAGAAAACAGATCGTCGAGCATCGTTTTCCGCAAGAAATCACAATAAGTATCAGATGCTGTGTGTTTGCCTAACTTATGCAGGGGATTTGCCTTACAACCGCCACCGCATAAATATCTGAAATCGCAATCCAGGCAACGATCATTGTTGTGTTCTACATCCATTGATTGAGCGAAATCGCGAGGCTTTTCATCGAAGAATATTTCATCAACCTCTTGTGAAAAAATATTTCCAAAACTGAATTCGCTCTTGTGGAACAAGTGACAGGGAAACACATCGCCATTATCGGAAATGCTCAGGTGCACGTCACCTGCATAGCAACCATGTGATCTCTGCCCGATCTGCAACCGGGAGATGTTCCGGTTCTCATATTGTTCGACCTGCTCATTTATTGAATAAAATTCTTCGCTTGTTATTCTCTCGTCCTGATCATGCATTAGGCCTCTACCCATCGGAAGCAACGGTGTATATTTTATTTTAACTCCGTCAGGGATTAGCGAACGAACTGACGAAAAATCACTTAAATTTTCTCGATCTAGAGTCATCTGCACTTCCACAATAGTGTTCGATGCATATTTGCTTAAAGCAGATATCGCAGTTAACACCTTTTCAAAATTACCACCGCCGCGCGTTCGAGCATGTGAAGCTTCGTCAGGCCCATCCAGACTAATTTTCACATATTTAAACAAATCACAAATACGTTGGGCATTGTTTTCGTTTATAAATGTTCCATTGGTGAGAAGATTGTTCTCCCACCCATTTGCGTACGTAAATTCAACTACTTCAAAGAAATCCGGATGGATCATCGGTTCACCACCCGAGAATGTAATGCAGGCATCGTCGCTGATCAGTCGTTTTGCGCTTCGAAAAAACGTGACAAATTGTTCTCCAGACCGCTTAATGGATATCTTTGGAGATGAATTTCTGTAGCAATAGGAGCACGATAGATTGCACTTATTTGTCAGGTGGAGATAAATTGACCTGATCTTTCGCGACTTCCAGTACCCCCGATTATGCCAACGTCCACTTTTCTCGCCGACGTCAAACAAATCAACTTCGTATGCCTTATCAAAGAAATCAACTACGGTAGTGCGATCAATTCCATTCTCGGAAGCTATAAACGCAATTTCGCCCACGCTACGCCGGCCGTCAACCAACTTGACCAGAACCGCTCCAACCGCATTGGTGTACACCCACACAGGAATTGTGGGATTAAACAAAATATATTGATTTCCGCGATTGTATACCCGGAGTTGACTTACACGACTGATGACAAGTTTATCGCTAAAGTTAGCTTCCGCCACCACCGCCGCCGCCGCATGACAAAGTCGCCCCACATTCACATTTACACTCCCGCCCTGCGGCACTGCGTGACAGGTCGGCAGTAACTACAACCAAAGAGGCTTCCGTGTCCAACTCGATGGTATCGCCGGTTTTCATCGAAAGTGACTCAACTGCCGATCCAAAAACGCTTACCGGACTAGAGTCTTTGATTTCCATTTCAAGATCGGAACATTTGTTGTCTTTGAGGAAAGACCGAGCTTTCTCATACCAATCACCCCGGTAATCTCGGCCAACAACTAGGTGCTTTTTCATGAATGCGCCCCCCGAATTCAATCTTAAGTTATGATAGCTGTCAGATTTCCGTCTTTGAGTCAACCTTTGCGTATTGTATCAGTTTAGTTTTTGGAAAACGTGATTCGAATCCACGCCATAAGTTGGGAAGCCCACTTCAAACGCAATGTCAACTTCGGGCTTGAACAGCTAGGCAAAGCGATAGAAATGAAGGGCAAGTTGACCTCGTACAGATGACGCGGCGCGATTTCGCCCAAGTTCGGAATTGGGCCAAAACCGTACCTCAGGCTTTTGCAACCCATTGTCTACCCAACCGCCCAAAGCCGACATTCGCCCCCCCACGGACCGCAAACGCGAAACCACACGCGTCCGAATTGTCTGAGAGGGATATTTTCCGCTTCCGCCGGCCGCCCGCAATGCTTCGGGATTCGAGCTCAGACCTGGCGAAACCCCCAGCCCTACCCACCGACCCCCTTGGCGACGGCGGCGCCGATTATGGCGCCGGGCAGGCCGTTGTCCATGCGCTGCAGCAGCACCACGCAGCCGTCGACGTCGTCCTTCATGATCTCCGCCTTGGGCAGCGAGGTGGAAAAGGCTTCGCCCTTCCACATGCCGATCGGCTGGATCGAGCGAACGACGTGGTAGTAGGTGACGGTCCGGCCGCGGTTCTCGCCGCGGGCGATCTCCACCGGCACCTGGCGCCGATAGGTGACGAGCCACACCGTGACTTCGCCTGCCGGCGGCGGTCCCGCGGCAACGGAAATCGACAGGCTGTTGTCGCCGGCGGCGATGTCGATCGGCACTGACGGCGCCTCGCCGCCGCGCGCCTGGCGGCCGATCTCGGCGGCGACCGTGGCCCGCTGGCCGCCGACCGCATGGGTGCGGCCGTTGATCATCATCTGCGGCGTATATACCGACCGTTCGCCGCGGCCATGGGCGTAGCCCCAGTGCCGGTCGGTGTTGATCTCGGTGGCGAGCGTGTCGGTCCAGCCGAGATAGTCCCACAGCCGCACCGAATAAGAGAGTGCGACCAGGCTCGGATCCTCGGTGAGCTCGCCGAGATGGACATCGGCCGGCGGACAGTCCGAGCAGCCTTGGCTGGTGAAAAGCTCCACGACCGCGCGCGGCGGCTCGGCCGCAGTCGCGGCCGCAGCACTGAGCGTCAGCGCGGCGGCAAAGCCAAGAGCGAAGATCGGCGTGCGAAACATGTCCATCGCATTTTCCAGTGGCATCCGGCGCAGAGCTTAGGAGACGGGCCGATCACAAGCCACTCACTTCAGGGTGAAACACACGCGAATGCGCGCCGCCCTCAAACGAAAAGACACAATTGTCATCGCCATGTCGGATGTGCGGACCAAATGGCGCTTTCGCCCCCTCACCCTGTCGCTCTCCCCGCCGGGGAGAGGGGACGTAAACCGCGACACCTTGAAAGACTTCACCTTTCCCCGCTGGGGAGAGGTCGGCCCGAAGGGCCGGGTGAGGGGTATAGGGCAGTTGTCGACGCTCTTAAGATAACCCGCGATTCAAAACGGCAACGACCAGTGCCTATAAATGTCGTGCAGTGTGGCCCCTATTCCGTGACCAGCTTGCGCAGCACGTAATGCAGGATGCCGCCAGCCTTCATGTAGTCGATCTCATCCGCCGTATCGATGCGGCACAGAAGCGGCACGGATTTCGTGCTGCCGTCTTCGTACGTGATGTCCGCGGTCACCGTCTGGCGCGGGGCGATCCCGTTCAGGCCGGCGATCGTTACAATTTCCTTGCCGGTCAGGCCCAGCGTCCGGCGCGTCGTGCCCGGCTCGAACTGCAGCGGCACCACGCCCATGCCGACCAGGTTGGAGCGGTGGATGCGCTCATAGCTTTCGGCGATCACCGCCTTGATGCCGAGCAGATAGGTGCCCTTGGCCGCCCAGTCGCGCGACGAGCCGGTGCCGTATTCCTTGCCGGCGATGACGACGAGCGGCGTGCCTTCGGCCTTGTAGTGCATCGCCGCATCGTAGATCGACATCTCCTCGCCGCTCGGCCCGTAGACGGTCACACCGCCCTCAGTGCCCGGCGCCAGTTCGTTGCGTATCCGGATGTTGGCAAACGTGCCGCGCATCATCACTTCGTGATTGCCGCGCCTGGCACCATAGGAATTGAACGCCGCCGGCGGTACCTGATGGCCGACCAGATAGCGCCCCGCCGGCGAGGTCTCGGCAAACGAGCCGGCCGGCGAGATATGGTCGGTGGTGATCGAATCGCCGAGCAGGGCGAGGATCCGCGCCGAGCGCACGTCCTCGATCTCGCCTTCTTCGTCGAGGCTCATGCCGTCGAAATAGGGCGGCTTCTGCACATAGGTCGAGGCCATGTTCCAGCGATAGGTGAGGCCGCCGCCCGCCTCGATCGCCCGCCAATGGGCGTCGCCGCCGAACACGTCGGCATATTTCTCCTGGAACGCCGCCCGCGTCACCGTCGCCTCGACGATCTCGGCAACCTCCATTTCGCCCGGCCAGATGTCGCGCAGATAAACGGCCGTGCCGTCACTGCCCTTGCCGAGCGGCTCCGTGGTGATGTCACGGGTCATCGAGCCGGCGATCGCGTAAGCCACGACCAACGGCGGCGAGGCCAGATAGTTGGCCTTGACGTGCGGGTTGACCCGGCCCTCGAAATTGCGGTTGCCGGAGAGCACCGAGGCGGCGACCAGATCGCCCTCATTTATGGCCGCTGCGATCGGCTCAGGCAGCGGCCCGGAATTGCCGATGCAGGTGGTGCAGCCATAGCCGACGAGATTGAAGCCGAGCGCGTCGAGATCGTCCTGCAGGCCCGATTTCTCCAGATAATCGGAGACCACCTGCGATCCCGGCGCCAGCGAGGTCTTGACCCAGGGCTTGCGCTGAAGGCCCAGCGCCTGGGCCTTGCGCGCCACCAGCCCGGCGGCAACCAGCACGTAAGGGTTGGAGGTGTTTGTGCACGAGGTGATCGCCGCGATCACCACATCGCCATGGCGCAGATCGTGGTCGGCGCCTTCCACCGCTACCTTCCTGTCGGCATCGCCGGTCTTGCCGAAATCGCCGGCAAGCGCCTTTGCGAATTCCGGCGCCGCTTGCGCCAGCGGCACCCGGTCCTGCGGCCGTTTGGGGCCGGCAAGCGACGGCTCCACATCGCCCATGTCGAGCGACAGCGTGTCACTAAAGAGCGGCGGCGCTTCCGGATTGCGCCACATCCCTTGCGCCTTGGCATAGGCTTCAACCAGCGCGATCTGCGCTTCGGCGCGGCCCGAAACTCGCAGATAGCGCAGGGTTTCGCCATCGACGGGGAAGAACCCGCAGGTCGCGCCATATTCCGGCGCCATGTTGGCGATCGTCGCGCGGTGCGCCAGCGGCAGGCCGTCGAGCCCGTCGCCGAAAAACTCCACGAACTTGCCGACCACGCCCTTGGCGCGCAGCATCTGGGTCACGGTCAGCACCAGATCGGTCGCCGTCACGCCCTCTTTCAGCCGGCCGGTCAGCTCAAACCCGACCACCTGCGGCACCAGCATGGAGATCGGCTGGCCGAGCATCGCCGCTTCCGCCTCGATCCCGCCGACGCCCCAGCCGAGCACGGCGAGGCCGTTGACCATGGTGGTGTGGGAATCGGTGCCGACCAGCGTGTCCGGATAGGCGAGCGCACCGCCGCCGCCGTCAGCGGAGGTCCACACCGTCTGCGCCAGGTATTCCAGATTGACCTGATGGCAGATGCCGGTTCCCGGCGGCACGACGCGGAAATTGTCGAAGGCGCCCTGGCCCCATTTCAGGAATTCGTAGCGCTCCCCGTTGCGTTGATATTCGCGTTCGACATTGTGCTGGAACGCGGTCGGGCTGCCGAACTGGTCGACCATTACCGAATGGTCGATGACCAGATCGACCGGCGTCAGCGGATTGATCTTGTTCGGATCGCCGCCCAGCGCCTGCATCGCGTCACGCATCGCAGCGAGATCGACGACCGCCGGCACGCCGGTGAAGTCCTGCATCAGCACCCGCGCCGGCCGATAGGCGATCTCGCGATCGCTCATCCGGTTCTCCAGCCAGCCGGCCATCGCCCGGACGTCGTCGGCGACCACGGTGCGGCCGTCCTCGAAGCGCAGCAGGTTCTCCAGCACCACCTTCAGCGAGAACGGCAGCCGCGAGACATCGCCGAGGCCGTTTTTTTCCGCCTCCGGCAGGCTGAAATAGCTGTAGCGGCGGCCGCCGGCCTCCAGCGTCGTCTTGGCGTTGAAGCTGTTCTGTGCAGGACTGTTCACGGTCGGCGACCTCCGATCTGCGGCGAACCGTCCCGTGTCCGGCAGGATGTCGACGGTTCCCAGGGGCCCGCGGCGGCGGATGGGCGCTTCATATTGGTTCTTGATGCCGCGGCAATTGGCTTGCCGGCCCTATATCGGATTTCGTAAAGCGGTGCCAGCGGAACCGGCGTCGCAATTTCCGTCATCGGATGATATGACCGCCGCCGAATCGACGATCCCTGCGGCAACGGGAACAGTTTATGCGCCTGACCGGCACCGATCTGACCTGCGAGCGCGGCGGCCGCCCCGTCTTTGCCGGGCTTTCGTTTGCGCTCGACGGCGGCGCGGCGCTGGTGGTGACCGGTCCGAACGGCACCGGCAAGTCGAGCCTCTTGCGCATGATCGCCGGGCTTGTGCGCGTCGCCGGCGGCCGCCTCGCCCTCGATGGCGGCGATCCCGAGCTCACCGTCGGCGAGCAGGCGCACTATTTCGGCCATCTCGACGCGCTGAAACCGTCCCTGACCGTGCTGGAAAACCTGCAGTTTTGGCGCGCCTTTTTCGGGCCCGGCAAACGCGAGCCGCTCGATGCGTTGGAAGTCGTCGGCATCGACCATATCGCCGACCTGCCGGCCGCCTATCTCTCCGCCGGCCAGCAGCGCCGGCTGTCGCTGGCGCGGCTGCTGGTCTCCGAGCGCCCCTTATGGCTGCTCGACGAGCCGACCTCGGCGCTCGATCGCGCCTCCGAAAGCCGCTTGACTGAGCTGATGAACGCCCACACCGCTGGCGGCGGCCTGATCCTTGCCGCCACCCATGCGCCGCTCGCCCTCGACAATGCCAGCGAGCTCACGCTCGGAGACGTGAAATGAGTGGTCCTTACGGCGCGCTGTTCATACGCGAAATCCGCCTCGCCGTCCGCATCGGCGGCGGCGCGTTGATGGGCGTGCTGTTCTTCCTGATCGTCGTCACCGTGATCCCGTTCGGCGTCGGGCCGGACCTCAACCTGTTGTCGCGCATCGGCCCGGCGATCCTGTGGATCGGCGCCCTCCTGGCGACGTTGCTTGCGCTCGACCGGCTTTTTCAGGCCGACCGCGAGGACGGCTCGCTCGACCTCCTGTTGATGGGCGGCCACCCGCTGGAACTGGTGGTGATCGTCAAATGCCTCGCCCACTGGACCGCGACCGGGCTGCCGCTGGTGATCGCCACGCCGCTTTTCGCCGTCTTCGTCAACCTGCAGCCGGTGCAGATCGCCGCCGTCGTCGCCACGCTCGTCGTCGGCACGCCGGCGCTCACCTTCATCGGTGCCACCGGCGCGGCACTGACGGTGGCAATGCGGCGCGGCGGCCTCCTCCTGGCGATCCTGGTGCTGCCGCTGACGATCCCGGTGCTGATTTTCGGGGTCAGCGCCGCCAATGCGGTCGTCACCGAGCCGACGCCGTTCATGACGCCGTTCCTCTATCTGTGCGCGGTCTCGCTGATCGCTTCCGTTGTCGGTCCGGTCGCCGCCGCCGCCGCCCTGCGCCAGGCGCTCGACTGAGGCCGCTTTCTTCGCGGTCGAAGGAGCGCCGCTTGGCCTCACTTGGCAGCAAGCTGGTGTCCATTGGCCGATCCGCCATCATTGGCGCTTGTTTTGTCAGTCGACTCTTCAATCCGCAACAGCCGACGACATAGCGTATCGAGGGGATAATTAGATTCCCGCTTTCGCGGGAAAGGTGGACAAAGGGAAGGTTGCGCTAACCAACCATCGCATCAGTTCGGCAACGTTCGAACAGGGATATTTCCTGAATTTCGCGTATCAGGCGATCGATCGATGTCGTGCCGGTAAGCGGCTTTTGAGATGTGTGCATATCCTAGCGCTTCCGCGGGGAAGGTGTGAATTGATGCGCAAGCGCTAACAATACCCACCGTCCTCGCGGAAGCGGGGACCCATTGTCCCGCTCAGCACGGTATGTCGGTGACGGACGTTGTCGCGACAGCGAAGGCTACAGGCCGCAAGACCGGTGTCCCGTGATCCCCACGGCCAGATTCACGATCAAATCCGCTCACCGGTATTAAAGGCTTCTTGCCCGGCGCCGGAAACCGATCCATCACCTGCATTTGATCGCGGTCAAGGCGACGGCGGCGGCTTTTCATTGTGATCTGCCGTCACCGCGGCTAAATAGGGCCCCATGACCGACACGATCACCACGACGAGCCGCCTTTGGGATCTGGCCAACCCGACCCGTTTTCTGCGGCTGGTCGCCGCCGTCCAGCCCTGGCTGATTGGTCTCACCACCATTCTCTTCGCCGTCGGCCTCTACATGACGTTCTTTGTCGCCCCGGCCGACTACCAGCAGGGCGAGACGGTCCGCATCATGTACATCCACGTGCCGTCGGCCTGGCTCGCCATGTTCTGCTACGTGGCGATGGCGATATCCTCGATCGGCTCGCTGGTCTGGCGGCATCCGCTCGCCGACGTCTCGGTCAAGGCCGCGGCGCCGATCGGCGCCACCTTCACCTTCCTGGCGCTTGCCACCGGCTCGTTGTGGGGCAAGCCGATGTGGGGCACGTGGTGGGTCTGGGATGCGCGGCTGACCTCGTTCCTGATCCTGTTCATCATGTATCTCGGCCTGATCGCCCTGCAGCGCACCATCGAGGATCCGACCCGCGGCGCCCGCGCCGTCGCCATCCTCACCCTGGTCGGCGCGATCAATATCCCGATCATCAAGTTCTCCGTCGACTGGTGGAACACGCTGCATCAGCCCGCGAGCGTCCTGAAGATCGGCGGGCCGAGCATTCACCCCTCGCTGTTGTGGCCGTTGCTGGTGATGGCGCTGGCCTTCACCGCGCTGTTCGTGACGCTGCATTTGGCGGCGATGCGCAACGAGATCGTCCGTCGCCGCATCCGCACGCTGCGGATGATGGCCGCAAGCGGCGAAGACCGCTAGGAGACGGATGATGTTCCTCGGCATCGAACACGGCGGCTTCATCGTCATGGCGTTTGCCCTCTTTGCGCTGTCGATCTCGGCGCTGATTGCCTGGGTGGTGATCGACCACCGCAGCCTCGACCGGATCGAGGCCGATCTGCAGGCGCGCGGGCTCAGGCGCCGCTCCACCGCATCCGCCGGAGGCGACGGGCCATGAGCGACGACATCGACACCCCGGCCAAGGCCGAGCCGCCGAGCCGGTTCCGCCGCCGCCTCGGCGCCTATCTGCCGCTGATCCTGTTCGGCGCGCTGGCAATGCTATTCCTGTTCCGGCTCGACGATGCCGGCAACAACCGCAAGATCCCCTCCGCGCTGATCGACCGGCCGGTGCCGGAATTCGATCTGCCGCCGCTTGACGGCCTAGCGCGGGACGGCGCGCCGATGCCCGGCCTCGCCACCGCCGATCTGAAGCCCGGCGACGGCGTCCCGACCATCGTCAATGTCTGGGCCTCCTGGTGCGTGCCGTGCCGCCAGGAGCACCCGGTGCTGATGGACATCGCCGGCGAGGGCAAGGTTCGCCTCGTCGGCATCAACTACAAGGACCGTCCCGGCAATGCCCGCCGCTTCCTCGGCGATCTCGGCAATCCGTTCACCGCCGTCGGCGTCGATGCAAACGGCCGCGTCGGCATCGACTGGGGCGTCTACGGCGTGCCGGAGACGTATATCGTCGACGGCGACGGCGTCATCCGCTTCAAATATGTCGGCCCGTTGAGCGAAACGGTCATGGCCGAGACGTTCCGGCCGGCGCTCGACAAGGTGTTGAGCGGCGCCGGGTCCAATTGAGCGGTCATGGCCCCGACAGCGAACGGCGACGGCCCGGATTTCATCAGCCAAATCCCCGACGGCGACACGATTGAGCGCGCGGTCTGCAGCCGCTGCGGCTTCGTCCGCTACGACAACCCGAAGGTCGTCGTCGGATCGGTGGTGCGGGCCGGCGAAAAATTCCTGCTCTGCCGCCGCGCGATTGAGCCGCGCCGCGGCTTCTGGACGATCCCCGCCGGCTTCCTCGAACTGCACGAAACGCCCGAGGACGGCGCCCGCCGCGAGGCGCTGGAAGAGGCCAACGCGACGATCGCCATTGCCGATCTGCTCGCGGTCTACACCGTGCCGCGCATCTCCCAGGTGCAGCTCATGTACCGGGCGACGCTCGAAAGCGACATTTCGCCGGGCGTCGAAAGCCTCGAGGTCGGCCTTTTCGGCTGGGACGACATCCCCTGGGACGACCTCGCCTTTCCGAGCGTCCACTGGGCGCTCGGCCACGACCGCGAATTCGCCGACAGTGCCGGTGCCCCGCCGTTCACCAATCCCCCGGGTGAATGGGGGAACATGCGGAGATAGGGGGCGGAGCGCCGGCAGGGTGGAGGGTGGTTTACCCTCCCCCTTCAAGGCGAGGGTGGACGGCGCGCAAGCGCCGGCCGGGTGGGGGTAAATCAAAGACGTCTGCGCCATGTGAAAGCGTCTTTGTTCTTTTCTTTCGACCCCCACCCCCAACCCCTCCCCACAAGGGGGAGGGGAGTGGTGCGGCCCGATACCCTCCCCCTTGCGGGGAGGGTGGACGGCGCGCAAGCGCCGGCCGGGTGGGGGTGAATCGTCGACGTCTCGCTCACCGGACAGCGCTGCCCACTACCATCAAATGGCGTTGGACGGGCTAGCCGGAGATGATCGGGATCAGCCGCTTCAACAGCGGCGTGCCCCGCCGCTCCTTGAGGCAGACGACGAATTCGCCGGCAACGAGGCTGGCGCCCTTGACCGCGACCGTGGTCAGCCGGTCGTCGCCGGTGAATTCCGCCGCCTGCACCGCGCCGATGCCGAGCCCGGCGGCAATCGCCTCGCGCACCGCCTCGCGGCTGCCGAGTTCGAGCGCTATCTTCACCGCAACCCCCTTCGCCGCGAGCCCCTCTTCGAACAGCCGCCTGGTCGACGATCCCCGTTCCCGCGCCACCATTTCGACGCCGTCGAGTTCGCCGACATCGACCGCATCGCGTCCCGCCCAGGCATGATCCCGCGGCACGATCAGCACGATCGGATGCCGGCTTTGCCGCAAAACACTGAACCGGTCGTCGAGCTCCACATTGCCGAGCACGCCGATCTCGGCGTCATAGTCTTCGAGCGCGTGCAGGACCGCGTCGGAATTGCCGATGGCGACCTTGAGGTCGAGGCCCGGATAGGCGGCCTTTATCGCGGTGACGATCGACATCACGTGATAGGGCCCGTCGGCGGCGATGCGCACCCGGCCGGTCGCGAACTCGCCGACCGAGCGCAGATATTCCTCCGCCTCGGTCTCGAGCGCGAAGATGCGCCGCGTCAGCCCATAGAGCACCTCGCCGGCGTCCGACAACGCCACCGCCCGGCCGATGCGGTGAAAGAGCTGCACGTCATAGGCCCGTTCGAGGCTGCGGACCTGATGGGTGATCGCCGGCTGGGTCAGCTTGAGGGCGCGCGCCGCCGCCGTGAACCCGCCGAGACGGGCGACCGCATGAAAGGCCCGGAGCTGGGTCGTGTTCATGAAACATGCATAAAAATATTTTATGAATCACACAAGACTAATGATTTCTCGTGAGCGAGCGATTGCCCTAGTTTCATCTCCGAAATCTAACTCTTCAGGATACCGCCCGTGCCGCCCGCCCCGCCCGAAAAGCATCGCGCCAATCCGACCGGTAATGACGAGTTCCTGCTGACGCCGGGACCGCTGACCACCTCGCTTTCGGTCAAGCAGGCCATGCTGCGCGACTGGGGCAGCCGCGACGCCGGCTTCATCGCCCTCAACCGCCGCATCCGCGACCGCCTCGTCGAGATCGCCGAAGGCGGCGGCGACTATACATGCGTGCCGCTGCAAGGCTCCGGCACCTTCGTCGTCGAGGCCATGCTCGGCACTCTGGTGCCGCCGACCGGCCGCCTGCTGGTGCTGGTCAACGGCGCCTATGGCGCGCGCATGGTGAAGATCATGCACACCATTGGTCGCGATGTTGTGTCGCTGACATCGCCCGAGGACCGGATCCCGGACCTCGTCGCACTCGACCGGCGGCTCGCCGCCGAACCCGGCATCAGCCACGTCGCCGCGGTCCATTGCGAGACGACGAGCGGCATTCTCAATCCGATCGAGGCGATCGCCGCGGTCGTTGCGCATCACGGGCGCAGCCTGCTCATCGATTCAATGAGTGCCTTCGGCGCATTGCCGCTCGACATCGGCGAGCTCGGCGCCGATGCGGTCGCCGCCTCCGCCAACAAATGCCTGGAAGGGGTGCCCGGCCTCGGCTTCGCCATCGTGCGCCGGGCGGCTTTGGAAGCCGCCGCCGGCAACGCCCATTCGCTTTCGCTCGACCTCTACGACCAGTGGCGGGCGATGGAAAGTAACGGCCAGTGGCGGTTCACGCCGCCGACCCATGTGCTCGCCGCTTTCGAGCAGGCGCTCATCGAGCACGGCGCGGAAGGCGGGGTCGCCGGGCGCCACCGGCGCTACACGGAAAACTGCGCGATCCTCATCGACGGCATGCGCAAACTCGGTTTCGAAACGCTGCTGCCCGACGAACTGCAGGCGCCGATCATCGTCACCTTCAAGATGCCGGCCGATCCGGCTTTCGACTTCCAGATGTTTTACGACCGCCTCGCCGCGCGCGGCTACGTCATCTATCCCGGCAAGCTGACGGTCGCGCCCTCTTTCCGCATCGGCTGCATCGGCCGGCTCGACCCGGACGATATTCGGGTGGCGGTCGCAGCGATCGCAGAGACCCTGCGCGACATGAATGTCAATGAATGCGGCGCGGCCGACGCCGCCTGAGCCTTGGCAATCCGGTCCGACCGCCATTCCGCAACAACCGCCAACCACTCGGGAGACGACAGTGAGCAGTTTCGGTGACTATCGCTATTCGCGCAAATACCAGGGCAGGGTGAAGGGCCTCGTGCTCGACTGGAGCGGCACGCTGGCCGACGCCTATGTGATCGCGCCGGCGGTCGTGTTCGTCGAGGTCTTCAAGAAGCAGGGCGTCGAGATCTCCATGGCCGAGGCGCGCGGGCCGATGGGCCTGCGCAAGGATTTGCACATCAAGGCGCTGACCGAGGTGCCGGAAATCCGCGCGCGCTGGACCGCGATCAAGGGCAGCGCCCCGACCGCGGCCGATGTCGCGGCCATGTTCGCCGATTTCGTGCCGATGCAGCTCGACTGCCTGCGCCAGTATACGACGCTGCTGCCGGGCGTCGCCGAGGTCTGCCGCAGCATGCAGGCCGACGGCCTCAAGATCGGCGTTTCCACCGGCTTCACCCGCGTGATGGTCGACATCCTGCTCGAAGACGCGATCAAGCAGGGCGTCACCCCCGACGCCACGGTTGCCGGCGACGAGGTCGTCAACGGCGCCCGCCCGAAGCCGTTCATGGTCTACCGCAACCTCGACCTGATGGACGTTCACCCGATCCAGTCGGTCGTCAAGGTCGACGATACAATTTCGGGCGTCGGCGAGGGGCTGGAGGCGGGCTGCTGGGCGGTCGGCGTCTCGCGCTATTCCAACTACATGGACATCGACACCATGGAGGAGGCCGGCGCCATTCCGGCCGCGGAGATCGAGCGCCGCAACGCGGCGACCCGCGAGATCCTGCTCAAGACCGGCGCCCATTACGTCATCGACTCAATCGTCGACCTGCCCGCGGTCATCGACGACATCAACGCCCGTCTGGCCCGCGGCGAACAGCCCTGAGCCAGCCGCCGCCGCGCCCTCAATAATCCCATTCGACGCCGACGCCGAGCTTGCTCGTGCCGTCGGCGCCGACCTCGCCCTTGGCCTTCAGATTCTTGGTCACGTCGATATCGACCGTGACCTTGCTGGAATCGGCGGTCGTGCCCTGCTTGACGCCGAGATAGACGCGGTCGGTGACGTAGCGCCCCGCCTTCACCGTGGTGTTGCCGGCCTCGTCGGTGCCGACGTCGAGATCGTCGACGCCGAGGCCGCGCCGCACCTGGTCCAGCACTCCCGGCCCGGAGCCGCCGCCGACGCCGCCGAGCTTGGCGACTTCGGCGGCGAGCGTGGCGATCTGCAGCGGCGACAGCTTGTCGATGCCGCGGTCGAACAGAAGCCGCGCCAGCACCTCGTCCTGGGGCAGCGACGGCGATGAGGTGAAGTTGAATTCCGGATCGCTGGCCTGGCCGGTGACGGCGACGCTGACCGTCGCATCCGACGTTTCGGTCGTCGCCAGGAAGTCGAGATAGGGATCGAGGTCGCCGGCGAACTCGACCCCGCCGCGGGTGAAGTCGAGGCGCTTGCCGAGAATCGACAGCCGGCCGCGGCGCATGGAAAAGGCACCGCTGACGCGGGGTGTTTCGGGCGTGCCGGCAACGCGGACCGCGCCCTCCATTTCGGCATCGAGCCCGCGCCCGCGCACGAAAAAGCGGCCGGGCGCCCGGACGGTCAGATCGAGACGGACGGCCGGGCCCTTCCGCGCGCCGCCATCGTCGTCGCCATGCAGCGCCCGGTGCTGTTTCTTGACCGCATCGGGGGCGTTCTTGTGGTCGATGGAAAGCGCGCTGACGTTCACCGGCAGTTCCTCAGGGATGGTGATCTCGGTGCGGTTCAGCGTGATCGTCCCGCCGACATTCGGTGCCGCCGCCAATGCCCCGCCAAGCGTCAGGTCGGCGTCGAACAGCGCGTTGACGAGCTTGCCGTCGGTGTAGCGCAGCGATCGGGCACTGATCCTCAGATCGCCGGGAAAGCCGCTGTCCGGGTTGATCTCGACCCGGCCATTGGCGGCGATATTGCCGCCATCGGCGGTGCGCCCGGTGAGCGAGCCGATGTCGAGCGCACCATTGGCGAACCTCGCATTCGCGGCGATCGCGGAGAGCGAAAGCCCGGTCTGCGGATCGGAAAGCCGCCCGCCTTCGATGCCGAGCGTCCCGGCAATCGCCGGCACCGGCGGCCGGCCCTTGAGCGCCAGATCGACCCTGAGCGCGCCGGAAACCTTGGTGCCGCGGCTGCGCAGGAAATTCCGGGCAATCGACAGCGGCACCCGTCCTGCCACCGTCAGGTCCATCGTATCGGCGGCCGCCACCGGCGCCCGGCCGGCGACCTTCAAATCGAGCCCGTCGACCCCGCCGATTTTGGCATCAAGTGTCAGCCGGTCGCCGGCATAGCGTCCGGCACCGTCGACGGAAATCGCCGGCAGCCCGGCGCCGCGGCTTTCCGCCAGCGACGCGTTGCGCAGGGCAAGCGTCCAGTCGACGACCGGTGCCGCCGGCGTGCCGGCGATCCTGGCCGTTCCCGACACCGACCCCTCGGCCCCGAGTTTCGGCGAGAACGTATTGGCGAGCTTGGCCGGAATGTCGGCAAACCGCGCGTCGAGCGCCAGTTTGTCGCCGGCCTCGCCGGCCAGGGTGAAGCGGCCGCCGCCGATCCCGAGCGCGGTTTCGGCAATCGTCGTTAAGCCGCCCGCATGGCGAATGCGCGTCGGCGCCTGAAGCCGCGCGACGATGCCGCGATAATCGGCCTGAAGCTGTTTCAGCCCGATTTCAATGCCCTCGCCGGCCGGCGTGATATCGGCTTGCGCCCCGACATTTCCGTCCGGCGCTGCTGCCCTCAGATCGACGGCCGTCACCGCGCCGCGGTGGTCGGCGGTGACGGCCAGATCGTCGATCCTGACCGTGCCGATATTGATGGCGTCGGCCGTCGCCTTTCCGTCCGCCGAAAGCGTGCCGAAGAGATCGGAAACGGTGCCGTTGACTTCGGCCCTGCCGATCTGCGCTGCGCCGATTGCGACCTTTTCGATCAAAGCGTTCGCCTTGAGGTCCTGGCGCCCGTTCCGGTCGGCAAAATCGAGCCGGGCCGCGATACGGCCGGACATGTCCATCAGCGCCAGGGGGGACAGTGCGGCAAGGTCGGGGATCGCAATGTCGAGCGGCCCGGCCAGCCGGCCTTCCGGGGACAGCGCGAGGTTTCCCGAAATCCGCGCCTCGGCGAAGCTGAACGCGAGCTCGTCGATGGCGCCGCCGCCATCATCGCGGCGGGCGAGCCTTGCGCGCCCGGAAAGCGCTTCGCCGCCGAGCGTGCCCGAAACGTTGAGTTCGGCCGCCTGCGGCAGGAAGCGGCCGCGGCCGCTGAGCGCAATTTTGCCGTCGGAGAGCGTCTTGCCGCGCAGCGTTGCCTCGGGCAGGGCGAGCGTGAATGTCCAGTCCGGTTCGGCGACCGCGCCCGTGATCTTAGCGGTGACGAGCGCCTCGCCCGCGGTCTCGGCGTTCAGCCGGCGCAATTCGGCGATGCGCGCATCGAGCGCCAGCTTCAGCGTTTCCCGGTCGAAGCGTCCGCCGACCTTTGCGCGCAGGTTTTCGCCCTCGATCTTGATGTCGTTGAGTGCAATCCCGTCATCGCGCCCGCCGGCGATATCGCCGGCAAGGGTGAGGTCGCCGCCGACCAGCCCGTTGACCGCCGGATTGCCGGCGGAAAGACCGTTACCGGCGCCCGAAACGTCGAGTGTGACCTCGGAAAGGTCGAAGGCCAGATCGCCGTTCACCGACAGGGTCGCGCCGCCGCCGACCGTAAAGCCGGCAAGCTCCGAAAGACCGGACAGATCGCCTGCGCGCGCCACGGCCTTGCCGGAAAAGCGGCCGCCATCCATGCGGCCGGCAAACTCGATTTCAGCGGCCGCCGCCGTCAATCGCGCCGTCTCGATCGCGAACGCACCGCTGCGCGCGACCGCGCCCGTCGCCCGCAAGGCCACCCTTTCGCCGAGCGCCCGGTCGAGCGCCTCATCGCCGGTTCGAAGCGCGCCGATATCGGCACCGAGCTTGAAGCCGATCGGGTCGCTGCCGAGCACGCCGCCGGGTGCGGTTCCGACAAGCTCGGCGACGAGATCGCCGCCGGCACCACCGGCGGCGAGGCCGGTGACCTGCAGGTCCGATTGAAGGCGGGTGCCGCTGTCGGCCGGCGTCGCCGCAAAGCTCCACTGCAGGCGGCCGATCTCCGCCGGCATCTCGCCCGCCGGCAGCCGCACCGGCCGGCCGTCACCATGGCCGATGTCGACGGTGATCTGCAGCGTCTCCTCGCCGCCGGGGCCGAGCCGGCCGCGGCCCGAGGCCGACACCGCGCGCGAGGCGATGTCGAGGCGGTCGAGCGCCAGCGCGCCGTCGGCGGCCAGCCGCGCGTCTGCGGAAAGATCGAGATTGCCGCCGAAAAGATCGGCCAATTCGGGCGGCAGCAGCGGATCGAGGGTGCCGACGATTTCGGCGACGAGGCGCCGCTCGCCGGCCTTGTTACCGAAGGCGACGACGCCGTCGAGTACGTCGCGGCCGTCGGCCTTGGCGCCGAGATCGGCGCGGAAGGCGTTCGCCGTGCCGGCGCCGTCGAGTGTGATCGAAATCGCCGGTGCCTGCGGCGCGCCGACAAGGTTCGCAAAGACGCCGCCCGCCGGCTCGGCGATCTCGACCCTGGCGACGATGCCGCGCTCCGGCCGCGTATCCATGTCGATCAGGAAGCGGCCGCCGACCCCGTCAACGCGCTCGAAATCGAGCGAGGCGGCAAGGTCGCGGCCGTCATCGGCATAAAGCAGCCCGGCCGTGCCGCTCAGCGTGGCGGCGACGCCGGCGACCGGCGCGCCGAGCACGAGTTCGCCGACGGTGATGCGTTCCACGTCGATGTCGATGCCGGGCATGCCGCCGGGATCGCCGGACTCTTCGGCGGGAGCTGGCCGCCGCTGCACGATCGCCCGGCCGATGCCGAGATGGGTCACGTCGAGGCGGCCGAAAATGAGTTCGGTCACCGACCAGTCGAGATCGACATCTTCGATTTCGAGCCACGGGCCATCGCCATCAGATATAACGATCCGTTCAAGACCGACGCCGAAGGGCAGAAAGCCGCTGAGGCCGGCAAGCTCGACCGAATTGTCCGCGCCGGCGAGCGCCCGGTTGGCGAGCGCCACGATCGCCGCCCTGCCGGGGCCGGTCTGGATGGCGAGCAGCGCGAGGATGGCGATCGCCAACACGGCCTGGACGGCGATCATAAGACCGGAGCGCAGCCGGTTTCTTTTCCGCACAACACCTTTGCTCAACGACAAGCGGCACCTTTTTTTTCGGGTGAATCAGTCGATTCGCATCGACAATCGCCGGTTATTCTGTCGAAGTCATGCGGTTTTCTTGTGGCAATGTAGTTGTGCGACTGCTGTTCGGCTGAAGGGGGCCTCGGGATCGTGTCGATTCCTCTCAATCGTCATTGCCCGCATGAAGCGGGCAATGACGACGGAGGAGGTGTCGAAACCATTCAACCGAACGGCAGCGCGATTGCCCCCGCGGATCAGAACGCCTGGCCGAGGCCGAGATAGACCGCCCAGTCGGGATCGTCGATATCCTTGTTGAGCGGCACCGCCACATCGAGGCGCAACGGCCCGATCGGCGTCAGATAGCGCACGCCGGCGCCGGCGCCGACCTTGAGGTCGCCGTCGAGCTGCGGATAAGCGGTGTCGGCGACCTGGCCGATATCGACGAACGGCACGATGCCGATCATATCCGTCACCATGACCCGCGCCTCGAGCGAGGCCTCGACGATGCTGCGGCCGCCGATCACCGCGCCGTTCATGCGCGGGCCGATATTCTTGTAGGCATAGCCGCGCACCGAGCCGCCGCCGCCGCCGTAGAACCGCCGGTCGGCCGGCAGTCCGGCAAGGCCGGTGCCCGACACGCTGCCGACCAGCACCCGGCCGGCCAGCACGAAGCGGCCGGCCGCATCGAGGGCCTGATAGGCGGAGAACGACGCCTTCGACACCAGGAAGAAATTGTCCTGGTTGGCGTCGAATATCGGTTCGGCGAACAGCGCCGCCCTATAGCCGCGCTTCGGATCGAGCCGATTATCGCGGGTATCGCGGACCAGTTCGGCGGGCGCGCCGAACAGCATGAAGTCGCGCTCGCCGAAGCTGTCGGTGATGTTGGAGCGCTCGAATTCGAGCCCGATGCTGCCGCTCGTCTGAGGATCGAAGCGGCGCGTCAGGCCGATTTTTGCGATCGCCGAACGGCGCGCATAGACGTTGGGCTCTTCTTGCAGGATACGGGCCTCGGCGGTCAGATCGGTGTCGATGCCGATGACGCCGGGCTTCACGAAGGTGGCGCCGAGGCTGTAGTCGAGGTCCTCGGCGCGTTCTTCGCCGATGCGGCCGACCCGCCCCTCGACGCGGAGCCGCTCGGCACCGCCGAACAAATTGCGGTGGCCCCAATGGGCCTCGACTTCGGCCCCGTCGACGCTCGACCAGGTGGCGCTGGCGCCGACATAGCGGCCCTTGCGCTCGCTGACCTCGATGAAGACCGGCAGCGTGCCGTCGGCGTCGAGCGTCTCGCCTTCCCGCACCCGGACCGAATCGAACACTTCGAGGCGGCGCAGCCGTTCCGCCCCCCGCCGCAGCGTCTCCGGCGAATAGGGCTCGCCCTCGACGATCGCCGTCTGCCGGCGGACGAATTCAGCATCGACCCGCTCGGTCCCGGTCACCGTCACCCGGCCGATGCGCGCCCGCGGTCCGGCGATTGCAACCAAGGTGACGTCGAGGGTCGAGCTGGCATGATCGGCAACAACGTCGCGCCGCTCGATCCGGGCGAGCGGATGGCCCTGGCGGCGAAGCGCGGCGACGACGCGGTCCGCCGCATCGAGGATGACGCCGGATTCGGCCGCCGCCCCGGGCCGAAGCCCGAGTTCGGCCGCAGTCGGATAATCGGCACCGCCATTCAGGACATCGATGCGGGTTTCGCCGAAGCGGAATAGCGGACCCGGATCGATGCGGACGATCACCGGCACCTTGCCGCTGTCGGGTGCCGGCCGCAGCCTGGCGTCCGGTTCGATCGCGCCGAGCGGCCGGCCGGCAATCGTGATGTCGACGGTGCCGCCATAGCGGCCGCTCGCATAAAGCGTTGCGATCAGCCGCTCCGCATCGGACCGCGCCCGGGCGGCGAGCCCGACGGTGCCGCCGGGCGGCGGATTGTCTTCTTCGCCGACGAGCGTCGATGCGGCTTCAAGCGCGGCGCGGAGGTCGTCGTCGCCGCCGGTGATGATGATATCGGTGCTGTAGGGGACCCCGTCGACCGCAGTTTCGGTTTCGTCCGTCTTCTCGAAGAGTTTTAAACCGAACAGATCGATCGCCGCGGCCGGCTGCGGCAGCACGAGGGCGCACGCGAGCACCGCGCACGCTACCGCGCTGCGCCACGCCCTTCCTCTCGGTCGTGCAGCCACTACTTTCACTCTTTTCCACTCCGCCCGGCTCCAATCCGGATCCGGGTTCCCAATGCTCATTGCCCTAACACAATATCGCTACGCGGGACGACCGGATAATAACGCCGTAACCCTAATCTACGGTTACGGTTGCGGCGCGGTCACATCATCGGGCCGGTCACGACTTGCCGGCTGAAACGGTTTTTGCGGGTCATCCGAACTTTCTCCGTCGTCATTGTCCGCATTTTGCGGCAATCCAATGGCCTTTCGATGTGAAGAGGTGCCTGCGTTTCGTAACAAAGGCATTGCCCAAGTTGAAAAGCCAATGGACCACCCGGATAAACCGGGTGGTGACGTGGGAGAGGGCGGTGACGTCGATGCGGATGGCGAATCCGCATCCACCATGCGGTCATCGCCCGCGCAGCGACGCGATCCAGGGCGGCTCGCTCAGCACTGGATTGCCGCGGCGCCTGTCGGCGCCTCGCAATGACGATCGGGAAAATGAAGTCAGCGCAATCATCTATGGCGACGGTGTCGAATTAAACCGCACAGCCGTATCCGCCGGAATCTCACCGCGAGTTTCGCCTGTGGTTATCTGTCACTTGTCCACTCGCAGGTATTGCATGACAATGGTCCCGATAGCGGTGCGCCGGCGCCTGCCATCATCGACAGAAACCGGCTTGGGACCTGACGAAGATGGATGACCTGTCGATCAATGTCGTGGTCGCGCTTTACGGCTTCGGGCTCGGGCTCGTCTTCGGCGCGATCGTGCTCGCCACCAATTTCTGCACCATGGGTTCGGTGTCGGACATTCTCACCTTCGGCGACCACCGCCGCTTCCGCGCCTGGCTGCTGGCCGCCGCGACCGCACTCATCGGCGCCCAGATCATGCACCATTTCGGCTTCATCGACCTTGACGCCTCGATCTACCCGACGACGCAGTTCAACTATGCCGGCAACATCGTCGGCGGGCTGATGTTCGGTTTCGGCATGGTGTTTGCCGGCGGCTGCGCCAGCCGCAATCTCGCCCGCGTCGGCGGCGGCGATCTGCGCTCGCTCGTGGTGCTGCTGTTCATCGGCATTTTCGGCTACATGACCATGCGCGGGCTGATCGGGGTCGGCCGCGTCGAGATCGAGGAGCGGGTCGTCGTCGACCTCGCTTCGGTCGGCATTCCCGACCAGACGATCGGCGGCCTGCTTGCCGGCTACGGGCTCGACGCCGGGCTCGCCAATACGGTTGCCGCGGCCGTCGTCGCCGCGGCGATCCTCTACTATTGTTTCGGCAACGCCGCCTTTCGCGGCTCGCCGCGGAACATCATTGCCGGCCTCGGCATCGGCCTGTGCGTTATCGGCGGCTGGTATATCACCGGCGTCGCCGGCGCCGACGACTTCGATCCGACGCCGCTCGCCTCGCTGACCTTCGTCGCGCCGACCGGAAACGCGGTCATCTATCTGATGACGTTTTCCGGCGCGACCATCGATTTCGGCATCGCCACCGTCGGCGGCACCATTCTCGGCGCGTTCGTCGCGGCACTGGCCACGCGCCGCTTCAGCCTGACCAGCTTCGCCGATGTCGGCGACACGCTGCGCAACATGTTCGGCGGCGCGCTGATGGGCGTCGGCGGCGTCGTTGCGCTCGGCTGCACGGTCGGCCAGGCGATGACCGGCGTCTCCACCCTGGCCGTCGGCTCGTTCATCGCCTTTACCGCGATCGTCGTCGGCGCCGTCATCGGCCTGAAGACGATGGAGCGGATGCTGGCCTGACGACTATTGCGCGCCGGCGGTTGCGGTCATCCCGTTCGGGATTGCAAGCGCCGCGGCCCGGTTCTTCTGCATCTTCTCGATCATCTGATCGAGCAGCGCCCAGAAGAAATCCTCGCCCGGATAGCCGATGATGCGTCCGATCTCGCGGCCATCGTCGACCAGCACGAAAATGGGCGTGTAGTAGCCGGGTGAGATATGAACGATGTCATCGGGGAGCGAATAGTCGACATCGACCGTGCGCAGCGGCGCGATCCGGCCCTCTTCGGTTTTCGGATAGATTACACCGATCTGGTCGTGCCAGCGCACGCACCAGGGACAGTGGGAAGATTCGAACATCAGCAGTTCGGCCGCGTTCGCAGCGGCCGGCAGCGCCATCACCGTCATCAATCCGGTTAAAAATACCGTGACTGCGGAGATCGCATTCTTGAGTTTCACGGCAACTCTCCCCATTGTGTTGCCTCTCAATATCACATAATCGAAATTGCTCATGTTCAATTTTGGGGGAGCGAGCCGGCCATGGGTGTCGATGTAGGATTGCTGGGCGCATTTGTCGGCGGGCTGATCGCCTTCGTCTCGCCCTGCGTGCTGCCGATCGTGCCGCTTTATCTGTGCTACGTCGCCGGCGTCACCCTCGACGAGCTGACCCATGATTCCGACACCGCGATCTCGCGCCGCAAGGTGATGCTGTCGATCCTGCTGTTCGTCCTCGGCTTTTCGACGATCTTCATTCTGATGGGCGCGACCGCGACGGCGCTCGGCCGCGTCGTGCAGACCTATCGGTCCGTTTTCGAAATGATCGCCGGCGGCATCATCATCGTCATGGGGCTGCATTTTCTCGGCCTCTTCCGCATCGGTTTCCTGGCCCGCGAGGCGCGGCTCAATGTCGACACCAGCAAGGCGACGCTGGCCGGCAGCTATCTCATCGGCCTTGCCTTCGGCTTCGGCTGGTCGCCCTGTGTCGGCCCGGTGCTGGCCGCCATTCTGGCGATCGCCGCCGACCGCCAATCGGTCTGGGAGGGGGTCATGCTGCTGGCGCTGTTTTCGGCCGGCCTCGGCGTGCCCTTCCTGCTCGCCGGCTGGTTCACCGACCGCTTCCTCGGCCTGATGAAGGGCCTGCGCCGTCACATGGGCGTGGTGGAAAAGGTCGCCGGCGTGTTCCTGATCTTCATCGGCGTGCTGTTTCTGACCGGCGACTTCTTCCTGTGGAGCTCGGAAGCCGGCTTCTGGCTGCTGGAGACCTTCCCGGGCCTGCAGCAATTCGAGGAAGACATGCTCAGATATGTCGGCGGCGAGGCCTGAGCGGTCAGCCGAAGCGGAAGAACAGCAGATTGTCGAGCGAGAAGAGCTCGCGCAGGAGCCGGATGAACAGGCCGGGATCCTTGGCGATGGCGGCTTCGGTGATGCGTGCCGTGCTGGCCCGCGCGGTGTCCATCAAGCGCCGGAACTCGGCGTCGGCGGCAATATCCGCCGGCGCCATCGCATCGCAGCGGGCGAGCTCGCGGCCATAGACCGCGCCCGCCTCGATCAGCTTCGCCGCCGCCGCCGGGTCGTCGAGATCGGGCGGCGCGTGCCGATAGGCGCGCAAGGGTCCCATCGCCGCATTGATGTCGCCGATGCAGTCGGAAAAGAGATAGAATCCGCTTCTGCGCCGCATGTCGGAGAGCACAGCGCGGATCGGCAACAGGATGTCGCGCGCCGCCTCGCCGTTTCCTGAATCGATCGCCACCAGCGCGTCGTCGATGCGCTTCGCCGTCTCCGCCAGCGCCGCCGCGTAAGCCGGATTGCCGTCATAGGCGTCCGGCGGCGTGTCGGCGAACCGCGCCGTCAGCGCCGCCCATTTGTCGGTCATGTCTTCCAGTTCGATCGCCGCAAGGTCGACATTGCCGGTCCTGAGGTAGGTCGCGGCGACGCGGAAATGCGCCTCTGCGCCGCCGATCGCGGCGTGGAAATCGGCCAGCTCGCCGGCCGCGGCCGAACCGCAGAGCCCGGCAAGGAAAGAGACCAGCACCGCAATCTTGCGAAAGAACCCCAACACGCCCCCGCCCCGAAAAGTTTTTGCAATTTGCGGATTAAAGGGGCTTTTCAGGTGGCCCGCAACACCTGATCATAGGGATCGACGGCCGCGCCTGTCCGGCCGCAAAAAAGGGAAACGCGAGGAGACCTCGATGATCGACCGTCGCCAGTTCACGATCGGTGCCGGCAGCCTCGGCCTTGCCGCTCTGGCCCCGGCGATCGCCCGCGCCGAAATCGAACCGCCGATCCTGACCGAAGACGGGCTCTACAGGCAGTCCTGGTTCCTGGACTCCTTCCTCGAACTCGCCGACGACCTCGACACCGCCGCGGATGGCGGCAAGCGTTTCGCGGTCATGTGGGAGCTGAAAGGCTGCCCCTATTGCGAGGAGACCCATCTCGTCAATTTCGCCGATCCCGAGATCCACGACTTCGTCCGCGACAATTTCGACGTTCTTCAGCTCAATCTGATCGGCTCCCGGCGGGTCACCGATTTCGACGGCGAGGAATTGTCCGAAAAGGCGCTGGCGAAGAAATACGGCATAAGGTTCACGCCGACCTTTCAGTTCTTCCCGGAGCGTTCGGACGGGCTTGGCGAGATGCCGGCACCGGACCGCGAGGTGGCCCGCGCGCCGGGCTATCTCAAGCCGCCGCATTTCCTGGCCATGTTCAGATATGTTCGCGAGCGGGCCTATGAAAACGGATCGTTCCGCCGCTATCTCCGGGCCGCCAAAGGATGAGGCTTCGCGAATATTAGATTTTGATTCTAAAGCCGGAACTTGGTAGTTTCCATCGTGAACCGGGGAAACGAATTGAAATTCCACCCAAAGAACGAAAATGCGGCACAAAGCCGCGGGAGGAGACTGACCAAAATGAAGAAAGCCAGGGGCTACATGCTCGCCGGCGCGGTTGCGGCGTTCGCGTTGGCGACCGCTTCGCCGGCGGTGACCGCGGAACTGGAGATCGTCGACGGGGGTATTCCGAAATCGCTGACCGGCAAACCCGGCAATGCCGAAGCGGGCAAGAAGGCGATCATCAACCGCAAGCTCGGCAACTGCCTCGCCTGTCACACCCTGTCGACCCTGGCCGATCAGCCGTTCCATGGCGAAATCGGCCCGACGCTCGACGGTGTCGCCGACCGCTATGAGGAACCGCAGCTTCGCCTCATCGTGGCGAACGCGAAGGCGGTGTTCGACGGGTCCATGATGCCGGGATTCCTGGTGACCGACGGGTTGAACCGGGTTGCGAAGAATTTCCAGGGCAAGAGCATTCTCGAACCCGCCCATGTCGAGGACATCGTCGCCTATCTGTTGACGTTGAAGGAGTAGGTCGCCGGTAGCGGCATCGACCTCAGTAAACGGATCGTAACCGGCCATGCCGGTTCACCATTCAAGGAGAGCACCAGCCATGAAAACGGTAAATCGTCGGCACGTGTTGATGATCGGCGCCGGAGCCGCAGCACTCGGCCTCGTCGGTCTCGACATCCATCCCGCGCTCGCCGAAGGCAAGGCCGATGAGCTGATCAAGGCCTTCACCGGCGGCGCCGCGCCGCAGGAAGGGCGCGTCACCATTTCCGCGCCGGAAATCGCCGAAAACGGCAACACGGTTCCGGTGTCCGTCTCGGTCGAAAGCGCCATGTCCGGCGACGATGTCGTCGAATCCGTGATGCTGGTTGCCGAGGGCAATCCCAATCCCGGCGTCGCCACGTTCAACTTCTCGTCCATGAGCGGCCAGGCCGGGGCATCGACCCGGATCCGCATGGCGAAGACGCAGCGCATCATCGCCGTGGCCAAGATGAAGGACGGCTCGACCTATATGGGGGCCAAGACCGTCAAGGTGACGATCGGCGGCTGCGGCGGCTGATTTCGAACGCCAACTGAGGATTGAGAGGGAAGCTTGAAATGGCAGATCCGAAACCGCGCGTGAAAGTGCCGAAGACGGCGTCCAAGGGTGATGTCATCACGATCAAGACGCTGATTTCGCACAAGATGGAAACCGGCCTGCGTAAGGGCAAGGACGGCAAGCCGATCCCGCGCAAGATCATCAACACCTTTACCTGCGAGTTCAACGGCCAGCAGGTCTTTTCCACCAATCTGGAGCCGGCGGTGTCGGCAAACCCCTATCTCGAATTCAGCGTCAAGGTGGAAGAATCGGGGACCTTCAAGTTCACCTGGATCGAGGATGACGGTGCCACCTACTCCAAGGAACAGGAGATCACCGTAAACTGACGCGGCGGCGTTCAAATACATAATCCCGTGCGAACCGGCGCAACGGGAAGGGAGGAAACTCTTCCATGAGGAAAACGACATTATCGATCGCGCTCTGTGGCGCTGTCTGCGTGGTCGCCGCAGCCGCGGTCGTCACCACGACGATCACGCCGCACGCCCAAAGCGGCATGTCGGGCATGCAGGGTATGCAAGGCATGGGCATGCAGGGCATGCAGGGCATGGGCGGCATGCAGGGCATGGGTATGTCGGGCATGGGCATGCCGATGACCGGCATGGCGCAGATGCGGGCCATGGGCATGTCGGGCATGGCCGGAATCACCGGCATGAGCGGCGGCATGGGCATGGGGCTTCCGAGTCTCGAAGGCATCGGCCCGATCACCACCCGCACCAAGGCGCCCGAGGGGCATCCGCTCGACGAGGTCGTCTCCGGCTTCGAATACCGCACCAAGGACACCCAGGCGCTCGAACTCGACGACTTCCTCAATCCGGGCTTCCTGTGGGTCGAATACGGTCAGCAGCTGTGGACCACGGTCGACGGCACGGCCGGCAAATCCTGCGCCTCGTGCCACGGTGATCCGGCGTCCATGAAGCCGGTTCGCCCTGCCATGCCGAAATGGAACGCCAAGAAGAACAAGCCGTTCGCGATGGAAGCGTGGATCAATGAGTGCCGCACCGAGCGCATGGGCGCCAAGCCGTGGAAGTGGGAATCCAACGAGATGTTGTCGGCAACCGCGTTCGTCGGCTGGCAGGGCCGCGGCGAGCCCGTCAACATCGACCTCTCGGCCGGCAACATGAAGGCGTGGTGGGAGAAGGGCAAGGAATTCTACTACACCCGATTCGGCCAGCTCAACATGGCCTGCGCCAACTGCCATGAAGACAATTTCGGCAAGTACATCCGCGCCGACCGGTTGAGCCAGGGACAGTCCAACGGCTTCCCGACCTACCGGCTGAAATGGCAGGGGCTCGGCTCGTTGCACCGTCGCTTCAAGGGCTGCATGGATCAGATCCGCGCCACGCCCTATAAGCGCGGGTCCGACGAGTTCACCGCGCTTGAGGTCTACGTCAACTGGCGCGGCACCGGATTGTCGGTCGAAACGCCGGCCGTTCGCCAGTAATCACCTGAGACCGGGGCGGGCTCTGCAAAGCCCGCCCTTTTTCTTCGGGGCCCTGACCGGACCACGGCCGTGGAGCGGCAAGGTTGACTATGGCCCGCCGCGGCAGCGATTGCGCGGACGTGACCCAGAAGAAGGTTTTTTAGAAATGCTGTCTCGCCGCGATTTCTTGCAGGTGGCGCTGGCCGCGAGCGCGCTCACCGGTTTCTCGGGCGTCGGACAGTGGGCGCGGGTCGCCGCCCAGCAGAGCCTGACTGAGGCCGACCTGCTCGCCTTCGAACCGCTCGGCAACGTCACGCTGCTGCACATCACCGACATCCACGCCCAGGTGAAGCCGGTCTATTTCCGCGAGCCCTCCGTCAATCTCGGCATCGGCGAGGTCGAAGGCCTGCCGCCGCACATCACCGGCGCCGATTTCCTCGCCCGCTTCGGCATCGATGCCGGCTCGCCGATGGCCTATGCGCTGACCTCGGAAGATTTCGCGGCGCTGGCGAATTCCTATGGCCGCGTCGGCGGCGTCGACCGCATCGCCACCATCCTGAAGGCGGTCCGCGCCGAACGGCCGGAGAACACGCTCTTTCTCGACGGCGGCGACACCTGGCAGGGTTCCTATACCTCGTTCCAGTCGAACGGCCAGGACATGGTCGACATCATGACCGCGCTCGGCACCGACGCCATGACCGCGCATTGGGAGTTCACCTTCGGCGAGGACCGCGTCGGCGAGATCGTCGACGGGCTCGACTTCGCCTTCCTCGCCGGCAATGTCCGCGACACCGAATGGGAGGAGCCGGCGTTCGAGCCGATCGCCTATTTCGACCGCGGCGGCGCCAAGATCGCCGTCATCGGCCAGGCCTTCCCCTATACGCCGGTGGCCAATCCGCGCTGGAAGATTCCGAAATGGTCGTTCGGCATCCGCGAGGACGACGTCCAGGCCCATATCGACACCGCCCGCGGCGCCGGCGCCGATCTCGTCGTGCTCCTTTCCCATAACGGCTTCGACGTCGACCGCAAGCTCGCCGGCCGCGTCACCGGCCTTGATGTCATCCTCACCGGCCACACCCATGATGCGCTGCCGGTGGCGATCGAGGTGGGCAAGACGCTGCTCATCGCCTCCGGCTCGAACGGCAAGTTCGTCTCCCGCCTCGATCTCGACGTGCGCGACGGCGCCGTCCACGGCTATCGCTACCGGCTGATCCCGGTCTTTGCCGACGTGATCGCGCCCGATCCCGAGATCGCCGCCCTTATCGACAAGATCCGGGCGCCGCACGAGGCCGAGCTTTCGCGCGTGCTCGGCCGCAGCGAATCGCTGCTCTACCGCCGCGGCAATTTCAACGGCACCTTCGACGACCTGATCTGCCAGGCGCTGCTGGAGGAACGCGACGCAGAGATCGCGCTGTCGCCCGGTTTCCGCTGGGGCACTTCGGTGATGCCCGGCCAGGACATCACCGTCGAGGACGTTCACAACGCCACCTCGATGACCTATCCGGAAGCCTACCGCACCGAGATGACCGGCAAGCTCCTGCACGACATCCTGGAAGACGTCGCCGACAATCTGTTCAATCCCGATCCCTATTATCAGCAGGGCGGCGACATGGTCCGCGTCGGCGGCATCGGCTACACGATCGACCCGTCGAAGGCGATCGGCAGCCGCATCACCGACATCACGCTGTTGAAATCGGGCGAAAAGGTCGCGCCGGAAAAGGCCTATGTGGTCGCCGGCTGGGCCAGCGTCAACGAAGGCACCGAGGGTCCGCCGATCTGGGACGTGGTGGCGAACCATCTGACGAAACACGGCACGGTCAACATTCAGCCCGACCGCGCCGTGAAGGTGATCGGCGGTTGACGGCGGGCCGAAACCCATTGATTGCCAAACGCGGGCATGCGCCATGATGAAATGTCATGAAACCGCACTAAATATGTCGGCACCGTCTGTCGGCAGTCGGGACAGGCCGCGACGTTCTGGTTGCCTGCGCCCGGTGCGTCCGGTGCGCGTAAACGGGGAAGTGATTTTGGGGCGATGCGGATAGCGACCTTCAATCTGGAATCGCTCGGCGGCGATCGCCTCGATGAGGAGAAGCTGGACAGCCGCCTCGCCGTGCTGCGGCCGCGGATCGCCGCGCTCAAGGCCGATGTGCTGTGCCTGCAGGAGGTCAACGGCCAGAAGCCCCATGGTGGAGGTCCGCGCAATCTCGAAGCGCTCGACCGCCTGCTCGAAGGCATGCCGGAAGCCGAATTCTATCGCGCCTCGACCACCAATACCCGGACCGGCGGCGTCGGCGACCAGCACAATCTCGTCGTGCTGTCGCGCTGGCCGCTGCGCGAGGTCCACGAGATCCACCATGATTTCGTCGATGCGCCGCGCTGGCGCCGCGATACCGCGATCCCCGCCGACACCGATCCCTACCGGATCGAGTGGGACCGGCCGATCCTTTACCTTTCGATCGACCTTCCCGAAGAGCGCTCGCTGCACGTCTTCGACGTTCACTTCCGCGCCCCGCTCGCCGCCCCGGTGCCGGGCCAGAAGCTGTCGGCGCAGGAATGGAAGACCGTTTCCGGCTGGGCCGAGGGCTATTTCGTCGCCACCATGAAGCGCATCGGCCAGGCGCTCGAACTGCGGCTTTCGGTCGACCGGCTGATCGACGCGGAGAAGCAGCCGCTGGTCGCCGTCGCCGGCGATTTCAATGCCGAGCGTTTCGAATCGGCGCTGCGGATCGCCGTCGCCGATGTCGAGGATACCGGCAATGCCAGCCTCGGCCCCTATCGCCTGACCCCGGTCGAGCGAAACCTGCCGGAGGGGGACCGCTATACCGTGCTCCACCATGGCCGCCCGCTGATGCTCGACCATATCCTGGTCAGTCCGAGCCTTTACGATCGGCTGACGGCGGTCACCGTCCATAATACCGGCCTGGCCGACGAGGCGGACGACGCCGAAAAGGGGCCCGGCCCGATCGGTTCGTTCCACGCCCCGCTCGTCGCCACCTTCGAGTGATTTCAGGCCCCGATACTCTGGCGAGAGCCTTTCGCCATTGCCTGTGGTCGCAACGCTGATACACTTGCCCCAACGTTGAACGCGAAAAGCAGGCCGCGGCGCTTGCAGCCGCCCGTTGCCGAACCGGCGAACGGGATGTGCGCGAGCGAACCAAGCGGTCGATAGGGATTACGCCGTTGAGCGATTTACCGGACGGCCCGCCGGGTGCCGGCGCCGTGGACTCCGAGTCTGATCGAGCGGAAAACCCGCCCGCCGAGAGGGCGCCGGGGCGGCGGCGGTCGCGTCGCCGCCGCAGATCCAGCCGGCCGCCGACACATCAGGGGGCGAACGCGGCCGACGGCGGCGCCGCAGCGGCCACGGCTTCTGAGTCCAATGCGCCGCAGCCGCAGCCGCAGGCGCGCGAAAACGCCGGTCCGGCAACGCCCGACGGGCACGAGCATCGCCACCCGCATCAGATCCGCCGGAAGCCGCGGCCGTTCCGCGCCGATGCGCCCGTCTACGCCGCCCTCGACCTCGGCACCAACAATTGCCGGCTGTTGATGGCGACGCCGCTGTCGCATGGCCGGTTTCGCGTGGTCGACGCGTTTTCGCGCATCATCCGCCTCGGTGAGGGCATTTCGCGCACCGGCCGGCTCACCGATCCGGCGATGGAACGGGCGATCGAGGCGCTCGCCGTCTGCCGCGGCAAGCTCGACGGCCGCACCGTGACCAGATCGCGGCTGATCGCGACCGAGGCCTGCCGCGCGGCGGAAAACGGCGGTGAGTTTCTGAACCGGGTCGAAACCGAGACCGGTCTGCGCCTCGAAGTCGTCGACCGCAGCACCGAAGCCCGGCTGGCGGTTTCCGGCTGCGCCTCGCTCGTTCACCCGGACGCCGACGGCGTCATCCTGTTCGATATCGGCGGCGGCTCTTCCGAACTCGTCTGGCTCGATTTCCGCCGCAGTCCGCGCCGGCGCCGGTTCTTTCTCGCCGAACACATCCGCGCCTGGACATCGCTGCCGATCGGCGTCGTCAGCCTGTCGGAGCACCATGGCGGCGTCCATGTCACGCCGCCGGTTTTCGAAAGCATGGTGGCCGAGGTGCGGACCCTGCTCCGCGAGTTTCCCGAGCGCAGCGCCCTCGACAGCCTGCTTCGAAAAGGCCATGTCCATCTGCTCGGCACCTCGGGCACGGTGACGACCCTGTCCGGCGTCCATCTGGGGCTTGAGCGCTACGACCGGCGACGGGTCGACGGCATGTGGATGAACGCCGGCGAGGTCGACCAGATGATCCGCCTGTTGTTGTCGATGAGCTATGACGAACGGGTCGCCAGCCCCTGCATCGGCGCCGAGCGCGCCGATCTGGTGCTCGCCGGCTGCGCCATCCTCGAGGCGGTCCGCCGCGAATGGCCCTGCGAAAGGCTGCGGGTCGCCGATCGCGGCCTGCGCGAGGGCATTCTGACCGAACTGATGATCGCCGACGGCGCCTGGGCCGAAGGCCGGAACCGCCGCCGCAAGCGCCGGCGCCGGCCTCAGCCGGCCGCGACCGATGGCTGAGCGCTCCGGCCGGGGGCCCGGCAGGCACGGCCTCAAGGTCCGGGTCAAGACCGCCAAGAAGCGCTCCGCCGCCTCGACCCGCTGGCTGCAGCGCCAGCTCAACGACCCCTATGTCGCCCGCGCCCGGCAGGAAGGCTGGCGCTCACGCGCCGCCTACAAGCTCGCCGAAATCGACGACCGCCACGGCCTTTTGCGCCAAGGCGCCCGCATCGTCGACCTCGGCGCCGCCCCCGGCGGCTGGTCGCAACTCGCCGCCGAGCGCACCGGATCAACCGACGAGGCGCCGCTGATCGCCGCCATCGACATCCTGCCCATGGACCCGATCCCCGGCGTTGTCATCCTGGAAAAGGACATTTTGGACGACGACGCCCCGGCCGCCCTCATCGCCGCAATCGGCGGCCACGCGCCCGACATCGTGCTTTCCGACATGGCGGCGCCGACCACCGGCCACCGCAAGACCGACCATCTGCGCACCACGCATCTGTTCGAGGTCGCCGCCGCCTTCGCCCGCGACGTGCTCGCCCCGGGCGGCACGCTGCTCGCCAAGGTCTTCCGCGGCGGCACCGAACGGGCGCTGCTCAACGAACTGAAGCGGGACTATATGAAGGTCGTGCACGTCAAGCCGCCGGCGAGCCGGGCGGAGAGCCCCGAGCTCTACGTGCTGGCGACCGGCTTTCGCGGCCGTGACGATCGATCCGAAGACAACGAATGATCAGCGCGTCGGGACCGGGGTCTCGCCGCGATAGTCGTAGAAGCCGCGATTGGTCTTGCGGCCGAGCCAGCCGGCTTCGACATATTTCACCAGCAGCGGACACGGCCGGTACTTTGAATCCGCAAGCCCGTCATAGAGCACCTGCATCACCGACAGACAGGTGTCGAGGCCGATGAAATCGGCAAGCTGCAGCGGCCCCATCGGATGGTTGGCGCCGAGCTTCATGGCGGTGTCGATCGCCTCGACCGAGCCGACGCCCTCATAGAGCGTATAGACCGCCTCGTTGATCATCGGCAGCAGGATGCGGTTGACCATGAAAGCGGGGAAATCCTCGGCGACGGCGCTGGTCTTGCCGATCCGCGCCACATAGGCCTTGGCGACCTCGAAGGTGTCGTCTTCGGTGGCAATGCCGCGAATGATCTCGACCAGTTCCATCACCGGCACCGGATTCATGAAATGAATGCCGATGAACCGCTCCGGCCGGTCGGTGATCGAGGCGAGCCGGGTGATCGAGATCGACGAGGTGTTGGAGGCTAGAACCGTGTCGGCGCCGATCGCCGGGACCAGCGAGGTGAAGATCTTGCGCTTGACCGCCTCATCCTCGGTCGCCGATTCGATGATCAGATCGGCCACGCCGAGATCGGTGATGTTCGGGGTGGTGGAGATGCGCGCCATTGCCGCGTCGCGGTCGGCTTCGCTGATCTTGCCGGAGGCGACCTGCCGCGCGGTGTTCTTCTCGATCGTCTTCAGCGCCTTCTCGAGCCGGTCGTCGGACATGTCGTTGAGGATCACGTCATATCCGGCCATGGCCGAAACGTGCGCGATACCGTTGCCCATCTGGCCGGCGCCGACGATGCCGATCTTGCCGATCTCCATTGAAATACTCCCGTCCAGAGCGTCCCGTGGCGAAAACGAAAAACCGATTTCCCTACGATGTGGCCAATACCGGACGACCGTCGGTCCGGACAAATCCTGGGGCACCGGACACCCTGCCCGCAGTGATCGGCGCACACTACGCCGCCATCATGCTGCAGCGCAAGAGGGAAGCGGGCAACAGCCTTCAAAGGCACATCAAAACGGCAAAACGCCACCCGAAAGGGTGGCGCTCACACACCACGACACAACAGGATATTTCCGTCCTGCCGGTCATGTCCTGGTTCAGGCATTTTGGGATCGTTTCGATCCCTCCTCCGTCGTCGTTGCCCGCGCCCAAGCGGGCAATCCAATGGCCTTTCGGCGCTTAGAAGCGCTTGAGTTCTTTCACCACTGCGTTGGCAAGTTGACGGGCCAATGGACCACCCGGATAAACCGGGTGGTGACAAAGGAGAGGTTGGGTGGTGACATTTGTGGCGTGTAGTGTGGACGGCGCTTTCATTGCTTCAATAAGTGGAGGCTACGCCTTGCCGAGCTCCTCGGCGAGTTCGGGCAGCGCCTGGAACAGATCGGCGACGAGGCCGTAATCGGCGACCTGGAAGATCGGCGCCTCCTCGTCCTTGTTGATCGCCACGATCACCTTGGAATCCTTCATTCCGGCAAGGTGCTGGATCGCCCCGGAAATGCCGCAGGCGATATAGAGGTCCGGCGCCACCACCTTTCCGGTCTGGCCGACCTGCCAGTCGTTCGGCGCATAGCCGGCATCGACGGCGGCGCGGCTGGCGCCGATCGCAGCACCAAGTTTGTCGGCAACCGGCTCGACGTATTTCTCGAAATTCTCCGCCGCCGCGATGCCGCGGCCGCCGGAGATGATGATCTTCGCCGAGGTCAGTTCCGGCCGGTCGCTGACCGAAAGCTCCTCGCCGACGAAGCTGGAAAGTCCCGGATCGCCGCCATCGCCGATCGCCTCGACCGGCGCCGAGGCGCCCGCCTCGGCCGCCGCGAAGCTCGCCGTGCGCACGGTGATCACCTTTTTCGCCTCGCCCGACTTCACCGTCTGGATCGCATTGCCGGCGTAGATCGGCCGCTCGAAGGTGTCGGGCGCGACGACGGCGATGATGTCGGAGACCTGCATCACGTCGAGCAGCGCCGCGACCCGCGGCAGCACGTTCTTGCCGGTGGTCGTCGCCGCAGCCATGATCGCGTCATAGCCGTCGGCCAGCGACACGATCAGCGCCGCGAACGGCTCGGCGAGCCGGTGTTCCAGGAAATCGGCCTCGGCCAGCAGCACCTTGGCAACGCCGTTGAGTTTCGCCGCTTCGTCGGCGACGCCGCGGCAACCCTTGCCGGCGACCAGCGCGTGCACCTCGCCGCCGAGCGCGGCCGCCGCCGTCAACGCCTTGGCCGTCTGCTCGCTGAGCGCCTCATTGTCGTGTTCGACGACGAGAAGAGTGGTCATTGTCCTGTTCCCCCGATCACAGCACGCCGGCGTCGTTCTTCAGCTTGTCGACCAGTTCGGCCACCGTTTCGACCCTGATCCCGGCCTGCCGCGCCGGCGGCTCGACCGTCTTCAGCACCTCCAGCCGCGGCGTCAGGTCGACGCCGTAGTCGTCCGCGGTCTTGTGGTCGATCGGCTTCTTCTTCGCCTTCATGATGTTCGGCAGCGACGCGTAGCGCGGCTCGTTGAGCCTAAGGTCGGTGGTGATGATCGTCGGCAGCTTGAGCGTGACGGTCTGCAGGCCGCCATCGACCTCGCGGGTCACATCGATGCTGCCGTCGCCGAGCGTCAGCTTGGAGGCGAACGTGCCCTGGCTCCAGCCGGTGAGCGCCGCCAGCATCTGGCCGGTCTGATTGCAGTCGTCGTCGATCGCCTGCTTGCCGAGGATGACCAGCCCCGGCGCTTCCGCCTCGATCACGCCCTTGAGGATCTTGGCGACCGCGAGCGGCTCCGGCGCCGTGCCGGTATCGACCAGGATGCCGCGATCGGCGCCCATGGCGAGTGCGGTGCGGATCGTCTCCTGCGCCTGGGTCGGGCCGATCGACACGGCGATGATCTCTTCGGCCTTGCCGGCCTCGCGCAGCCTGAGCGCCTCCTCGACGGCGATCTCGTCGAACGGATTCATCGACATCTTCACATTGGCGAGCTCGACGCCCGATCCGTCGGCCTTGACCCGGACCTTGACGTTGTAGTCGATCACCCTCTTGACGGGCACCAATATCTTCATGCGGTCAGCCTCCGCTCGCGAGCGATGTCTTGCTTAAATCGCCTGCGTATTCAGTTGGTTTCAGTCCCGGCAAAAGGCCGGCCGACCGGGCGGTTCGGCCGCCGCAACCACGGTCCCGGCGGCAACCTTCCGGCAAAGTCCGCGCGAACCTAATTGTGGCCCGATAGGGTGTCAACGCCGACCGCGCCGGGCGCTGGTTCAAATCCGACGCTTTTGGTCTTAGCCCGCAGTTTCCCGGTCGAAAAGCGGCACCCCGCGCCGGCGCATGACCAGGATCAGGACGGCTCCGGTGAGGATGCCGCCGACATGCGCCCACCAGGCGGTGGCGTCGTCGGCATCCGCGATGACGGCCGCGAAGAACTGATAGGCGATCCAGGCGCCGAGCGCCCACAACGCCGGGATTGGGATCGGAATGCGCCCGAACGCCAGCACCCAGAGCCGCACATGCGGGTGCAGCATCAGATAGGCGGCAACGATGCCGGAGGTGGCGCCCGAGGCGCCGATCAGCGGTGCCTCCGAATCCGGCATCATCGCGATGTGGAGGAGCGCCCCGCCGACCGCGCATGAGAAATAGAACACCAGGAACTTGAAATGGCCGACCGCGTCCTCGACATTGTCGCCGAACACCCACAGAAACAGCATGTTACCGGCGAGATGCCAGAAATTGCCGTGCAGGAGGGCGTAGGAGGCAAGCGTCGCCTCCTCGGGCAGCACCGCATATTCGACCGGCAGGGTGGCCGCGTCGGTGACGACGGCGGGGATCATGCCGAAGGAGAGCACGGCGGCCTGCCGCGCCTCCGAAAAAAGGCCTTCGGAGGTGAGCAGATAGGCGATCACGGTGACGGCGATGATCGCCACCGTCATATACTGGAACCGCACGTAACGGAGCGATTTCGAATCGTGCAGCGGGATGAACACCGGCGGGGCCTTGGATAGATCGCGGGGGCTTAAGCTTAGCGATTTCCGCCCGGAGTCCACAAGATATCGCGCGCCCCGCAATCGTTGACGTGCCGGGCGGCGACGAAAAGGAAATCCGACAGCCGGTTGAGATAGGCAAGCGCCGCCGGGTTGACCCTCTCGGCCGGATCGTCGGCAAGCGCCACGACGAGCCGCTCGGCCCGGCGGCAGACGGTGCGGCCGACATGCAATGCGGCAGCCGCCGGCGTCCCGCCCGGCAGCACAAACGAGGTGAGCGGCTGCAGATCGGCGTTCAACGCGTCGATCTCGCGCTCCAGCCGCTCGACCTGGGCGGCGCTGACGCGCAGCGCCTCGGGCGCCGCGTCGTCGTCCTCGCCCGGCGTCGCCAGATCGGCGCCGAGGTCGAAGAGATCGTTCTGGATGCGCGCAAGCGCCTGATCGAGATCGGCCAGATCGGATGTGTGGAGCCGTGCCATACCGATCTGCGCATTGGTCTCGTCGACGGTGCCATAGGCGGCGACCCGGAGATCGGATTTGAGCCGCCGCGCGCCGCGGGCGAGCCCGGTCGTGCCGTCATCGCCGGTACGGGTGTAGATCTTGTTGAGTTTGACCATGGCGCCCTCAGCGCCCGAGCAGGTAGATCGCCGTCATCACCAGAATGACGGCGACCGCCTGCAGGATCACCCGCCAGCGCATCAGGGTCTGCGCCCGCGCCGGCGGGCCGCCGCGGGCCATGTTGGCGAGGCCCAGAATGAGCACGAGCGCAACGGCGGCGAGCGCCAGCGGAATGAGGATCATGACAAGCGCGTTCATGGTGCTCCGCTTCCCGCCGGACCATGTCCGGCGGCGGTTTCGTGGCGGCAAGGATAGGGCGGACGCGCGCCCGCGGCAATTAGAGCCTAACAAACAGGCCGGGAAAGGCTCTAAGTCTCGGCCTTGGCCAGTCCGGCAAGCAGCGCATCGAGCGTCCGCGGCGGCAGCACCCGGCGCATCGCCGCCGCCAGATGGCTCGGGACGGTGATGTAGTAGCGCGGCTTCGGCCGCCGGCTTGTCAGCGCCAGGCGAAGCGGCCGGATCACCGCGTTCGCCGGCAGCTTGAACAGCGAGGCGCCGCCCCTTTCCATGCGCGCAAGCCGGCGCAGATAGATGTCCCGGTGGGCCGAAGCCTCGATGTCGATGTTGCGGTGAAAGTGATCCTTGGCGGTTTCCACGAATCTGGTCGCGATCGGGCCCGGGGCGATGGACGAGACGAAGATGCCGCTGCCGCGCAGTTCCAGCCGCAACGTGTCGGAAAGCCCTTCGAGCGCGAATTTCGAGGCGATATAGGCGCCCCGATAGGGCATCGCGACGAGGCCGAGCATGGACGAGCACTGGACGATGCGGCCGGCGCCCGCCGCTCGCATTGCCGGAATGAGCCGGCGGGTGAGGTCGTGCCAGCCGAAGAAATTGGCCTCGAACTGAGCCCTGAGCACGTCGACGGAGAGGTCTTCGACGGCGCCGGGCTGGCCGTAGGCGCCATTGTTGAAAAGCGCAAAGAGCCGGCCACCGGTCAGCGCCAGCGCCTGATCGGCGGCAGCCGCGATCGAGGCCGGATCGGCATAGTCGAGATGCAGCGCTTCAAGCCCCTCATCCGCCAGAACGGCCAGATCCTCGGGCTTGCGCGCGCCGGCAAGCACGCGCCAGCCCTCCGCCTTCAGGGCGCGCGCCGCGGCCAGGCCGATGCCCGACGAACAGCCGGTGATGAGAATGGACTTATCAGACATGGCTTCAAGCGCTTTCGACGAGGGCGGTGACGGTGAACGTAAACCGGACCGAAAGCAAAATCACCACCGGCTGTAGGTCGCGGATTCCGGTGTTCAGGTATAGGAGTCCACTCCCTCCGCCGTCATCCCGGCATGAAAACAGCGCTGGCCCGTTTAACCCTCCCCCTTGCGGGGAGGGTGGACGGCACGAAGTGCCGGCCGGGTGGGGGTGAACCGCAGACGTCTTCGTTGGCGGGCAGCGGTGAGCCATTTTCCTTTATTCGACCCCCACCCCCGACCCCTCCCCGCAAGGGGGAGGGGAGCAATTCCGCAGTTGCCTCATCCTCATTGCGTCAATTGCGCGGCGCCGAAAGCCGACACAGCAACCCGCCATCCGACCGCTGCAGGACCGGTCCGATTGTGCTTTGTGCCTTTCCGTCGTATAGCGGCGGCGATAAGCCGGCGAAAGCACCGAGCACCGGTGCACGCCGCCCCGATTTCACCCCAAGGCCGCTATGAAACTGCGCAACATCGCCATCATCGCCCATGTCGACCACGGCAAGACGACGCTGGTCGACCGGCTCTTGCAGCAGTCCGGCGCCTTCCGCGACAACCAGCGGGTCGCCGAGCGGGCGATGGATTCCAACGATCTGGAGCGCGAGCGCGGCATCACCATCCTCGCCAAGGTGACGAGCGTCGCCTGGAACGACGTCCGTATCAACATCGTCGACACGCCCGGCCATGCGGATTTCGGCGGCGAAGTCGAGCGTATCCTCAACATGGTCGACGGCGCCATCGTGCTGGTCGATGCCGCCGAAGGGCCGATGCCGCAGACCAAATTCGTCGTCTCCAAGGCGCTGAAAGTGGGGCTGAAGCCGATCGTCGCCGTCAACAAGATCGACAAGCCCGAGGAGCGCCACATCGAGGTCGTCAACGAGGTCTTCGACCTGTTCGCCGCGCTCGATGCCACCGACGACCAGCTCGATTTCCCGGTGCTCTACGGCTTGGCGAAGGAAGGCTGGATGGCCGCCGATCCGGCCGGGCCGAAAGACGACATGGCGCCGCTTTTCGACCTGGTGCTCGATCACGTCGCGCCGCCGCCGGTCGAGGCCGGCCCGTTCCGCATGCTGGCGACGACGCTTGAGGCCAATCCTTATCTCGGCCGGCTGCTGACCGGGCGCATCACCTCCGGCATCGCCCGGGCCAACATGCCGGTCAGGGCGCTGTCGCGCGACGGCACTGTCATCGACGAGGGCCGGATATCGAAGGTGCTCGCCTTTCGCGGCCTCGAACGCACCGGCATCGACGCGGCGGAAGCCGGCGACATCGTCGCGATTGCCGGGCTTTCGGTCGCCACCGTTGCCGACACGATCGCCGCAACGGAAGTGACCGCGCCGATCGCTGCCCAGCCGATCGACCCGCCGACGCTCTCCATGACCTTCCGCATCAATGACGGCCCGCTCGCCGGCCGCGAGGGCGACAAGGTGCAGAGCCGGGTCATCCGCGAGCGGCTCTCACGCGAGGCGGAGGGCAATGTGGCGCTCCGGGTGACGGCGACGCAGGATGCCGATGCCTTCGAGGTCGCCGGCCGCGGCGAACTGCAGCTCGCGATTTTGATCGAGACCATGCGCCGCGAGGGTTTCGAACTGACCATCGGCAAGCCGCGCGTGCTCTTCCGCCGTGACGCGGAAAGCGGTGCCCGGCTTGAGCCGATCGAGGAGGCGGTCATCGACGTCGATGACGCGTTTTCCGGCGCCGTCATCGACAAGCTCGCCCAGCGCAAGGGCGAACTGGTCGAGATGCGCCCCTCGGGCGGCGGCCGCACCCGGCTCGTCTTTTACGTGCCGACCCGCGGCCTCATCGGCTACCAGTCCGAACTCCTGTCCGACACCCGCGGCACCGCGGTGATGAACCGGCTTTTCCACGACTACGCGCCCTATAAGGGCGACATTGCCGGCCGCCGCACCGGGGTCCTCATCTCCAATGCCGACGGCGATGCGGTCGCCTATGCCTTATGGAATCTGGAGGATCGCGGCCCGATGATGATCGCGCCCGGCACCAAGGTCTATGAAGGCATGATCATCGGCGAGCACACCCGCGGCAACGACCTCGCCGTCAACGTCATGAAGGGCAAGAAGCTCACCAACATCCGCGCCGCCGGCAAGGACGATGCGGTGCTGTTGACCCCGCCGATGAAGATGACGCTGGAAACGGCGCTCGCCTATATCGAGGACGACGAGCTGGTCGAGGTGACGCCGCAGTCGATCCGGCTGCGGAAAGGCCTGCTCGACCCGCATGAGCGCAAGCGCGCGGAACGCCGGCGCGAGGCGGAAAGCGCCTGACCGGGCGCGGAAAGCGCAGGACGCCGGATCGCGCTTGGCCGCCTTCGGGCTTGCAGCGGCAAGTCAATGGCCATACGCTGCTTTTCAGATCTTAAGAAGCGAGAAATACGCTTCACGGACGGGGTGGCGACAATGGAATTTCTTTCTTCGGGCACGACGGGGTCCCAAGCGCATTCAAGGCGCGCTGCCGGGGTCATGCTGTTTGCGCTGGCCGCAGCATTGATTTTCACCATGAGCTTGCCGGCAATGGCGGAAGACGAACTGGAACCGATACCGGCTGCGAGGAACATGTTCCTCTATTTCGAGGCCGGCGCCGGCATTAACGCCCCGACGACGAACCGCCGCCTGCCGGATTTCGGCCAGGCCATCGACGGCGCCAGCGGACCCCTTGTCTTCGGCGAAGTCGGGGGCACATGGCCGAATGTGATCGGCAATGTCGACGTCAGCGCCGGCATCGTCGTCCAGTACCAGTCGGTATCTAACAACAGGCTGGTCAACGATCCGCCGTTCACCGGCTCCCTGCCGCTCGGCGGGACGACGAGCGCCGTCAGCATCTTTCCGATCGTCAAGGCGGGGGGTAACGTTTTCCGGGGGAGTGTCGGCGAACCCATTTTTCGTGACATGCAATGGCGCGCCGGCGCCGGCGCCGGCATCGCCTTTCAGGATTTGAAGGCAACCAATGGCGGCGTCACCGTACTCAGCGGCTCCAGGACGACCGCCATGGTCCATCTGCAGAGCGGTCTCGGGTTCGCCTTGACGGAAACTACGGAAATCTGGGTCGACGGATTCGCAACCTGGTTCGACGGGTTCACCGTCCACACCAATACCGGCGTTCGTTCCGATTTCCAGTCGATCTGGACCGCCGGCGTAGTGGCTTCGGTTAAACTGAAGCTGGAAAGGCCTTTCCGCGACGGTCCGAATTACTGAGGGACATGAAAGACCTCAAAGACCGAAAAGCGCCCTCGGCTCCGGCCATTCGACGCTCGGATGATCGACGAGATCGGTGAGCAATTCCTCCAGAAACGCCCAGGTCTCCCGGTCGTGGACCAGATGGTGGGTGAGGAGGCCGAGCGGCTCGGCCGAGCCTTTCAGCCGTCGGTCGAGTTCCTCGACCAGAAGATAATAGGCGCGCGCCCGGCCGATGAATTTCCGGTCCTTCTTCCAGGCGATCACGTCGACATGGGTGTTGACGAGCGGCGGGCCGTCCGCGTTCGGGCCGAACAGCGACAACCCCGTCAGCCCGGCCTCGCCGCGCCGCGCGATCACCTCGTCGGAGATGCGGTTCCAGGGCGGGGTCAGCACCGGGACGAAGTGATCACCGAAAAGCGTACGCATCCGCTTGAACCCGCGCTGCAGATCGGCAAGGCTCTCCCCGGCCGGCCGGTTGGCGCCGAATTCGGCCGCCTTCTGGCCGGCGTCCCGGTCGGCGTGGTCGGCATGGGCCCAGCCATGCTGGGTCGGCACCAGCAGCGGATGTTGGGCGACATAGCGGGCAAGCGCCTCTGTTGCATCATGGGGAATGACCGCCAGCACCAGCGGCACCCGGTATCTCTCGGCGATCAGCGTCATCCGCTCCAATGCCGGTGTCGGCGCGACCGCGTCATCGTCGCGCCACCAGAACGAAACGGTCCGGCCTTGCGCGGCGAACTGGTCGAGGCGCTTCAGAAACTGACTGCGGAAGGTTTCCGCCTCCGCCGCCTTCGATCCCGTTTTCGGCGGTTCGGTCATCGCCTCACCCTGTTTTCGGCAGCCGTAACGAGCAGCTCGGCGCTGCGCTTCGCGCCGCCGCAGTCGATCGCGATCCGCCCCGGCGGAGCGGCCATTGCCCGATCGAGCGCGCCGGCGAGCCGTTCCGGCGTCAGCATCGCCTCGTCGACAAATTCCGCCAAGCCCTTTTCGGAAACCAATCGCGCCCGCGTCTCCTGCTCGGTTTCCTGGCCTTGCGCGAACGGCACCAGCACCGCCGGCACGCCGGCCGCAATCACGTCGAGCACGGTATTGTAGCCGGCCTGGCTGATCGAGGCGGCGGCGCGCTTCAGCAAGGCCGGAAAGTCGGGGCGCGCCCGCTCGACGATGAGGCCCGCGCCGGCCCGCGCCTTCAGCGCCGAGAGCCCGGCCGCGTCGATGTCGCCGCCGACGAGCACGCGCCAGACCCGCCCGCCGGCCAGTTTCGAAATCCCGCGCGCGGCAAGCGCCGTCTCCAGGAGCGCCGCGCCGACCGCGCCGCCGCCGCACGATACGATGACTTCGCCGGCGCCCTCTCCTGGCGGCGGCTCGCCGTCCGCCGGTTCGTGGACATAGCCGGTATAGCGGATGAGGTCGTCGATTTCGCCGGCAAACGGGAACGTCGCCGCGAAGCGGACCAGCGCCGGGTCGGCGTGCACCAGAACGAGATCGTAGAATTGCCGGGCGATCGCCGCCATCTGCCGTTCCTTGTCGGCGTCGGCCTTGCGCACCAGAATGTCGCGGACGGAGGCGGCGATCAGCGGCTTTGGATGGGCTTCGACGGCCGCGTCCAGAAGCGGCAGGAGTTCGATGCGGAACCGCCGCCGCCCGAAGGGAAAGCACTCGGTCACCAGGATGTCCGGCCGCGTCCGTGCAAAAAGTTCGAGGAGCGCGCTCCGCCGCTTTTCGTCCCAGGCCGCATCGATCGGCTCGCCGTTGCTATCGACCAGGACGGAGAACGCCGCGTCGCGCGCCCGAACCGGCGGCAGCTCGACGACCGTCAGCCCGGCAGTGTCGACGGTTCCGGGGAGCGGTGCGCCGGTCGCCAGCACCGTCTCGACGCCCTTGCCGGCAAGCGCCCGGCCGATCGCCGCCGCCCGCACCGCATGGCCGCTGCCGAGCAGGTGCTGAACCCAGATGAGCGCCCGCATCGCTTTATCCTCAGGCCGAGACGAGGGCGGCGAGCCCGTCTTCGAGGCGCCGGCCGGCAACGCCGATATCGTGGCTGGAAAGCACGTGCCGGCGCGCCGCCGCACCCATTCGTCGGACCCGGTCGGGATCGTCGATCAGCGCCGCCGCCGCAGCGGCGAAGGCGGCGCTGTCGCCGACCGGCACGATGAGGCCGGTCTCGCCATGTCGGACGATCGCCGGCACGCCGCCGGCAGCGCCCGCGACCACCGGCAGGCCGGCGGCCTGCGCCTCCAGGAAGACAAGGCCGAACGCCTCGCGCACCGCCGGCCACAGGAAGATATCGGCAGCGCCATAGACCGCCGGCAGCGCCGCGCGCGCCACTGCGCCCAGCGCGGTGATCCGCGCTTGAGGAAACCGCGACAGGATGCGATCGCGCGCCGGCCCGTCGCCGGCAATCGTCAAATGCCAGGCGTGGTCTTCAAGCCGCGCCAGCGCCGCCGCCAGAATGTCGTAGGACGCCTCCTTGTCGCCCGCGCGCATCATTGCGACGGTCAGAAGCCGCATCGGCCGGCCCGGCGGACGATCCGAAGCGACCGCTGCAAACGGCGCCGCGTCGATGAAGGGCGGCAGAAGATGCAGCCGTTCCGCCGGCACGATCGCGGCGAGGCCGGCGGCGTCGTCTTCGTGCAGGGCGAACACCGCATCGGCGCGCTTCAGCGCCGCATCGGCGGCCGCAAAACCGACGGCAAACGGGCCGTCGCGCCGCTTCAGCGCCCGGCTCGCCTCGACGATCGCGTAAGGAGCGCCCGTCGCTTCGGCCAGCGCCGGCCCGATCCAGTCGGGCGCCTTGTGATAGAGGTGATAGGTGAGAATGAGATCCGGGCGCCAGCCCGCGCCGCGCCAGCGCTCAAGGATGACCGGCACCTCCCGTGCCGCTTCGGCGGCAAGCGCCTGCTGCGCTTCCTCGCCGCCCTCGCCGCTCCAGGCCCGGAACCGGGAAGCGGTGCGCACCTCGTGGCCGCGTCCTTCAAGTGCTGTCACGAGCGCCCGGCCGAGTTCCCGATCGCCCGACGGCACCGGATGATCGAGCGGCTTCATCGGCGCATAAAAGGCGATCTTCACGCCGGCACCGCCCGCTTGTCGTCGCTATGCGCCGTCACGGACCGGAACCGCGCCGCCAATTGTTCGATGCCGATATCGGCGGAAAAGGTGCTGCGCACCCGCGCATTCCCCGCTGCGGCGAACCGCCGCCGCAGACCCGGATCGCCGATCAGGCGCAGCAGGGCGCGGGAAAGCCCCTCGACATCCCGCTCGTTCACCAACAGGCCGGTTCGCCCGTCCACGATCAGTTCGGGGATCGCCGAGACACGCGTCGACAGGCAGGCGACGCCGAGCGCCTGCGCCTCCATCAGCACGTTCGGCAGGCCATCGCGGTCGCCGGACCGGGCGATCCGCGACGGCAGCACAAAAATGTCGGCGTCGAGGTTCGCCGCGATCACCGTCGCCCGCGGCTGCGCGCCGTGCCAGGTGATGCGATCGGCGATGCCGCGCCGTTCCGCCCGCGCTTGAAGCCGTTCGCCGAGCGGCCCGCCGCCGATATGGTCGAGCCGCCAGGACAGCCCGGCGGGCAGGCGCGACAAGGCATCGATCAGGTCGCCATAGCCCTTCTTCTCCACCAGCCGGCCGACGGAAAGGATGCGCACCGAATTGCCGCTGCCATCCCGGTCCGATCCCGGCTGCGGCGCCGGAAAGCGGTCGAGATCAAGGCCATGATAGACGAGGTCAACGGCGTCGGGCCGGCCGGCGAGCCGGTTCAGATGATCGCGATTGACGCGCGTGCAGGTCACGCCCCAGGCGGCGTCGACGAGCTTTTCTGAAAGCTCCCAGTCCGGCGACGTCCAGATGTCCTTGGCATGTGCCGAGAAAGACCAGCCCATGCCGCGCAGCATCGCCGCATAGCGGGTCACCGAGGCCGGCGTGTGCAGATAGTGGCTGTGCAGCCAGATGACGTCGTCGGGCAGTTCGCGGGCAAGCACGCAGGCCTGCCCCCAGCGCCGGTGCCGGTTGGCGCTGCGGTCACGCGCCAGATCGGCCTCGAACACGGCCCGGGCGGCCGCGTAACGCGGCTGCTTCTCGGCAAAAGCGCGGCCGGCGGCGACCCGTTTCGGATCGTCCTTGAGATATTCCGGCAGGTAGAGGATTTCGGCAGCGATCTCATGATGGAGATCGTGCACATGGCGGTCGGTGGGATGGCGCAGCGACACGATAAGCTGCGCGATCCCGCGCCGTTCGAGGCCGAGGATTTCCTGGGCGATGAAGGTCTCGGAGAGCCGGGGATAGCCTTTGACGATTGTGGCGATACGCGGCATTCGCTCGGCCTCGCGCTGTTCGGTCGCGGCAGTGCTGCCTAAAGGGCCGCACCGACGATCTCGGCAAGCGGCCGCGGCGACCGGCGCTCCAGGATCGCATTGGTTTCGGCGCCGACCCGTTTCAGCCCGTCCAAAAGGTTCGGGATCCCGGCCTCGGACGGCGGCGGCTGTTTCGGCAACTGCACGAGCGCTTCGATCATCAGATCGGCGTCCGGATAGTGATCGATCGGCAGCACCTCGACCAGTCCGACCCCGGCCGCCCGGTCGGCGCGGATCGCCTGCTCGCGCCGCGGCACCACCCGCGGCACCAGCAGCGTCGGGCGGTCGAACGACATCGCCTCGCAGAAGGTGTTGTAGCCGCCCATGCCGACGATCGCGATCGCCTTTTCGATGAACGGCTCGATGGTCGGGGTGAATTCGAGCGTGCGCACATTGCGCAGGTTTTGCGCCCGCATGGCGAAATCGGCCTTGTGCTCGGCGTCCATGAACGGCCCGAGCAGGATCAGCGCCGGATAAAGCGGCTCCTCGCGCGCTTCATAGGCGCGCATCACCCAGTCGACCAGTTCGACGCCGTCGCCGCCGCCGCCGGGGGTGACGAGGATATAGGGGTCCTCGCCGAACGGCAGCGCGACGGCCGGCCGGTGCCGCGGCATCGTCCGCCGCAGATAGCCGGTGAACACCGACTTCGCCCGTGTCGCCGCGGTGAGGCCGATATCGGCGAGCGGATCGTAGATTTCCTCAAGCCCGTAGACCCAGATATCGTCGTAGATGTCCTCAAGCGCCGAAAACGCTTCCTTGCGCTCCCATTCGTCGCGCAGCACGTCCGGATCATCGAGCACGTCGCGCAGGCCCAGAACCAGCCGCGTGCCCGAAGCCTTGAGATATTCCAGCGTGGCGCGGACCTCGCCGCGCAGACCCAGCGGCTCCTTGTCGACGATCATGATGTCGGGATCGAACACGGCTGCCGTGTGCTCGATGATCGAGGCGCGGATCGCCAGCGTCTGCTCCAGCCCGATATGCAGGCTCAGCGCGGTATATTCGCCGTTGCGCAGCTTGATGACGCCGGGAATCCGGACGAAGTCGACGCGCGCGCGGAAATCGAAGCTGCCGATGATCGGCGAGCCCGACAGGATCAGCACCGACATGCCCTCATTGGCGCCGACCAGATAGTGGGCGATCGCGCGGCACCGGCGCAGATGGCCGAGCCCGAAGGAGTCATGACTGTAGATCAGGATGCGCGAGTTCGGGAGATAGGCCATAAGCAATACCCGCCTTTGCCTGCCTTGTGCGCAGATCACCCGGTTTCAACCGCCGGCCCGGTCCCGGAAACACGAAATCGTAATTTCGAAACCGGGCCCCGTCCGTTATAGTAAATCGCGGAGTGCATTCAAAGCGATCCGGTTCACGAAACGATCACTTTCGCGATGGGTCGGTATTTGGTCGCCTTCGACGAACACCGGCGGATTTGCGGAAACGTGTCGACACCCGAGCCACCCGCCGGCGTTCACTCGAGCACTGACGAGCCGATCCAGATCTCGGCAAGATGTCTAAAGCGGATCGGCGTTCGGACACATGGAAAAATCGCTTTTTCGGTTCATCTGGAAATACAGCACGCGTCAACAGATCATCATTCTGCTGATCACGTTCGTCTCGTTTCCGATCGTCTATCTGTCGCTGGAACTGCCCAAGCAGATCGTCAACGACGCGATCGCCGGCCGCGATTTTCCGCGCGGCATACTCGGCATCGAGCTGACCCAGATTCAGTATCTGCTGATCCTGTGTTTCACCTTCCTGTCGCTGGTCGTCCTCAACAACGCGGTCAAATACGTCCTCAACATCTATAAGGGCCTGACCGGCGAGCGGATGCTGCGCCGCCTGCGCTACGACCTCTATCAGCGCGTGCTGCGCTTCCGGCTGCCCTATTTCCGCAATGTCAGCTCCGGCGAGATCATCCCGATGATCACCTCGGAGGTCGAGCCGGTCGGCGGCTTCATCGGCGATTCCATCGCCGTGCCCGCCTTCTACGGCGGCACGCTGATGGTCTATATCGTCTTCATATTCGTGCAGGATCCGTTTCTCGGCATCGCCGCGATCGCGCTTTACCCGATCCAGGCCTATCTGATCCCGAAACTGCAATACCGGGTCAACATGCTGGCCAAGCAGCGGGTCCAGAACGTGCGCCGCATCGCCGACCGGGTCGGCGAGAGCATTTCCGGCGTCGCCGAAATCCACGCCAACGACACCTCCGCCTGGCACATGGCCGACATTTCCGACCGGCTGCACACCAATTTCGAGATCAGATATGCGATTTTCAAACGCAAATTCATGATCAAATTCGTCAACAATTTCATCAACCAGCTCACGCCGTTCTTCTTCTATTCGATCGGCGGCTATCTGGTCATCGTCGGCAACATCTCGTTCGGCTCGCTGGTCGCGGTGATCGCCGCCTACAAGGATCTGGCGTCGCCGTGGAAGGAACTGCTCAACTATTATCAGAACCTGATGGATGTGCGGGTGAAGTACGATTCGGTCATCGAGAATTTCGACCCGCCCGACATCTACCCGGTCGAGCGCATCGTCGCCGATGCCGATGACGGACCGCGGCTGACCGGCAATATCGAGTTCATCAATGTCGGCTATTCCGCCGGCGGCGGCCAGGAACTGACCGATGTCAATCTCAGCGTCGGCGCCGGCAGCACCGTCGCTGTGGTCGGCCATGACGGCAGCGGCCGCACCGAGCTGCTGCAGCTCGCCGCCGGGCTGATCTCGCCCAATAGCGGCAAGGTCACCATCGGCGGGCAGGAAACCGACGCTTTGCCGGAAGCCCGCCTCGGCCGCGACATCGCCTTTGTCGACCGCTCCGCCTTCATCTTCACCGACACGATCCGCGGCAATCTGCATTACGGCATGCGCAACCGGCCGGTGCGGCCCGAGGACACCCCGCTCGATCCCTCGACGCTCGACTATCGCCGCACCGAGGCCGAGGCGACCAACAACACCGTCTTCGACATCAATGCCGGCTGGGAGGATCTGGAGCGCGTCGGCGCCGTCGATCACAGCGATCTCGATCGCCGCACCATCGAACTGATCGACGTCGTCGGACTGAGCGAGGACATCTACCGGCTCGGCATGCGCATGCGCGTGCTCGGGGACGGCGCCGCCGATTTGCGCGACCGGATCCTGCGCGCCCGCAAGGAGGTCACCGCGCGCATCTCCGCCGACAGCACCGTCGCCGACCTGGTCGAGATCTGGACGCCGGACCGGTTTCTCAGAAGCGCGCCGCTGGTGGAGAATCTGTTGTTCGCGCTGCCGGCCGATCCGGACGCGACGATCGCCGACATCGCCGCCGACACGGATGCGCTGGAGGCGATCTCGGCCGCCAATCTCAGGCCCGAACTGCACCGCATCGGCCTGGCGATCGCCGAGACCATGGTCGACCTGTTCGCCGAGGTCGACGCCGACAACCAGCTCCTCGCCGCCTTCAGTTTCATCAAGCCCGACGAACTGCCGCACTATGACCGCATGGTCAAGAAGGCCCACGCCGGCGGCATCGACGCGCTCGACGAGGACCAGCGCAGCGGCCTGATCGGGCTGGCGTTCCAGTTGATTCCGGCCAAGCACCGCCTCGGTCTGATCGACGATGCGCTGGCCGAACGCTTCGTCGCCGCCCGGCCCGTGTTCCAGAAGCGGCTGGCGGATGCCGGGCGCTACGCCTTCTTCGACCGGGAAACCTATATCGATCCGCTGTCGATCGAGGAAAACCTCCTGTTCGGAAAGATCAAGCTCGACCGCCGCGGCGCCCGCGAAGGCGTCGACGCCTTCGTCGACAGCGTCATCCGCGAAATCGACCTGCGCGAGCCGATCATGCGACGCGGGCTCGATTTCCACGCCGGCGTCGCCGGTTCGCGCCTGACCGGCGGCCAGAAATCGCGCATCGCGCTGGCCCGCGCGCTGCTGAAGAAGCCCAACATTCTGCTCTTCGACGACGTGATTACGCCCGATGCCGCCGACGATCGCGCAATGCTCGGCGCGATCACCAGGCATCACCCCGAATGCACGGTTCTCGTCGGCGTCGAGCGCCTGGACGATGCCGGCGCCGTCGACCACATAGTGACAATGAAGGGCGGGCGCGTTGCCGAGAACCGGAAAACGCAACGCCAGGCCGCGACATCGACCGAACCGGCACAATGACGCTGCACGACCGATCGGGAGGGAATGAAGGATGAGCCTGGACAAAGAGGTCGAAGCGCTCCGCAACGTCGCCATCTTCCGCAAGATCGACGCCGCCAAGCTGCGCCTGCTGGCGTTCATCAGCGAGCGTGTCGAGTTCGCGCCCGGCGAAGTCATGTGCCGGCAGGGCGAGATCGGCGACAGCGCGCTCATCATCCTGTCCGGCAATGCCCGCATCGTCGTCTCCTCGAACGGCGCCGAAAAGACCGTCGCTCACGTCGGCAAGGACGATGTGGTCGGCGAAATCGCGATCCTGTGCGACGTGCCGCGGACCGCAACGGTGATCGCCGAGGACGAACTGACCGGGCTTTCGGTCGACAAGGAGACCTTTCTGAAGCTGTTGCAGGAGTTTCCCGAAATGGCGCTCGAGGTCATGCGGGTGCTGGCGGCGCGGCTGGAACGGACGACGCGCGACCTCGCCGAACTGCAGGCGCAGGTCGGGGCGGCAGGGAACTAGACATGGCCGCCGCCGACTTCCTGATCCGGTTCTGGGGCGTGCGCGGATCGATCCCGGTTCCCGGCATCGACACGCTGCGCTATGGCGGCAACACCACCTGCGTGGAGTTTCTGATCGGCGGCCGGCGCCTGATCGTCGACTGCGGATCGGGCGCCCGCAACCTCGGCCGACGGATGCAGGCGGAAGCCTCGCGCAGCGCCGATCTGTTCTTCACCCACACCCATTTCGATCACATCTGCGGGGTGCCGTTTTTCGAGCCGGCGTTCGATCCCGAATGGACGATCACCTGCCATGCCGGCCATCTGCAGCCGCCCGAATCGCTGCCGGACGCGCTCGGCCTGTTGATGGCGACGCCGCTGTTTCCGGTGCCGTGCTCGTCGCTGAAGGGTTTCCACTACACCACTTTCACCCCGGGCAGCGTCTTGGACATCGGCAACGGCATCCAGGTGGCGACGACGCCGCTCAACCATCCCGGCGGCGCGGTCGGCTATCGCTTCACCCATCGCGGCCGATCGGCGGTCGTGATCACCGATCACGAGCACGGCGACGCGGCCATCGACGCCAGTCTCGTGCGGTTCGCCGAAGCCGCCGACATCATGATCTACGACACCATGTTCACGGCGGAAGAATACGAACGGCACGTTGGCTGGGGACACTCGACCTGGCAGTCATGCCTCGACCTCGCCGCAGCGGCAAAGGTCGGCCGGCCGGTCTTCTTCCACCACGCCCCGGCGCGCAGCGATGCCGAGCTTGACCGGATCGCGGAGACCGCGCGCGCCATCGCGCCGCAGACGGTCATCGCGGCCGAGGGCCTGGAACTGCGCTTATGAAGATGCTGATAAAGCCGGAATTTCCGAAAATCGAATGGCGCGATCGAAAAATCAGCCTGCCCACCCGCGTGCGCACGCGCATCCGCAAACAGGAGCGGGATGCCGAAATCCTGATCGGCTGGGTTCAGTTGGGCGTCGTCCTTTTTTTCGGCGTGCTCTACCTGATCGCGCCCCGCGCCGAGGGCAGCCAGGGGTTCAATTTCGTTCCCTACGGCCTTGGCGCGTATTTCATGTTCACCATGTTCCGGCTTTGGCTCGCCCACCTCACCATCGTGCCCGGCTGGTTCCTGGTGCTTTCGATCATCATCGACGTCGCGCTTCTGGTCGCCCTGATCTTCTCCTTCCATATCCAGTACGACCAGCATCCGGCGTTCTATCTGAAGGCGCCGACGCTGCTCTATTTCTTCCTGTTCATCGTGCTTCGGGCGCTGCGCTTCGATCCGGGCTACGTGCTGGTGACGGGGATTGCGGCGACGCTTGGCTGGCTGGCGCTGGCCGGCTACGCGATCTTCGCCGACATGGGCGGCATGCGGATCACCCGCAATTTCGTCGAATACATGACCTCCAATGCGATCCTGGTCGGCGCCGAACTGGACAAGCTGCTGATCTTCGTCGCCGTCACCGCGGTGCTCACGGTGGCGCTGAGGCGCGGCCGCAACCTGTTGATTGAGGCGGTCCGCGAACAGTCGGCGGCCGAAGAGCTGAAGCGGTTCTTCGCCCCGGAGATCGCCGCCACGATCGCCGAATCCGACGATGCGGTTAAGGTCGGCGAAGGCACCTCGCGCACCGCCGCGGTGCTGATGATCGACATTGCCGGCTTCACCAAGATCGCCGCCCGCCACGATCCGCAGGAGGTGGTCAGGCTGCTGGCCCGCTTCCAGAACCACGTCGTGCCGGCGATCCAGAAATGCAACGGACGCATCGACAAGTTTCTCGGCGACGGCATCCTGGCGACTTTCGGCGCCGTCTCGCCGTCGGATACCTATGCGGCCGATTCGCTGCGCGCCGCAGCCGCCATCAAAACCGCCCTTGAAGAGTGCAATCAGGCGCTGTCCGAAGACGGCTGGCCGGTCCGGCTTTCGGTGCGAATCGGCATTGCCTGCGGCGAGGTCATCGTCGGCGTCGTCGGCGTCGACGAGCGGCTCGAATTCACCGTCATCGGCGATGCGGTGAACCTCGCCGCCAAGCTGGAGGCGGCGAACAAGGTCGAGGCGACGACGGCGCTGACGACCGAAGCCTGTCTGTCGGCTGCGCGCCGTCAAGGGCTTGCGGCAAACGAATCATTCGCGACGCGCCCGGCCACCGCCGTCGCCGGATTCGCGCATCCGGTCGATCTCGTCGTCATCGATTGAGTTCTGCCCTCGACACCGACTGCCCGGGATTATCAATTTCAACGTGCAGGTCTGGCTCGATTTACCTTAATCCGAGTTTTATTCTTGTTATCATGGACATGCCCACACCCCGGAGCTATTTAAGATTCGACCAAAAAACCCGAAGAAACGGGCCGAAACAACAGCGCATGAGAATAGTGCAAATTCGCATATCGGTTCCATTCGGTGCATAACCGTGCACAATTTGGCGATTGGATAGGTGTTGGTGTACTAAACACTGGTGAAATGAGGTAGATCATCACCTATGGGAATAATGTGGAATAGCGGCGTCGGTTGCGATATCCATTTTGTCTACCGGGCCGTGAACTGAGAATGGCAGGCTGTTGAATCCTGCCGGCAACGAAAAAGGTTCTGCTGTATGTCGAAAGCGGGAAAGAATCCGATCGATGCGCATGTCGGACAGAGACTGCGTATTCGTCGTCGAATGCTAGGTTTGCGTCAGGAGACTCTCGCTGAGCAGCTCGGACTCTCCTTTCAACAGGTGTATCGCTACGAGACCGGCGACGTCCGGATCACGGCCGGACGCCTGTTGAAGATATCCCAACTTCTCGACGTTCCCGTGTCCTACTTTTTCGAAGGGCTGGGCACGTCGACGGAACCGGGCGAGGACGCGGAGTCGGCGTTGCTGACGAAGGCGTGCGCAACCACCGCAGGCATGCGGATCGTCCGCTCCGTCGCAGCGCTGGAAGATGAGAATATCCGCCGCAAGATCGCCGACCTGATCGAAGCAGTCGCCGAATCGGGCCAGTCCGTCTGATCGGCGCAGCGGCCCGGGCGGCGTGTCCGGGGCGCACACCGAAGGCTGATCTCGACGTCGCGGCAAGGCCGCGGCGGCATCTTCTTTCCTTGCACGTATAATCACGCTTCAGCGGAAGACCGTCAGCCCGACGATTTGGGCCGACGCAAATCCGTTCGGCGAGACGTCGACCTTTGTCCGCCCGATTGTCTTCAGCCGGTCACCGCCGTAATACACCCCTGAAATGACATTGCGCCGGGTCCGGCGCGATTGCGTTAGAGCGTGTCATGGCTAGCTTGGATCAATTCTGTTTGTTTCCGGCGCGGCGATCCGCCAGGAGCGGCTTGCAGCGCGGAGTGGGGCTCCGGGCAAAAGCCGCGACACCGCGGGCGCCCGCCGGAA
>JANQEG010000019.1 GCA_028278505.1 Rhodobiaceae bacterium
TTTCGCGGGAAAGGTGGGCAAAGGCAAGGTCGCGCTAACCGGCCATCGCATCAATTCGGCGACGTTCGAACAGGGATATTTCCTGAAATGCGATGCGTCAGGCGATCGATCGATGTCGTGCCGGCATCCGGCTTTTTGAAATGTGTGCATCCCCTGGCGCGGAAGCGGGGACCCATTGCCCCGCTCGACACGGTATGTCGGCCGCGCTTCTAGTCATCGACCAGCGTGCCGTCGGGCTTGAAGGTCAGCGTCTTGACCTTGCGGACGGTCGTCGCCTTGTGGGATTTCGGCAGCGCGTTTTCGTTTTGCTGTGCGGAGGGCTCCGGCGGCGCGGTCCCGGCGCTCAAGGCAAAGACACCAACCAGCACGATCAGCCCAAGAACGGCCACACCGCCCGCGACCAGCCCGCGCTGGCCCGGCGGAATCGACAACGAAATCGGCAAGTCACGGAGTGTCTTCACGGCAGCGCGTCATAGCCCGGAGCAAAACCCTTGAGGGTGATCGGAATGCCGATCCCCTCCTCGGGCGTCTGGAAGATGATGAAGGTGGCGAGCTCGCCGGTGCGCAATTGCTCGACCAGCTTGTCTTCCATGATCACTTCGGCGATGCAGCCGTTTCTGAGGCAGCGCACGAAGCCGGCGCGCCCGACATCGGCATCGTCGATCTTCAGCCCGAGCCCGGTCGGCAGCAATACGCCGAGCGGCGCCAGCACCCGCAGGATCCGGGTCTTGCGATCCGCAGTCTTCAGCACGATCACCGACAGGCCGACATTGTCGCGGTCCTCCGCGGTGACGTTCTGGATCAGCACGCATTGTTCCGATTTCGCCCCGGGCGGCGTGTCGCAGCGCACCTCCCAATTGTCGTAGGTGCCGCGCACCGCGCCCTGGCCTGCCGCCGGCGCGGTCGCCGCCAGCGCCAGTGCCGCCGCCGGCAGCATGGCGGACAAAATCCGGCCGATCGGCTTCAGGCGCGTTCGCAATTTCGGCACGGCATAGTCCTCCGGATCGCTTGGCCGCTGCACCCCCGGGCCCGGGAAAGCGAAGGGTCTCGGCATGAAAGTTTGCCTACCAGACCGGCTTCCGCTGTCAAGCTTGCGGGAAGACAGCTAGACATTGGATGCGGCCGATTCATGGCGCGCAAAAGAGTTATGCCGGCAAAGCCATTGCGGCAGCGGTGCAACACTCGATTTGGCACCGGGGACAATGCCGACTCCGGCCTTTGCTTTTTCTTGGAATTGATCTAAGTCAAGGCCCTGCGCGGCGGTTTGACGCAAGGGCGTGGCAGAGGAAACCGGGGCCAGGAGCACCCGGCGAGGGGAAGGGAGCGCAGTCGTGAGCAACCACAAAAACGGCCGCCTTGCGGGGACGATTGCCAAATTCGCCGGCGCGGCAGCGGCGCTCACCGGCCTTGGCGGCGGACAGGCCCTGGCCGAAGGCGAAGAGTGGTTTTCCGGCGCGCGCCATCCGGCCTCGGAACTGATGAACGACATCCTCTGGTTCGAGGACTATACGCTGTGGTTCATCGTTCCGATCACCATTTTCGTCCTGGCACTGCTGGTCTACTGCATGCTGCGCTTCAACGCCCGCGCCAATCCGACCCCGTCGAAGACCAGCCACAACACCACCATCGAGGTGATCTGGACCGTGGTGCCGATCATCATCCTGGTGATGATCGCGATCCCGTCGTTCCGGCTGCTTTACAAGCAGGTCGAGATTCCGCCGGCGGACCTCACCATCAAGGCGATCGGCTATCAGTGGTACTGGGGCTATGAATACCCCGACCATGACGGCTTCTCCTTCGATTCGATCATGCTCGAGGACGACGAATTGGCGCCGGGCCAGCCGCGCCTGCTCGCCGTCGACAACCAGGTGGTGGTGCCGGTCGGCAAGGTCGTCCGGGTTCAGGTGACGACCGCCGACGTGCTGCACGCCTTCGCGCTGCCGTCCTTCGGCGTGAAGATCGACGCGGTCCCGGGTCGCTTGAACGAGACCTGGTTCAAGGCCGATCGCGAGGGCCTCTTCTACGGCCAGTGCTCGGAACTGTGCGGCGTCAACCACGCCTTCATGCCGATCGCCATCCGGGTCGTGTCGGAAGACCAGTTCCGGAAATGGGCCGAGGCGGCCAAGGACGATGTCGAGGCCGCCAACGAGATGCTGAAGGCGATGATCGCCGAGGACAAGAAAATCGAAACGGCGCGTCGCTGACGCCGGCCGCCTCCTGCACTCGCGGGGGCGGTAGCGGGACCGGCGAACAGACTTCAAAGGGAGTTCGATAAATGGCGACACCGGCAGCGCACGCCGCGCATGACCATCCGACGGGATGGCGCCGTTTCATGTATTCGACCAATCACAAGGACATCGGCACGCTCTATCTGATCTTCGCCATCGTCGGCGGTCTCGTCGGCGGGCTGCTTTCGGTCGGCATGCGGCTCGAACTGCAGGAGCCGGGCATGCAGATCTTCGGCGATGCGCAGATGTTCAATGTCTGGGTCACCGCCCATGGCCTGATCATGGTGTTTTTCATGATCATGCCGGCGCTGATCGGCGGCTTCGGAAACTGGTTCGTGCCGCTGATGATCGGCGCGCCGGATATGGCCTTCCCGCGCATGAACAACATCTCGTTCTGGCTGACGGTCGGCGGTTTCGCGCTTCTCGTCGTCTCGCTGTTCGTGGAGGGCGCGCCCGGCTCGACCGGCGTCGGCGCCGGCTGGACGGTCTATGCGCCGCTGTCGACATCGGGCCATCCCGGACCGGCCATGGACTTCGCCATCCTTGCCCTGCACACCGCGGGCGCGGCCTCGATCCTGGGTGCGATCAACTTCATCACCACCATCTTCAACATGCGCGCGCCGGGCATGACCATCCACAAGATGCCGCTGTTCGTGTGGTCGGTGCTGGTGACCGCCTTCCTGCTGCTGTTGTCGCTGCCGGTGCTGGCCGGCGGCATCACCATGCTGCTGACCGACCGCAATTTCGGCACCACCTTCTTCGATCCGGCCGGCGGCGGCGACCCGATCCTGTTCCAGCACCTGTTCTGGTTCTTCGGTCACCCGGAGGTCTACATCCTGATCCTGCCGGCGTTCGGCGTGATCAGCCACATCGTCGCGACGTTTTCCAAAAAGCCGGTGTTCGGCTATCTCGGCATGGCCTACGCCATGGTCGCCATCGGCGTCGTCGGCTTCATCGTCTGGGCCCACCACATGTATACGGTCGGTCTCGACGTCGACACCCAGGCCTATTTCGTCTTCGCCACCATGGTGATCGCAGTGCCGACCGGGATAAAGATCTTCTCCTGGATCGCCACCATGTGGGGCGGCTCGATCACCTTCAAGACGCCGATGGTCTGGGCGATCGGCTTCATCTTCCTGTTTACCGTCGGCGGCGTCACCGGCGTGCAACTCGCCAATGCCGGCCTCGACCGGATCCTGCACGACACCTATTTCGTGGTCGCCCACTTCCACTACACCATGTCGCTCGGCGCCACCTTCGGCATCTTTGCCGCCTGGTATTACTGGTTCCCGAAAATGACCGGCTACACCTACTCCGAGTTCATCGGCAAGCTGCATTTCTGGGTCACCTTCATCGGCGTCAATCTGGTGTTCTTCCCGCAGCACTGGCTCGGCGCCGACCTATCCATGCCGCGCCGCTATGCCGACTACCCGGACTTCATGGCGACCCTGAACTACTGGTCCTCGATCGGCTCCTACATCTCGGCCGCCGGCGTGGTGATCTTCCTGATCGGGGTGTTTCACGCTTTTGCCAGGAAGCAGCCGGCGGGCGAGAATCCATGGGGTGAGGGGGCGACGACGCTCGAATGGACGCTGTCTTCGCCGCCGCCCTTCCATCAGTTCGAGACGCTGCCGCGGATCAAATAGGGCGCTCTCGGCCGCGCGCCTTTGGCGGGCGCGGCGGCGACAATCGAAAGGGCCGGCACGGGCCCGGGGAAAAAACCTCAGGCGGGATCGCATCGGTCCCGCCGCGGAAACGACAAACGGCAGGGGGCGATGGCGCACCTCAACACCGGAAATGAGACGATGGAGCCGGCCGCGATTGCGGATGCGGCCGATTTCCGCGTGGCTGCGGCCGGCGACTATTTCGCGCTTCTGAAGCCGCGGGTAATGTCGCTCGTCGTCTTCACCGCCTTTGTCGGGCTGATGGTCGCGCCCGGGCCGATCCACCCGGTGATTGCGTTCGCCGCCATCCTCTGCATCGCCGTCGGCGCCGGCGCCGCCGGCGCGCTCAACATGCGCTATGACGTCGACATCGACCGGCTGATGTCGCGGACACGGACGCGCCCGGTCGCGGCCGGTCGCATCGAACCGGGCGAGGCGCTCGGTTTCGGCCTCTTTTTGGCGGTCGCCTCGGTACTGGTGTGCGGCGTCATCGTCAACTGGGCGGCGGCGAGCCTGCTCGCCTTCACCATCTTCTTTTATATCGTCGTCTACACCTGGTGGCTGAAGCGGCGCACGCCGCACAACATCGTCATCGGCGGCGCCGCCGGCGCCTTTCCGCCGATGATCGGCTGGATGGCGGTGACCGGCGGCACAAGCCTCGATGCCGTCCTCCTGTTCCTCTTGATCTTCGTGTGGACGCCGCCGCATTCCTGGGCCTTAGCGCTGTGCAAGGCCGACGACTATGCCCGCGCCGGCGTGCCGATGCTGCCGGTCGTGTCCGGCGTGCGCACGACCAAGGTGCAGATCTTCGCCTATTCCGTGCTGCTGGCGCCGGTCGGCGTGGCGCCCTGGTTCTCCGGGCTGGCGGGTCCCGTCTACGGGGCGGTTGCCGCCGTCCTCGGCGCCGCCTTTGTCGGCTTTGCCGGCGCGCTCCTGCGCGCTTCCGATAAGGCAACCCCTGCGTCGGCCCGGCGCGTCTTCGCCTTCTCCGTGCTTTATCTGGTGCTGCTGTTTTCCGTGCTTTTGGCGGAAACCGGTTTTGGAGCCTGGTCATGAGCGACGGTATAAAACTGACCGAGGAGCAGGTGCGCCGCCGCCGGGTGCGCTCGATCGCGCTGGCGCTGGTGCTCGGCGGCCTTGCCGTCCTGTTTTACGTGGTCACCTTCGTCAAGGGACCGGGTGTCCTCGACAAGCCGCTTTAGGGGCCGTCATGACCACGACCGCCACACCGCACGATCCATCCGGCCGCCGGCCGCCGCGCAAAAGCGGCAATGCGACGTTGGCGATCGGCTGCGTCGTGTTCGCCGCCAGCATGGTCGGCATGGCCTATGCGGCGGTGCCGCTCTACCAGTTGTTCTGCCAGGTGACCGGCTATGGCGGCACCACCCAGGAGGCGAGTGCGGCGCCCGCGCAAATCATCGACCGCGGCTTCAGCATTCGTTTCGATGCCAATGTCGCAGCAAAGCTGCCCTGGCGCTTCCGGCCGGCGCAGACCGCGGTCGAGGTCAAGGGCGGCGAAGTGGCGACCGCCACCTACGTCATCACCAATATGAGCGACAGGCCGACGACGGCGATCGCCAGCTTCAACGTGACGCCGCTCGCCGCCGGCGCCTATTTCAACAAGATCGCCTGCTTCTGCTTCACCGAACAGACGCTCGGCCCCGGCGAAAGCCGCGAAGTGCCGGTGACGTTCTTCGTCGATCCCGAGATCGATGCCGACCGCAACCTCGATACGATCAAGACGATCACGCTCTCCTACACCTTCTTCGCCGATGAGGTGCCCGACCCGGCGCCGGTGAAAAAGGTGTCGAGGGTGGAATACTGACAACCGCAATCAGGCGGGGGGAGAAACCCGGTTATGGCCGACGCACACGCAAAGAACCACGACTACCATCTCGTCGATCCGAGCCCGTGGCCGCTCGTCGGTGCCCTATCGGCGTTCGTCCTCGCCACCGGGCTGATCATGTGGATGCACGAATCGACGCCGATCATCTTCTTCCTCGGCCTTGTCGGTGTCGTCTACACGATGGTCATGTGGTGGCGGGACGTGATCCGGGAGGCCCATTCCGGCGACCACACGCCGGTCGTGCAGCTTCACCTCCGCTACGGCATGATCCTGTTCATCGCCTCGGAGGTGATGTTTTTCGCGGCCTGGTTCTGGGCGTTCTTCGATGCGAGCCTCTTTCCCGGCGAGGCGATCCAGTATTCGCGCACCGAGCTGACCGGCGGCCACTGGCCGCCGCAAGGCATCGAGGTGCTCGATCCCTGGCACCTGCCGCTGCTCAACACCGTGATCCTGCTGACCTCGGGCACGACGGTGACCTGGGCCCATCACGCGCTTCTGCACGACGACCGCGAGGGCCTGAAATGGGGCCTCGTGCTGACCATCGTCCTCGGCCTGCTGTTCACCGCGATCCAGGCCTATGAGTACGGCCATGCCAGCTTCGAGTTTTCCGGCAACATCTACGGTGCGACCTTCTTCATGGCGACCGGCTTCCACGGCGCCCATGTGATCATCGGCACGCTGTTCCTGATCGTCTGCCTCGGCCGGGCGCTCGCCGGGCATTTCTCGCCGACCCAGCATTTCGGCTTCGAGGCCGCGGCCTGGTACTGGCATTTCGTCGACGTGGTGTGGCTGTTCCTGTTCACCTTCGTCTATGTCTGGGCGTCCTGGGGGGCGGTGATCGCCCATTGACGAAACTGATGTGACGCAGGACATCATCGCGGCGGGGATTTCCCGCCGCATGCTTTTGACGCCCGGATGGCCGTAATGTCCAAGACGCCGTTCTATCCGCCGCTGTCGCCGGTCTCAACCGGGCTTGCCGGCCGCTGCCCGCGCTGCGGCGAGGGCCGGATGTTCGACGGCTATCTCAAGCCGACGGAGCGCTGCGACGCCTGCGGGCTCGATCTGAGCTTCGCCGATTCCGGCGACGGACCGGCGGTCTTCATCATCCTCGTGCTCGGCTTCGTCATCGTCGGCGGCGCGCTTTTCGTCGAGCTCACCTGGCAGCCGGCGCTGTGGGTGCACGCGCTTTTGTGGATCCCGCTGACGACGCTCATTGCCGGCGTCCTGCTGCGGCCGCTGAAGGGGCTGATGATCGCCCAGCAATACGCGACCGCGGCCGCCGAAGGCCGCCTTGCCGGAATTGACGATGCCGGCGACTGACCCGCCGTCGTCGACCGGGAAGACCGCGCCGCGCCGGCTGCTCCCACTGCTGTTTTTCGCCGCCGCCGCCTCGACCGTGCTGGTCGCGCTCGGCACCTGGCAGGTGCAGCGCCTGGCCTGGAAGGAAGCGCTGATCGCCGCCGCCGACGCGCGCGCCGGCGCCGCCGCCGTCGATCCGCCGCCGCTCGCCGACTGGCCCGGCTTCCGGCCCGACGATCACATCTACCGCAAGGTGACGCTCACCGGCCGCTTCCGCCACGACCAGGAAATCCACGTCTATACGACCCTGACCCGCCCCAAGGGCGACTATGGCGGTCCCGGCTATTGGGTGATGACGCCGCTTGCCCGCGACGACGGCACCATCATCATTGTCAATCGCGGCTTCGTGCCGCTCGACTTCAAGGCGCCCGCGACGCGCGCAGCCGGGCAGGTCGCGGGCCGGGTGACAGTGACCGGCCTCATGCGCGCGGCCGAACCGCGCGGCCGCTTTACCGCCGACGACGACCGCGAAAAAAACGTCTGGATCAGGCGCGATCCGGAACGTTTCGCCGAATTCCTCGGCCTGCCGGCGGAAAGCGTCGCGCCGTTCTTCGTCGATGCCGCGGCCGGCAGTTCGCCCGGCGGGCTGCCCCAGGGCGGCGAGACCCGGCTGGCGTTTACCAACAATCATCTCCAATATGCGTTGACCTGGTACGGGCTCGCCGCCGTGCTCGTCATCGTCTTCGGCCTGTTCATCCGGGCGCGGCTGCGCTGAGCCGGTGGCATTCGAAACCGGCGGATTACGGAAATGTCACTGGCGCGGGATTCCAGGCGGACCTATATCCGCCGATAACCGGTGCCGCTATGATGAGGGGAATGGAATAGACATGCGTCAGATTACCGATCGCGCCGGCGCGCTTGTCGCCATCGGACTGCTGCTCGCGGTCCTGGCGATGGCGGGCCTGTACGGCCGCAACGCCGTCCTGCCGGCCGCGGCGGCGTCGCCGGACGCCGAAATCCCGCTGGTCGGCGGCGAGATATCCAAATTTACCCTCGACAACGGTCTCGACATCGTGGTGATCCCCGATCACCGGGTTCCGGTGGTCACCCACATGGTCTGGTATCGGGTCGGCGCTGCTGACGAGCCGCCGGGCAAGTCCGGCATTGCCCATTTCCTCGAACATCTGATGTTCAAGGGCACCGAGACGCGCGCCATCGGCGAGTTCTCCGATATCGTCGCGCGGGTCGGCGGCCGCGAGAACGCGTTTACCGCCGACGACTACACCGGCTACTTCCAGCGTGTCGCCAAGCAGCATCTCGGCCTGGTGATGGAGCTTGAGGCCGACCGCATGGCCAATCTCAAGCTGACCGACGAGGTCGTCCTGCCCGAGCGCGACGTGGTGCTCGAGGAGCGCCGCTCCCGCGTCGACAATGATCCGGGCGCCCAGCTTGGCGAGGTGGTCGATGCGGCGCTTTTCATCCATCACCCCTACGGCACGCCGATCATCGGCTGGGAAAACGAGATCACCAAACTCGACCGCAATGACGCGATCGCCTTTTACGAACGCTTCTACACCCCGAACAACGCGGTTCTGATCGTCGCCGGCGATGTCGAGGCCGACGAGGTGCGGACGCTGGCCGAGGCGACCTATGGAAAGCTTGAGCGGCGCGCCGAACCGGGCATGCGCGAGCGGCCGCAGGAGCCCGAACCGCTCGCCGCCCGCCGGGTCGAGCTTTTCGACGACCGCGTCGGCCAGCCCAATCTGCGGCGCAGCTATCTGGTGCCGTCCTACGCAAGGGCCGCGCCCGGCGAGGCCGAGGCGCTCGACGTGCTCGCGCAAGTGCTCGGCGGCGGCGCCACCAGCCGGCTCTACCGCGCCCTCGTCGTCGACGGCGGCAGCGCCGCGGCGGCCGGAAGCTGGTATCAGGGCTCGGCCTATGACATGACCCGGCTCGCGCTTTATGCGGTGCCGCGCCAGGGCGTCGCGCTCGCCGCGCTCGAGGCGACGATGGACGAGGTGATCGCCGAAGTGCTGGAAAACGGCGTTACCGAGGCGGAACTGGAGCGCGCCAAGCGGACGATCATCGCCGATGCGATCTACGCCCAGGACAGCCAGGCGACGCTGGCGCGGATTTTCGGGGCGGCGCTGACCACCGGGTCGTCGGTCGAGGCGGTTCAGACCTGGCCGCGCCGGATCGGCGCCGTCACCGCCGATGAGGTCCAGGCGGTCGCCCGCAAATATCTGGTGATGAAGCGATCGGTGACCGGTTATCTGCGCAAACCGGCCAACGACGACCGGTCCTGAGCGGACCCGGCAGGGAGACATTTGGAATGCGAACACTTCGCCCCACCGCCCGCGTGCTGAGCGCTTTCGGCGCCGTGCTGCTTTTCGTGGCGACCGCGCTGCCGGCCGGCGCCACCACGATCCAGAAAGTGGTCGGGTCCGGCGGCATCGAGGCCTGGCTCGTCGAGGAGCATTCGGTGCCGGTGATCGCGGTCGATTTCGCCTTCCGCGGCGGCACCAGCCAGGACCCCGACGACAAGGCCGGGCTCGCCAACCTGCTGTCGGCGCTTCTCGACGAAGGCGCCGGCGATCTCGACAGCACCGCCTTCCAGCAGGCGCTCGAAGAGAGTTCCGTCAGCCTTTCCTTCCAGGCCGGCCGCGACGCCTTCTATGGCGAGATGAAGACGCTGACCACCAATCGCGACGAGGCGTTCCGCCTGCTGAAGCTGGCGATAACGGCGCCGCGCTTCGATGCCGAGCCGATTGAGCGCATGCGGGCCCGCATTCTCGTCGGCCTCAAGGACGAGGACAGCGATGCCGAGGCGGTCGCCTCCAAGCTCTGGTTTGCGGCCGCCTTTCCCGAACACCCCTATGGCCGCGAATCGAAAGGCACACAGGAGACGGTGGCGGCGATAACCGTCGACGATATCCGCGACTATTACGGCCGCGTCTTCGCCCGCGACAATCTGAAGATCGCCGTCGTCGGCGATATCGACGCCGAAGCCGTCAAGGCGATGATCGACGAGGTGTTCGGCCCGCTGCCGGCAAAGGCGCGGCTGCGCGATGTCACCGAGGCGCGGCCGGCCGCCGGCGTTGAGAACGGCCGCGACATGGCGAACCCGCAGACCGTCATCCGCTTCGGCGGCCCCGGGCTGAAGCGCGCCGATCCCGATTTCATCCCGGCCTATGTGGTCAATTACATTCTGGGCGGCGGCGGCTTCGCCTCGCGCCTTTATGACGAAGTGCGGGAAAAGCGCGGCCTCGCCTATTCGGTCTACACCTATCTGCTGCCCTATGATCACGCCGGCGTCTATATCGGCGGTGTCGCCACCCGCGCCGACCGCGCCGACGAGGCAATGGACCTGATCAAGGCGGAGATCGCCCGCATCGCCGAAGAGGGCCCGAGCGAGGACGAACTGAAAAAGGCCAAGAGCTATCTGGTCGGCTCCTACCCGTTGCGCTTCGACAGCTCCGGCAAGATCGCCGAGCAGCTCGTCGGCATCCAGCTCGACGACCTCGGCATCGACTATATCGACCGGCGCAACGATCTGATCGAGGCGGTGACGATCGAAGACGTCCGCCGTGTCGCCAAGCGCCTCTATGACAGCGGCGACCTGATCGTCACGACCGTCGGCCAGGCCGGCGGGTAGAGCGCCGCGCGCTTCACAGAGCCTGGAGGAATGCGGGCGAATCCGGCAAAGTGGATCATCCGCTCAAACACCGACAGGAAGGACCATTGTGGCCGTTCGCCAATTGCCCGAAGCCATTATCAACCGCATCGCCGCTGGCGAAGTGGTCGAGCGGCCGGCGAGCGTCGTCAAGGAACTGGTCGAAAACGCCATCGATGCCGGCGCCGGGCGCATCGAGATCGTCACCGCCGGCGGCGGCAAGACGCTGATCCGCGTCACCGACGATGGCTGCGGCATGACAAGCGCCGATCTTTCGCTCGCCGTCGACCGCCACGCCACCTCCAAGCTCGACGGCGATGACCTGGTCGACATCCGCACGCTCGGCTTTCGCGGCGAGGCGCTGCCCTCGATCGGCGCCGTCGCCCGGCTTTCGATCGCCACCCGGTACGCCGACGAGCCCCATGGCTGGGAAATCACGGTTGAGGGCGGCCGCAAATCAGCGCCGCGCCCGGCGGCGATTTCCGTCGGCACCCGTATCGAGGTCGCCGATCTGTTCTTTTCCACCCCGGCGCGGTTGAAATTCCTCAAATCCGATCGGGCCGAGGCGGGCGCGGTGACCGAGATCGTGAAACGCCTGGCGATGGCCAATCCGGCGGTCCATTTCGCCCTTTCCGGCGCCGACCGCACGGCGCTCGACGCCCCGGCGGCGACCGGCGCCGACGCTCGAAAACTGCGGCTCGGCCAGGTGATGGGCGCCGATTTCCGCGACAATTCGGTGCCGGTTGCGGCCGAGCGCGAAGGCGTCCGGCTCGACGGCCAGGTCGGCCTGCCGACCTATAACCGCGCCAATTCGCTGTCGCAATATCTCTTCGTCAACGGCCGGCCGGTGCGCGACAAGCTTTTCACCGGCGCCGTGCGCGGCGCCTATTCGGAGGTGCTCGCCCGCGACCGCCATCCCGTCGTCGCGCTTTTTCTGTCGATCGATCCGCACCAGATCGACGTCAACGTCCATCCGGCGAAGACCGAAATCCGATTTCGAGATGCCGGCCTCGTCCGCGGCCTGATCGTCGGCGCCATACGTGAGGCGCTCGCTGCCGCCGGCCACCGCGCCGCCTCGACCGGCGGCGTGGCGACCCTTGCCGCGCTGCGGTCGGGTGCCGGCGGATCGGGCATGAGGCCCGCGGCACCGGCGAACTGGGACTGGCGCGCCTCGCCGCAGCGGCCGGTCGCAATGCCGGGCTTTGCCGAGGCGCAGGCGGCGTTCGCCGCGACGCTGGAGCCGGCCGCCGATGCGCGCGGCGCCGTCGCGCCGGCCGAGGAAGACAACCTCTCACGCCCGCTCGGCGCCGCCCGCGCCCAAATCCACGGCACCTATATCGTCGCCCAGACCGAGGACGGCATCGTCATCGTCGACCAGCACGCGGCGCACGAACGCATCGTCCTGGAGCGGCTGAAACAGGGCCTCGCCACCACCGGCATCGCCCGGCAGATGCTGCTTATCCCCGATATCGTCGATCTGCCGCAAGAAGACGTCGACCGCATCGTGGAGCGCGGCGACGAACTGGCCGATCTCGGCTTGGTCGTCGAACGCTTCGGCCCCGGCGCCGTGATGGTGCGTGAGACGCCGGCGCTGCTCGGCGAGGTCGACAGCGCGCGGCTCTTGCGCGACCTCGCCGACGACCTTGCCGAATGGGACAGCGCCGTGCGGGTGGCGGAGAAGATCGACCACGTGGCCGCGACCATGGCCTGCCACGGCTCGGTGCGCGCCGGCCGCCTCCTAAAGCCGGAAGAGATGAACGCGCTTTTACGCGAGATCGAGGCGACCCCGCGCGCCGGCCAGTGCAATCACGGCCGTCCTACCCATGTCGAACTGAAGCTCGCCGATATCGAACGCCTGTTCGGGCGGAAGTAGAGGTTTGGAGTTTCTGGCCATTCTCTCAATTTGAGAGAACGACCGGTCAGGTGCACTCGCTATGGTCCTCTCGCCAACGAGTTGGTTGGGGGTCAGGCAAACATCCGTCCATCCCTCCCCACCTCTCCCGCGAAAGCGGGAGTCCATTGGCGATGATGACACGGTACGCCCTCGACAAATTCGATCGAATGACGGCGATATGCCGCCGACGGCATACCGTGCCGAGACGGGCAATGGACCCCCGTTTTCACGGGGGCGGTGCATGGCTGTATTGCCGGCGCTCCACCCTCACCCGACTACGACCGCGGTTCAGCTTTGCTTCACCGGGTCTTCGTATCCCTCTCCCTCAAGGGAGAGGGTGAAGCCCATTTACGACGCCGATTTGATCGCCTGAATGCGTGATCTGGTGCGTTCCCATCCTTCATCCTGCGCCACCTGCAGGTCATATTCGGCCTGAAGGTTCAGCCAGAACTTCGCCTCGGTTCCGAGATACTCGCCAAGGCGTAACGCCGTATCCGCGGTAATGGCCCGCTTCCCGTGCACGATTTCCGACACGCGGCTGATCGGGATATCGAGGTCTGCCGCCAGCTTCCGCTGCGTGATGCCGAGCGGTGTCATGAACTCCTCCAGAAGGATTTCGCCCGGCGGAATCGGATCAAGCAGATGTCCCACGTCACATTCTCCTAGTGATAGTCCACGATTTCGACATTCCACGCGGCTTCTTCGCGCCAGACGAAGCAAATGCGCCATTGGCCGTTGATGCGAATGCTGTGTTGCCCGGAACGATCGCCTTTCAAGGCCTCAAGCCGGTTGCCCGGAGGCGTTCGCAAGACATCCAGCGTATCCGCGGCGTGAAGGATCAGGAGCTTTCGCCGGGCTTGCCGCTCAAATCCCGAAAACCGCCGCACCCGCTCACGTCGGAACAGCTTTTCCGTATCCTTGCAGGCGAACGTTCTGATCACGATGCCAATATGTTCTGTTAAACGGAAACCGTCAAGAAGAAAGTCTCGGCTTAAACGCCGGAATCATCGGGGAGCGTGTCCACACCTCCCTCAAACCGCAAAAACACGACCTGCGTATCCCCGTAAACCCGGGTCTCGACCGCAACGAAGCCCGTCGGCACCTCAAGCGCCGCCTTCGCCGCTTCCTCCCAGACGATGAGGGCGCCGGGCGCGAGCCAGCCGCCCTCGGCCGCCTCCGCGAGCGCGCGTTCGCCGCGCCCGCGCCCATAGGGCGGGTCGAGGAAGACGAGCGAAAACGGTTCGATCCGGCCGGCCGGGCCGAGGCGCGTGGCGTCGCGCCGGAAGATGCGCGTCGCGCCGGTCGCGCCGAGCGCTTCGATGTTGCGGCGGATAAGGCCGCGCGCCGCCGCGTCCTCCTCGACGAACAGCACCGACCTTGCGCCGCGCGACAGCGCTTCCAGGCCGAGCGCGCCGGTGCCGGCGAAAAGGTCGAGCACGCGCGCGCCTTCGACCGGGTCATCGAAGCCATGCGCCAGAATGTTGAAGATCGCTTCGCGCAGCCGGTCGCTGGTCGGCCGGATCGCCTGGCCCCTGGGGCCGGCGAGCGCGGCGCCGCGCAGCCTACCGCCGACGATCCGCATCGCCGCCCCGTCTTGCCGCATGGCGCGCCGCCGGGCCGAAATCGACGCCGGCCTCTGCCGCCAGCCGCCGGCCGAGCTGGTCGCGCAACACCTTGCCGCGCACCTCGGTCACGGCGCCGGGCTTCAACTCGCCGAGCTGGAACGGGCCGAACGACACCCGGATCAGCCGCGTCACCTCAAGCCCGAGCGCGGCCAGCACCTTCTTCACCTCGCGGTTCTTGCCCTCGCGCAAGCCCATCATGATCCAGGCATTACTGCCCTGGCGGCGCTCCAGCCGCGCCTCGATCGGCCCGTAGCGGACGCCGTCGACGGTCACGCCCTCCGCCAACCTCAAAAGGCTCGCCTCGTCGACGGTGCCGTGCACCCGCACCCGGTAGCGGCGCAGCCAGCCGGTCGACGGCAATTCCAGGATGCGGGCAAGGCCGCCGTCATTGGTCAGAAGCAGCAGCCCCTCGGTATTGATGTCGAGACGGCCGACCGACACCAGCCGCGGCAAATTCTCCGGCAGCCGGGAAAACACCGTCGGCCGTCCCTGCGGGTCGCGGGCCGTGGTCACCAGCCCTTTTGGTTTATGAAAGAGAAAGAGCCGGGTCGGTTCCTTTTCCGGCAGCTTCTGGCCGTCGACGGTGACGGCGTCGTCGGGGCCGACGGTGACCGCGGGCGTTTTGAGCGGCCGGCCGTTGACGGCGACCCGGCCTTCCGCGATCAGCCGCTCCGCCTCGCGCCGCGAGGCGAGCCCGGCGCGGGCGATCCGCTTCGCCACCCGCTCGCCGGCTTGATCGTTTTGCCGTTGCGTGCTCATGGGGGGCGTTGATATCAGAACCCCGGGAAAAAAGCGCGGCGGATCGTGGCCATGGACACTTACATGGAATTGGCGCTTGTCGAGGCGCGCGCCGCCGCCGAACGCGGCGAGGTACCGGTCGGCTGCGTCATCGTCGGCGACGGTCGGGTGCTTGCGGCCGCCGGCAATCGCACGCTTGAGGCCCACGACCCCACTGCCCATGCCGAAATGCTGGCGATCCGCGCCGCCGCCCACAAGATCGGCTCAGAACGGCTTGTCGACTGCGATCTCTATGTGACGCTCGAGCCGTGCGCGATGTGCGCGGCGGCGATCTCGTTCGCCCGCCTGCGCAGGCTCTATTACGGCGCCGAAGACGTGAAGATGGGCGCGGTCGATCACGGCATCAGGTTTTTTTCAAGCCCCACCTGCCATCACCGTCCGGAGGTCTATGGCGGCATCGGCGAGACCGAAGCACGCCGCCTGCTCAAGGATTTCTTCGCCGATCGGCGCTGAAGCGACATGCCGGGAATGAATCGGCAGACGACGTCGACGGACGGCAATCTTCCGGCCATGCCCCGGACGTGTTTCACAGTTGTCCGGTTCGCAACCGCGCCGTCTGTTGAAAGAGAGCCTTCCGCAAGGGCCAGACGCGGCCATGGCGATCGCGGCAGCCGCTCGCCGGAGACGGAACGCGCCGTTCGCATGGTCCGGATCGCCTCTTATTGGCATCGGCCTGACGATGTGGACGATTTTGGTTTCTCGACAACGCTCTGACAAATTTGTGTTTTCGCCGCCGCCAATGGTTCCCCGCTTTCGCGGGGAAGGTGCGATTGGTCATCTGTGGAGTTCCACGACACACCGTCCCCGCGAAAGCGCCAGGGGATGCACACGTCTTGCCGATTTGCGCCGCTCTGGGTGGAAAAAATCTGCGCGCAACGAGAACCTCTTCGCACCTCGCCCGCGAAAGCGGTGTCAATTGGCCGATCCGCCACTATAGGCGCTGTTTTGTCAGTCGATTCTCCAGTCCGCAACAGCCGAGGACAGTGCCTATCGCGAGGATAATTGGATTCCCGCTTCCGCGGGAAAGGTGGACAAAGGCAAGGTCGCGCCAACTGACCATCGCATCAATTCGCCGACCTTCGAACAGGGATATTTCCTGAAATCCGATGCGTTCGGCGATCGATCGATGTCGTGCCGGTATGCGGCTTTTGAGATGCGTGAATCCCCTAGCGCGAAAGCGGGGACCCAATGCCCGGCTCAACACGGTATGCCGGCAGCGGGCCCTGTCGCGACGGCGAAATCTGCCGGGCGCGAGGCCAGGGGCATCGGCCGGGAACGGATTTCCGGGACAGGCACCGAAACGGCAAGAGATGCGCAAAAAGGGCTTCAATCTGATGGCACGACGCCCTAGTCCTTCGGCTTGTAGACGCCGGTCTCAGGGTCTTTTTCGAGCGCGATCGGGCGCTCGCCGGCGCGCAGGTCGTGCTCGGCCTTGCGCAGTTCGCGGTCGACCCGCCGCATTTCCTTTCTCAGAATGCGCCAGCCGAGCCAGAGCCCGGCCCCGACGAGTGCGATCAGAATGATCTGCGGCATGACTTAATCTCCATTACAGGCCGTAGCGCGCCCACAACGCCCGCGCCTCGACCGCCGAGACGATCTCGTCGGCCAGGGCCGGACGGTCAAACATGCCGGCGAGGCCGCCAACGCCGATGCGGCGGCGCCACAGGCTGCGCTCGGTCGAAATCAGCTTCATCCGCATGTGCTCACCGAAGCGTTCGCGCAGGATCGTGCCGGGATCGCCGAGACGATCGATGAGGCCGAGTTCGAGCGCCCGCTTGCCGGACCAGAATTCGCCGGAATAGAGTTCGCGGTCGGTGCCGCGCAGCAGCTTGCCGCGGCGATCGCGCACCATATCGATGAAGGTCTCATGGATGTCGCGCTGTATCGCCTTCAGCCGCGTGACGTCGGCGGGACGTTCGGGCTGGAATGGATCGAGCGACAGCTTGCGCTCGCCGGCGGTGTGGACCCGGCGGTCGACGCCGATCTTCTCGATCAGCCGGTCGAAGCCGAAGGCGGCATAGATGACACCGATCGAGCCGACGATCGAAGTTTCATCGGCGATGATCTCATCGGCGGCAAGCGCGATCATGTAGCCGCCCGACGCCGCGACGTCCTCGGTAAACGCGATCACCGGCTTTTCATGCTCCTCGGCAAGCGCGCGAATGCGGGCGAAGATCAGGCGCGACTGCACCGGCGAACCGCCCGGCGAATTGATCAGGAGCACGACGGCCGGCGCCTTCTTGATCGAAAAGGCCCGTTCCAGCGCATGGGTGACTGCGGCGAGGCTGAGACCCGAGCGCAACGGCGTCGCCAATCCGATCGGCCCGAAAAGCCGCACCACCGGAACGGTCACCCGTTTCGGGCGCAGGCGTTCGGGGAGATAAGTCTTCAGGCGTTCGAACACGGATGTCGTTCTCCTGTTCCGGCGCGGCCGCGGCAATCCGAGCTTACATGGGTCGCCGGCATCTGCAATCCAAGTCCCTGGTCGCCGCCGGCTAAGCTCGCCCAAGCGCGAGTGGTGCGGCGTCGCGCAGCACCGCATCGGCCGCCGCCGTATAGGCGTCCGATCCGGCCTCGTGCAGGACCAGTCCGTCGAGCAGGGCGAGCGGGCCCCGGCTGCCCTTGCGGCCCCGCACGATGATACGGGTGGCGGCGCGTCCGGCGCGCGAATGAAGCGGCAGGACGGCGATTTCGCCGCAACGACCGGCAAGGCCACTCAAGAGCTCGTCGAGCGCGTCTGGACGGTGGATGACGGTCAGCGTTCCGCCGGGCTTCAGCACCGATACCGCCGTCCGCAGCCAGCGGCCGAGATCGGTGTCGCGCACGTAGGCGCGGTCTTTGGCCGCAGCCGGCGGGCGCCGGACCGAAGCGGCCCGGTGATGGGGCGGATTGGCGATGACGTGATCGGCCAGATCCGGCGTGAGGCCGGCGGCGGCGCGGACGGCGCCGGGCGCAGCGATATCAGCTTCGATGACGACGGCGCGGTCGGCAACGCCATTGCCGTCGATATTGCGGCGGGCGAGCGCGGCCAGCGCGGCTTCGCGCTCGACCAGGACGATCCGGCTCTCCGGCACGCGCGCCGCGACCGCAAGGCCGGCGGTGCCGACGCCGGCGCCGAGATCGACGACGGTTTCGGCGGCTCCGGCCGGAACGGCGGCGGCCAGAAAGACGGCATCGAGCCCGGCACGATGGCCGCCGTCGGCCGGCTGCGCGATCGACAGCCGGCCGCCGAGAAAGGCATCGACGGTGATTAGAGCGTCGGGCGGCAAGGTTGATTCAATTCTGTTTCTCGATTGGCGCGGCGGCCCGCCGGTGAGACGCTCGCCGCGCGATGTGGGGCATCGGGCAAGAGCGGATCGACGGCGGACGCCCGCCAATCGGAAACCCGA
>JANQEG010000080.1 GCA_028278505.1 Rhodobiaceae bacterium
TCGGGTGCGTTGCGGCGCTTGCCCGATGCCCCACATCGCGCTGCGCGCCGCGCCTGCCCGAGTGAACCGATTTGAGCCCATCAGATGAGTCAAACTCCACGACGGTTGGTATGAGTGACCACCGGGACAGGACCACGGCATCGGCCTTGATCAGCGGCACAGGAAAAGTAGACGTTTCTCGTGTTTTCACCGGAGCGCTTGAGGTGCAACGCTGCGATGTCGACAGCGGGCGCGCGATCCGGGCAAAGCCGGTTTCAGGCCGGCAGGGCGAAATCCGCCCCCGGCGGGCCGTAAAGCGTGTGGTGAGCGATCGGCGTGACGTCGTGTCCCGGATGCACCAGGCCGCGTTCGGTCATCGTGCAGCGCCATTTCCCCGCTTCGCCGCCAATCGCAAAGAGATTGTAGCGCCCGCCGCGGCCATTGCCGTCGGGACGCTGCGACGCCGCGGGCACGCCGACCACCGGCACGTCACCCTTGGGACCGTCGATGAACCGGATCCCGGCGCGGTGGTTGTGGCCGTGCAGGATGAGTTCGGCCCCGGCCGCGGCGATCGCGGCGCGGAACCGCGACGCGCCGATCAGCCGGCGGTACCAGTCATTGCGCTCGCGAACCGGCGGATGATGGATCAGCACGATGCGAAAAAAGCCCTCATGGCGCAGGTGATCGAGCGTATCCTTCAGCCGCAGCGCCTGCGTCGCATCGAAATGGCCGGTCGCCATCAGCGGCGGCGTCGCCCGCGCCGTCGAGACCCCGACAAGGGCGACCGGCGGCCGCTTGCGGACGTAGGGAAAGGCGCTGGTCGGGTGATCCTCGGCGACGGTTTCCGGGTCATCGGCGTGCGCGCCATGATCGCCGCACATATAGTCGCGCCAGTCGGTATGCACCCGTTTCAGCGCGCCCGGCACATAGGCGTCGTGATTGCCGGGCACGATGGAGACGTCGTGCGGGCGCCCCAGTTCGCCGAGCCAGGCGCGCGCCATCGGCAGTTCCGCATTGAGCGACAGGTTGACGAGATCGCCGGTGACGGCGATGTGATCGGGGGTCTGGTCGGCGATATCGTCGGTCAGGCGGGTGAGCGTGTCGTTGACCAGCACCGCGCCGCGGCTGCTGCGCCAGTTGAGATAGCCGAACAGGCGCTTGGAGGCCAGTTCGTGGAGGCGCGGCTCCGGCAGCGGGCCGAGATGCGGATCCGAAAGATGGGCGAGCAGCATTGGCGCGACGGTTTTGGGGCGGCGACAGCCCCCACACTATACCACATGGAACGCCGGATTAGTTGGTTTCGAGCGGCCGGCCTTCGATTTGCGGCAATTCGCCCGATGTCGGTGTCGGCCGCTTGCGGCTCTTGGTGGCGATCGCCACCGTCAGCCGCTCCGCCGCCTCCGGCGCCATGCGCGCCACGATCGGCGCGACTTTTCGCGGATTCATCTGCTTCACCAGGTCGACGAGCACGGCCAGGTCCATCCGGTCGAAGACCTCGGCGGCATCTTTCGCCTTCATGTTCTCATACATGGTGATCAGCTGGCCGTATTCCTCCTGGCGCGCCTTTTCCTTCTTTTCCGCCTCGTCGCCGAGCTTGTCCTCAAGCGCCTTCAGCTCATTGATCCGCTCCTCGACCCGCTTCTCCGTCGCCGCGAGCAGCGATTCGCGAAGCTGCAGTTCCTTTTCCAGCGCATCGAGCTTGGCGCGCCTTTCGCCGAGCCGCTCCAGCAACGCCGCTTCGGCACCGAACGGCGCGCCGGGCGTGACCTCGCGCCCCAGATCGAGCGCCGGCGCCACCGGCGCCGTCTCTTCCGTGTCGGTGTCGTCGCCGCTGCCGTCTTCCGCGATCGCCGCATCGTCCTCGGCCGCCGCGTTGTCTTCAGCCGCCGCTTCGGTTTCGGCGTCGGGCTGTTGCGCCACCGCCATTTCGGTTCCCGTCAGCACATAGCCGCCATCGCTCACCAGCGCCGCCGTCTTCAGGATCAGCAGCACCGTTGCCGCGATGACGACGACGGGAACCAGGCGGAGTCGGTTCATGCGGCCTCGCCTTTCGCCGAGCGGTGAAAAACCGAGAACCGCGAACGCGCCGACGGCGTCCGCCCCGCTTCGGTGATCCGCGCGATCCGCTCAAGCAGATCCGATCCTTCCTGAAGCTGTTCGCCGAGATCGTCGGTCAGCTTTTCCGCCTGCCGCAACCGATGGGTCAGCGACTTGTCGCATTCCGACGCCGTCGCCTTCAGGCCGATGATCGCCCGCTCGGCGATCTCGGTCGCGGTGACCAGTTCGGCGATCGTTGCCCGCAAATCCTCCTCGTCGGCGCGAAACCGCTTCAGCCGGCGTTCGAGCACGATGCAGTAGCCGATGGTCAGAAGCAGCAGCAGCGAAACCAGCGCTTCGACGATTATTCCGAGTGACGGGATCATCACGAGCCCTCCATGTTCGAGGCGACCGTGTTTTCGAACGCGGCCAGTGTGGTCCTGGGACGGCGCAGGCCGCGGGCGACCTTGACCGAGATGTTCTTGCCGAGCCGGCCCATATGGCCTTCGGTCAGGCCGATGTCGCCGCATTTCAACTGCACCGGATCGCTCGGCCGCGTCTCGAACACCAGCGTGTCGCCGATGCTCAGATTGCGGACCTCGCCGAGCGACATCTCCTCGTCGAACAGCACCGCATCGACGGCGATCTCGGCGCTGTAGATCTCGGTCGCCAGATGCCCCTCCCAGATCGGATCGCGGCCGAATTTCTCGCCCATGAACATCTGCAGAAGCAGATCGCGTATCGGTTCGATCGTCGCATAGGGCAGCAGAATTTCGATGGTGCCGCCGCGGTCCTCCATGTCGATCCGAAGCTCGATCAGGATCGCCGCATTGGCCGGCCGCGAGATCGCGGCAAAGCGCGGATTGGTCTCCAGCCGGTCGACGGCGAACTTGACCGGCGACAGCGGCGCGAACGCCTGCTCGGCATCGGACAGCACCACGTCCAGCATGCGCCGCACCAGATTGACTTCGATCGTCGTATAGGGCCGGCCCTCGACGCGCACCGACTGGTTGCCGCGGCGGCCGCCGAGCAGCACATCGATAATCGAATAGATGAGGTTGGAATCGACCGTCATCAGGCCGTAATTGTCCCACTCGACCGCCTTGAACACGGCCAGCACCGCCGGCAGCGGGATCGAATTCAGATAGTCGCCGAAGCGGACCGAGGAAATCGATTCCAGCGAGACCTCGACATTGTCGGAGGTGAAATTGCGCAGGCTGGTGGTCGCCAGCCGCACCAGGCGATCGAACACGATTTCCAGGAGCGGCAGCCGTTCATACGACACCAGTCCGGAATTGATGATCGCGCGGATGCCGCTGGTTTCGCCGCCCAGCGGGGTATCGGCGGAGAATCCGAGCAGATTGTCGATTTCGTCCTGATTGAGGACCCGGTCCGTCGCCTCACCGGCGCCGTCGGCATCTTGGGAATCGTCGATCATCGCCGCCCACTGGTCGGCCATGTCGGCGTCCGAGGCCCCGGCTTCGCCGTCGCCGGTCTGCTGCCCGTCGACCCCCTCGCCCCAGTTCGAATCGAGGTCTTCGTCGCCCTGCTGTTGTTCGTTTTCTTCAGCCATGCCCTGGAGACCGCTATTGAACGAGGATTTCCTTGAACAGCACCGAGTCCACCTTGACCGGGTAGACGGCGACGTTGATCCGGCGCTGCAATTCCTCCTTGAGCCGCATCAGCCCGGCCGAGCCCTCGATATCGCTGACCCGCAGCTCGCGCAGATAGACCTGAAAGGCATCGAGAACGCGCGGCAGCACCGGTTCGATCTCGTCGATGAGGTCGTCATCGGATATCTCCAGCGCGACCTTGAGCCGGAGATATTGGGTACGGCTTTCGATGCTCGACAGATTTATCGTCATCTCCGGAAGATCATAGAAATAGGCGGGTTTCGGCGGCGGTGCGCTCGCCATTGACGCCTCGCCGCCGCCGAAGGCGCCGAACCACCACGCCCCGGCCGCGCCGCCGCCAAGCACGACGACCGGAACGATGGTGAAGATCAGCATCTTCTTCAGACCGAAACGGCGCGGTGGAGACTCGTCTTCCGATTCTGCCGCGTCGTCGTCGACCTCTTCGATTTCCTCGTCCATATCCCTGTTCCCCGGTACGGGTCAGCGGTTCACATGTCCGTCTATGTTTCTAAAGAGCGCATGGTTAACGAATGGTTTTTTCCGCCCGTCGAGCCGGTAAATTTTGCCGGGTCCGGCCGCGGCGGCGGCACATAGTTCCGGCCGCCCGGACCGGCACCGGACCGCTAACCTGCTGTCTTTCCCCGATCTTCCCGGTGGCATGAAACATGCTTAACGAAGTGCGAACCGTGCCGGGGGAAGCGGTCCGGTTCACCGGGAGAGAATTCGGGGTCGGATCGAAGATGGAGAATGTGCAGATCATCGGGCTGTCGCGGCAGATCGCGCTGCAGCACGAGCTCGACGTCATCGCCAACAATCTGGCGAACATGAACACCACCGGATTCAAGGGCGAATCCCTTCAATTCGAAGAATATCTGGCGCCGGATGCGAGCATGGACATGTTCCTGGCCGGCGACCGGGACGTCTCCTACGTCTGGGACGTCGCCACCGTTCGCGACTTCTCGCAAGGCGCCATCTACAGCACCGGAAACCCCCTCGAAGTCGCGCTCAACGGTGATGGCTTCCTCGTCGTCGAGACCCCCGAAGGCGAGCGCTACACCCGCAATGGCGCCTTCGTCACCAACGAAGTCGGCGAACTCGTTACCAATGACGGCCACCGCGTGCTCGGCGACGGCGGCGGTCCGATCGTCATCGGCGCCGAGGACACCGATATCGCGATCGCCGGCGACGGCACCCTGTCGACCGCGGACGGCATCATCGCCCGGCTTCGCCTCGTCGAATTCGATGATCCGCAGCAATTGCAGAAGGTCGGGTCCAGTTTCTACGCCGGCGACGATCCGCAGCCGGCATCCTCGACGCGCGTCGTCCAGGGCGCGGTCGAGAACTCGAACGTCGTGCCCGTCGTCGAACTGAGCCGGATGATCGAGGTCACCCGCACCTATGACGTGGTTTCGCGGCTGATGCGGCAGGAAGACGATTTGAGAAGCCGCGCCATCGAGCGGCTCGGCACCGCCCAATCCTGAGCCGCCGGCGATATGTAAGGAGTTGGAAGTATGAGAGCGTTGTATTCGGCAGCCACCGGCATGCGGGCCCAGGAACTCAACGTCGAGGTCATCTCGAACAACATCGCCAACATGCGCACCACCGGCTTCAAGCGCCAGCGCACCGAATTCCAGGACCTGCTCTATCACAACATGCGCCGCGAGGGCACGGCGACCTCGGAAGCCGGCACCACCGTTCCCGTCGGCATCGAGATCGGCTCGGGCGTGCGCACGGCGGCGACGCCGCGGGTGATGAGCCAGGGCACGGTCTACCAGACCGAGAAGGAACTCGACGTCGCCATTCGCGGTGAAGGCTTCTTCCTGATCGAGCTTCCCGACGGCCGCACCGCCTACACCCGCGACGGGTCGTTCGAGCGCGACGGCGAAGGCAATCTGGTCACCGCCGACGGCTATGTCGTCCAGCCGGGCATCACGATCCCGGAAGACGCGACCGACGTCACCATCAACAATGAAGGAACGATCCTGGCCACCATCGGCACCGAGACCGAGCCGCAGGAACTGGGCCGTCTCGACCTTGCCCGCTTCGTCAACAAGTCGGGCCTGCAGGCGATCGGCGACAATTTGTTTCTGGAGACCGCATCTTCCGGCGCCGCCCAGCTCGGCAATCCCGGCGATGACGGTTTCGGCACCGCCCTGCAGAATTTCCTCGAACAGTCGAATGTCGAAGCGGTGACCGAGATCGCCGACATGATCTCCGCCCAGCGCGCCTATGAAATGAACGCCCGGGTCATTTCCGGTGCCGACGAAATGATGTCGTCGACGGCGAACATCATCCGTTAGGGAAATTGATTGATGCGTATCCTGTGCATTCTCGCCGCCGCACTGATCGCCTTCGGGTTCGCCGCCGCGGCGCCGGCGCGCGCCGAAACCGGGCCGCCGCCCCTGCTCAAGCCCGAAATCGAGGTCGCCGCCGAACTGGTGACCCTCGGCGATCTCTTCGACAATGCCGGCCTCATGGCGGAAAAGGCGGTCTTTCGTGCGCCCGAAATCGGCACCTGGGGCAATGTCGCCGCCAAGGACGTGGCCGCCGCCGCCAGGCGCGCCGGCCTGACCGATTTCGATCTCGGCGGCCTCACCGAAACCCGGGTCGTCAGGGCGAGCCGCCGCGTCAGCGCCGACGATATTGCCGGCTTCCTCGATCAGGCCATCGCCGCGACGCTCGGCATCGACAACCGCGACCGCCTGTCGGTGACGCTGGACGTGCCGCCGGCACCGTTCTACGCCGACCCGAAAGTCGACCGGCCGATGGCGCTCGTCGGCCTCAAATTGTCGCGCGCAAACGGCCGTTTCGAAGCCACGATCCGGCCTTCGCGTCCCGGCAATGTGCCCTCCTTTACCGTCACCGGCACCGCGATCGAGAAGACCGTGGTCGCCGTCCTCACCCGCACGGTTGAGCGCGGCGAGGTCGTTCGTCTCGACGACATCGCCATGCGCTTCGTGGCGGTCAACCGGGCGCCGCGAACCGAGACGATCGGCCCGGCAGACGTGGTCGGCCGCGCCGCGCGCCGGACGCTGGCCGCCGACGCGCCGATTCGTGCCGCGGATTTTCAGGCGCCGAAACTGGTCGACCGCAACGAAGTGGTGATGATCGTCTACAGGACCGGCGGCCTGACCCTGACCGCCCGCGGCCGGGCGCTGAGCAGCGGCGTCGAGGGCGCGATCATCGACGTGCGCAATCTGCAGTCGAAGAAGATCGTCCAGGCCGAAATCACCGCGCCGGGCGTCGTCACCATTGCGTTGCGCAGCCGCCGGCTGGCGAACATGGCGGGGCTTGAGCGCTAGCTATGAGTAGAGTTCGACCGATATCTTTCGCGCTTGCGGCGGTTCTTCTCGCCGGCTGCTCGGCCGCCGACCGGCTCGCCAATGTGGGCAATACGCCGGCCTTGTCCTCGATCGAGAATCCGACGACCCAGCCGGGCTACAAGCCCGTGCAGATGCCGATGCCGGAGCCGGACCGGCCGAGCTACAACCCCAATTCCCTGTGGCAGACCGGTTCGCGCGCCTTCTTCAACGACCAGCGCGCCAGCAAAATCGGCGACATTCTCACCGTGATCGTGAAGATCACCGACGAAGCCAAGATCGACAACGAGACCGAGCGGTCGCGGCAGAGCGGCGAGAAACTCGGCGCAACCGGTTCGATCGGCACCGAATTCAGCAGCATATTGTTCGGCCCCGGCGCCGATGCTTCGGCGGTCGCCAATCTGAGTGGCACGGGGTCGTCGAAGGGCTCCGGCTCGGTGAAGCGGTCGGAGGAGCTTGTCACCAATGTTGCGGCGGTCGTCACCCAGGTCCTGCCCAACGGCAATCTCGTCATCGAGGGCAAGCAGGAAGTGCGCGTCAATTTCGAGATCCGCGAGCTGATCGTCGCCGGCGTCATCCGGCCGGAGGATATCGGCGCCGACAACACCATCGACTCCTCGAAGATCGCCCAGGCGCGGATCGCCTATGGCGGCCGCGGCCAGATCACCGACGTCCAGCAGCCCCGCTACGGCCAACAGGTGCTCGATATTCTGCTGCCGTTCTGACTTCCCGTGTTCCGGAACGGCAAAGGCGCGGCCTCCTCTCTCTCCCGGAGGCCGCGCCCTTCCTTTTCTCAGCAGCCTTGTCGGCCCGATTTTGACGCCGCTCAATCGTCGCGGTAGACCCGCTCGCGACGCTCGTGCCGTTCCTGCGCTTCGATCGACAAGGTCGCGATCGGCCGCGCATCGAGCCGGCGCAGGCTGATCGGCTCGCCGGTCTCTTCGCAATAGCCGTAAGTGCCGTCTTCGATGCGCTGCAACGCCGCGTCGATCTTGGCGATCAGCTTGCGCTGACGGTCCCGGGCCCGCAGTTCGATCGCCCGGTCGGTTTCCGACGAGGCGCGATCGGCGATATCGGGATGGTTTTGGCTGTCGTCCTGCAGGTGCTGCAGGGTTTCGCGACTTTCCTTGAGAATATCCTCCCGCCACGCCTCGAGTTTGACGCGGAAGTATTCGCGCTGACGATCGTTCATGAACGGCTCGTCTTCGCCCGGGCGATAGTCCTCATCGATTTCGACAATCATACTTGAACCCGCCGAACTGATTTTGTGGCGCGGAATATAGCGGCGCATCCGGTGTCCGACAACACTCGATCTTGCCCGCAGGAAGTTTCGAATAATAAATAGATAACAAGACTTTGTGAGATCGCTGCGGGGGCATTTCCGGCCCCGACGGCGAAAACGCCGGGCGATCGCGGTTTGCGCGAGCGCTCAATCGACGAACTGACCGAGCTTGGCCAGCTCCACCGAGGCCCGCAATTCGATCTCGCGGATCAGCCGATCGAGGCGCGGATCGTCGCTGCCGGCGCGGCGCCGAACGACGCTGAGGATAGCTTCGATCCGGTCCGGACCGACGCGCCCGGCCAGCAGATCGAGCCGCAGATCTTCGAGCTGATCGAGCAGGTCGCGGCCGTACTGAACCGTCTGCCGGCGCCCTGTCGAATGGGTATCGACACCCTGAAGCGCCAGCAGCGCTTCAATGCCGTGGACCGTCTGGCTGCTGGGTTTTTCCGGCGACGGCGGCGTTGCCCCGGCATCCTCGATCGCAAAGCCGCCGCCTTTGCTCTTGCGGCTGGTCCGACCCGGCGCGGTCTGGCCTATTCGATTGGGTCCGGTGATCCACATCGTTGTTTCCGATCGCAGTCTGCCCGCCCGGCAATTTCTCGCCGGCATGGTTAATCGATGGTTAACCGGGCGGCAAAAGCTGCCGGCGCGGCGCGGCGAACCGTGCTCGGATTGGTCGGGCGCAGAGGGCAATATGGTTTTGTTCCCAAAGCGTTATGTTTATCCGCTCGATACCGCCCGGTTGGCACATAAGTCGCATGGCAGAGCCGGGTTTTAGTTCAAGAGACGGGTCGCATGCGTCATTGCAGGGAAATTTCCGCCGGCGTCCTCGCACTCGCGGGAAAGCTGATCCTCGCCGCCGCCATCTTTTTCACCGGCCTCATGCCGCTCGCCGCGCCGGCGGCGGCCGCATCGCGGATCAAGGACATCGCCGACATCGAGGGCGTGCGCGAAAACCAGCTTATCGGCTACGGTCTGGTGGTCGGGCTGAACGGCACCGGCGACAGCCTCAACAACGCCGTCTTCACCCGGCAGAGCCTGCAGGCAATGCTGGAACGGCTCGGCGTCAACACCCGCGGCTCCAATCTGAAGACCGCCAATGTCGCCGCGGTCATGGTGACGGCGAACCTGCCGCCCTTTGCCACCCAGGGCACCCGCATCGATGTCACCGTCTCGGCGCTCGGCGATGCCACCAGCCTCGAAGGCGGAACCCTGCTCGTCACCCCCCTGCTCGGCGCCGACGGCGAGGTTTACGCGATCGGTCAAGGCTCGGTCGCGGTCGGCGGATTTTCGGCTGCCGGCGAGGCGGCGAGCGTCACCAAGAACATTCCGACCGCGGCCCGCATTTCCAACGGCGCCATCGTCGAGCGGGAGATCGATTTCGCGCTCGCCTCGATGACCTCGATCCGCCTTGCCCTGCGCAATCCCGATCTGACCACGGCCCGGCGCATCGCCCTTGCCGTCAACGAACTGCTCGGCCAGCCCGCGGCCTCGCCGACCGATCCCTCGACCGTCCGGCTCATCCTGCCGCGCGATTTCCGCGGCAACATCGTCGATCTTCTGACCGACATCGAGCAGCTCGCGGTCAAACCCGACCAGTCGGCGAAGGTCATCGTCGACGAGCAGTCCGGCATCATCGTCATGGGCGCCGATGTGCGCGTCAACACGGTCGCGATCGCCCAGGGCAATCTGACCGTGACGATCTCGGAGAGCCCCGAGGTCAGCCAGCCGGCACCGTTCTCGCCCGGCGGCGCCACCGTGGTCGTGCCCCGGACCGATCTCGAAGTCGTCGAGGACGGTGGACCGAAACTGGCCCTGGTGCGCGAGGGCATCACCCTGCAGGAACTCGTCGACGGCCTCAACGCGCTCGGCATCGGTCCGCGCGATCTGATCTCCATTCTGCAGGCCATCAAGGCCGCCGGCGCGCTCCAGGCCGAAATCGAGGTGATGTAGGATGACGGTGCAGACCATCGAGACATCGCCGGCGCTTTCCGTGGCCCAGGCAAGTCTTGCCGACGCCAGGAGCAAGGCGCGCGAGGCCGATGCCGGCGAGGCCGCCGAGGAATTCGAGTCGGTCTTTCTGACGACGATGCTGTCGCAGGCCTTCACCAATATCTCCGCCGAGGCGCCGTTCGGCGGCGGCAATGCGGAAAAGACCTGGCGCGGCTTCCTGATCGAAGAGTACGCCAAGGGCATCGCCGCCCAGGGCGGCCTCGGCCTCGCCGATCGCATCAAGCAGGAATTGCTGGCGCTGCAGGAGATTTCGTCATGATCGACAATGCCGCGCCCGAAACGGCGGCCGCGCCGGTGGTGATCGACACGGCGGCGGACGCCGAAGCGCTGTGCCGGGACATCGAGGCGACGATGACGGCGCTGAGCGAGATCATCGAGCAGGAATCGGCGCTGGTCCGCATGGCGAAGATCTCGGATAGCGCGGAACTGGAGGAGCGGAAGGCCGATCTGGCCCGGCACTACGTCGCCGGCATGAAGGTGGTCAAGGCCCATCGCGACCGGCTCAAGACGCTGGCGCCGGCGGCGATGGAACGCCTGCGCGATCTGAACGCGACCTTTCACTCCGAACTGCAGATCAACCTCGCCGTGCTCGCCACCGCCAAGGCGGTCGCCGAAGACATCGTTCGCGGCGTATCCGAAGCGGTCAACCGGCAGAACCGGGTTCGCGGCTATTCCGCCGACGGCCGGGTTCAGCCCCGGTCCTATTCGAGCGCCGGCGCGATCGCCATTGACCGCTCCACCTAGAGCAAGTTGCGGCCATATTGAACCATTCTGACGAGGCCATTTTGCGTCAAGATCAAGCGAAAAACGCAGAACATATCCGCCGATACGTTCGAGG
>JANQEG010000081.1 GCA_028278505.1 Rhodobiaceae bacterium
CTTTTGCCCGGAGCCCCACTCCGCGCTGCAAGCCGCTCCTGGCGGATCGCCGCGCCGGAATGAAACAGAATGGGCTCAAGCTAGCCATGACACGCTCTAGGGCTCTCGATTTCGGAAGTGTTTCGGGCCCCGGCTGTAAAGCCCAGGCGCGGCGTCAAGTCAACATGTGGGAACCGGCGTCGATCGCCGCAGTTGTCAGGCCTTACGCGATTTGCCCCGGAGTGTCGCCCGCGAAGAGCCGCGTTCAGCGCCCGCCGCGCGAGACCCGTTCAATCTCGGCGCGCACCAGACGCTCGACCAATGACGGCAGATTGTCGTCGAGCCAGGATTTGAGCATCGGCCGCAGCATCTCCTTGACCAGATCCTCAAGCGTGCGCGCATTGTTGGAGAGAATCGTCGAGGCCAGATCGTGAAACGCCAGTGACACCGCGTTGTCGGTTTCCGCCGACAGCAGATTGCCGGCCGGCGCCTCGGCATGATCGTCGACGACGGCTTCGGGGACGACCGTTTCGGGCTCAGTTTCGGCCGGTTCGGGCGCCGGCGCCTCGACCGCATTCAAATCGTCGTCGAAAGGCGCGGTCTCCGGCTCGATGAAGTCGATGCCGATCTCCGCCTCGACCAGATCGGGAATTTCCGCGACCTCCTGGTCGACCGACAGCTCCAGGACTTCGCCCTCGTCGGCAGCGGCCGCCGGCTCGGCATCTTCCGGTTCCGGCGCGGCGATTTCGGCGGCTTCCGCCTCGGCGGGCGCCTCGTCGGGCTCATCGGGATTGCCGGGATCGTCGAACAGCTTGTCCAGGTCTTCCTCGCTCATCGCCGCGGGCGATTCGCCTTCCGTGCTCGCGGGCGCTTCCGCCTCGGGTGTTTCCTCGTCCGAGATGATCCGTCGGATCGAGGCGAGGATGTCCTCCATCGTCGGCTCTTGCGCGGCGCTGCCTTTCGTCATGGCGTTTCCCAGGATATCGACTGCAACGGCAACGATACCGCCGCGCCGAGGCAGCGATTCGCCACTTGAGCCTACTATATCCGCTCGCCAATTACGACCAAACGCCGATGCCGGCCCGATTTCGCTTTTCCACGAAAAACCCGATCAGCGTCCATCGGGCGTGCGCAGGCCGAACCACTTGTCGCGGACCTGTTTGTAGTGGTGCTCGGGCTGATAGACGGAAACCTGCAGGCCGAGTTGGGCGGCGCTGAGCTTGCCGACGGCGGCCAGCAGGTTGAACGACGCCACCACCCGTTCGCGCTGGGCCGAGACCAGCGAAATGCGGGCATTCAGCAGTTCGGCCTGGGCGTCGAGCACGTCGAGGGTGGTGCGCTGGCCGACCCGCTGCTCTTCGATGACGCCTTCGAGCGCCAGTTGCGCGGCATCGACCGAGGCCTGCGCCGCCTCGATTTGGGCGATCGCCGATTTCAGGCCGCCCCAGCCGGCGACGACCGCGGCGCGAACCTGCTCGCGCGCCGCGTCGACCTCGATCTTGCGCTGGCCCAGCGTTTCCTTGGCCTGCCGGACCCGCGCCGAGACGCCGCCGCCCTGGTAGATCGGCACCGTCAGCCGGCCGACGATCGACGCCGAATCGGTCGTCCGCACGGTCGCCGACGGCTCGTAGCGCCGCGACAGCGTGCCCTCCAGATCGATCGTCGGCAGCAATTCGCCCTCGATCTCCTTGACGTCGAAGGCGGCCGCATCGACCGAATGCAGCGACGAGACGATCGCGGGATGGTCGGAAAGGCCGGCCGAGAGCGCCGCATCGAGCGTGCGCGGCAGCAAATGCTCGGCGGTCTTTGCCGGCGCGAGCCCGCGCGGGTCCTCGCCGATCACCTGGCGGTAGACCGCGCGGCTGGTGTTGACCGACGCCCGCGCCACGCTGAGATCGGAAATCGCGCCGCTGCGCCGCGCCTCGGCCTGGGCGACGTCGGTGCGGGTGCCCTCGCCGACGGTGAAGCGATCGCTGGCGGCGCGGACCTGCTCGTTGAGGAACTCGACGTTGCGCGCCCTCAAGCCCGCAATGGCGCCGTCGCGGAGCACGTCGGCATAGGCGGTGACCGCGTCGAGCAGCACGTTCTGTTCGGTATTGCGCAGGGCCTCGCGCGAGGCGAGCACGCCGGCCTCGGCCGCCTTGGTCGCGTTCTTGGTCCGGAACCCGCGGAACAGCGGCTGGCTGATGGTCAGGTCGACGCCGCCGGGCGTCGTCGTTGATCTCGTGGCAACACCCGCGGTGGTCTCGGTCCGGGTCGACGTCGCGCCGATGTCGGCGCCGGCGCTGACCCTGGGCCGGCTGCCGGACCGCGCCAGCGGCACGTTCTCATCGGTCGCCCGCGTCGAGGCGCGCGCCGCATTGAGGTCCGGATTGGCGGAATAGGCTTTCGCCAGCGCCTGGTATAGCGTCTCGGCGGCGACCGGCGTCGCCGCACCACCCACCAGACACGCAACAACCGGTGCCACAAACAGATATCTGGCCCCGAACACGACCAACCTCGTCCGTTAACGTCCTTGTCCTCGGCGCCGCTAATTCTTTGGCGTGCCAAGCGAAATCACGGCCCCGGCCGGAGCCGGCGCCGTCAGTCGCGGCGACAATCTATACCGGAATGCGATTGCGGTCAGCGTCGTCAGCGCGCGCGCGCGCCATTCCTGTCGCAGTGCGGCAATGATGTCACAACGGCAACCAAAGATCGATCGCACCGAAACTACTCCCGCAAATTGTCGCAACCTCGCCTTTATCCACCTTTCCCGCGAAAAGCCTGTCCCCGCGCAGGCGGGGACGGGAATCCAATTATCCCATCAATACGCCATGTCATCAGCCACTCCGAATTGAAGAATCGACCGACCAAACAAGCGCCAATAAGGGCGGATTGGCCAATAGACACCTGTCGCCAAGTGAGGTGCCAAGAGGTTCGCTTTGCGCGCAGATTTTTCCCACCCAGAGCGGCGCGAATCGGCAAGAAGTGTGCATCCCCTAGCGCTTGCGCGGGGAAGGTGCGGATTGGGAAGCACATGAGCAATCCGGCACATTCGAGGCGGCCAACGGACCAAAACGACAAACCGCGCAATGACGACGGAGGGCGTGCCGAAACCGTCCAAAAACGCTTCAATCGGACAACAGTTGGCGACCGCTTGCTGCCGCCGAAAACCTTAACCGTCCCCGGCAATACCGCCGAACCTGCCGATAAATGCATCGCGATCGTCCCTTCCGGGTCTTGCTCCGCGGCGCGAATGTGCCCATATTCAGCAGCGAATACCCCGCGTGGCGGTCGCTGCGCGGAGACGTTTGGTCTGCGGAAGGGTCAACTTCATGGCGAATAATGAACGCAATCCCCTGAGCGGTTACGGTGCGCGCGTGCAGACGCGTGTCGACACGGGCGTGATCGACGAGGGCCTGCGCTCCTATATGCTCACGGTTTACAACTACATGGCGATCGCGCTCGGGCTTTCGGGCCTGGCTGCGATCGGCGGCTACATGATGGCGGTGACGGCCGATCCAAGCGGCGCGGTCGCACAACTGCCCAACGGCATGTACCTGACCTCGTTCGGCATGACGTTGTTCAACAGCCCGCTGAAATGGGTGCTGATCCTGGCGCCGCTCGGAATGGTGTTTTTCCTGTCGTTCCGGATCCACAAGATGAGCGTCGGGGCGGCGCAGGCGACGTTCTGGATCTATTCGGCGCTCGTCGGCCTGTCGCTGTCCTCGCTGTTCCTGGTCTACGCCCATGGCAGCATCGCCCAGGTGTTCTTCATCACCGCGGCCGCCTTCGGCGCGCTCAGCCTGTTCGGCTACACGACCAAGAAGGATTTGTCCGGCTGGGGCTCGTTCCTGTTCATGGGCCTGATCGGCATCATCATCGCCATGCTGGTCAACATCTTCCTCGGCTCGCCGGCGCTGATGTTTGCGATCTCGGTGATCGGCGTGCTCGTGTTTGCCGGCCTGACGGCCTATGACACGCAGCAGATCAAGGAGATGTACTATGTCGGCGACGACGGCACGGTGGCCGGCCGCAAGGCGATCATGGGGGCGCTGCGCCTCTATCTCGACTTCCTGAACATGTTCCTGTTCCTGCTGCAGCTGTTCGGCAGCCGCGAATAGACGGCCAAGTCGAATCCTCGAGAATCGAAGGGCGCGGCAAACACCGCGCCCTTTTCTTTCGTCGTCGCCGGATCGGTCTTGAAGACAGGTTCCGCGCAATTCGGCTCCACAACATGTCCAGCAACACCGAACAGGCCGGGCCGATGATCAGGCCCGCAACCCGCGACGACATCGCCGACATTACGGCGATCTATGCCGATGCGGTGCTGCACGGCTCGGCCAGCTTCGAATATGAGCCGCCCGACGAGGCCGAGATGGCGCAGCGCTGGCAGGCGCTCGTCGACGGCGGCTATCCCTATCTGGTCGCCGAGATCGGCGGCGTTGTCCGCGGCTATGCCTATGCCGGGCCCTATCACCGGCGTCCCGGCTATCGCCTGACCGTCGAGGACAGTGTCTACGTGGCGCCGGAGGCGCAGCGCTACGGGCTCGGCCGCCGGCTGTTGTCGGCGGTCATTGCCGAGGCCGAACGCCGCGGCTTCCGGCAGATGGTCGCCGTCATCGGCGATTCCGGCCACACGGCGTCGATCGCCCTGCACGAGGCGCTCGGCTTTCGCCATGTCGGGACGCTGCGCGATATCGGCTGGAAGCACGGAAACTGGCTCGACAGCGTGCTGATGCAGCGCCCGCTCGGGGCCGGGGCGACGCGGCCGGCGGGCATGGATGGCTCTGCGTGAGGCTAGAGCAAGTTGCGGCCATATTGAACCATTCTGACGAGGCCATTTTGCGTCAAGATCAAGCGAAAAACGCAGAACATATCCGCCGATACGTTCGAGG
>JANQEG010000136.1 GCA_028278505.1 Rhodobiaceae bacterium
TGTTCAAGCCCAGCTATTAAGCGCCAACAAGACCACTTCTAGTGGTCCAAGCGAAGCGTTACAAACCTCCGCCTCTGGCGGAGGTCAATGATTTGGCCCGTCTATTTTGCCAACGCATTGGTGAAAGAACTCAAGCGCTTCTAGATACCGGTAGGCCATTGGATTGCCCGGATAAACCGGGCAATGACGACGGAAAAGGTGTCGAAACCATCCCAAATTGCCAAAACCGGAAAACCCGGCAGGACGGAAATACGCTGCTGTGTCGTGTAGTGTGTATGCAGCTTTTGAGATGTGCGAATCCCCTAGCGCGAAAGTGGGACCCATTGCCCCGCTCGACACGGTATGCCGCTGGCGGGCCTTGTCGCAACGGCAAAGTCTGCGGGCCGCAAGACCCGGGGCATCGGCGCGAGCAGATTGCCGGGACAGTCCTGGCAGCAGCAGGAGATGCGCAAAAAGCGCTTCAATCTGCGAGCAAGAGGCCCTAGCCGGTCGCGCCGCAGATGCCGGCCTCCCAGCCGATGATCGCCCGCTTGCGGGTCAGCCCCCAGTGATAGCCGGTGAGCGCGCCCGACTTGCCGAGCACGCGATGACAGGGGACGACGAAGGAGATCGGGTTGCGGCCGACCGCGGCACCGACGGCACGGGCCGCCTTAGGCCGGCCGATCCGGCGGGCCACGTCGGAATAGGTGGTGGCGCGCCCCATCGGGATCTTCAGGAGCGTCTGCCAGACGCGGACCTCGAAATCGGTGCCGATCATGACGACGCGCAGCGGCGTCTCCGGGTTCCAGCGCCCGGGCTCGAAGATGCGTGCGGCGGTGGCGGCGGTGGCGGCATGGTCCTCGACATAGTCGGCCCTGGGCCAGCGCCCCGACATGTCGGCAAAGGCCGCCGCCTCGCCGCCCGGATCGGCGAACGCCAGCCCGGCGAGGCCGTAATCGGTGATCATGACGAGCGCGCGCCCGAACGGTGAATCGTGAAACCCATAGCGGACCACGAGCCCGGCGCCGCCGGCCTTGTAGGCGCCCGGCGTCATCGCATCATGGGTGACGAAGAGGTCGTGCAGGCGGCCGGGGCCGGACAGCCCGACCTCGTAGCTGGCATCGAGCACGCTGGCCGAATCACGCAACAGCCGGCGGGCGTGATCGAGCGTGATCGCCTGCAGGAAACCTTTCGGCGTAATCCCGGCCCAGCGCGTGAACAGCCGCTGTAATTGCGCCGGCGCCATGCCCATCCGTGCGGCGATCTCGTCGAGACCCGGCTGGTCGCGCCAATTGTCGGTCAGATATTCGATCGTCCGGCGGACGACGGCGTAGTCGCCCGTCTCCGGCATCGGCGACGGCGCAGCGGGCCTCGTTTCGGTTGCGCTTTGCATCATCGGCAAACCCATGGTCTTGCATCCTCGGTTGGACTTTCCGCGGACGCTAGCGCCGACAGCTTAGGCCGGCCACCCGATTTCTGCACGCGCCGTCAGGCCGGAACATTTCCCGACCGTGCCGCCGAAAGCGCCGCCGAAAACGCCGTGGCAAAACTCTCCTTGTCGGACGGGTTGAGGAAGCTGCCGACGATGAGCCGGCGGCCGCGGCCGCAGAGCCGGATCGCCGTCGTGCCGGCTTCGGCGTGGCGCTCGACCTCGAGCCGCAGCCAGAGCGGGTTGAAGCGGTATTCCTGCATCCGCCCGCGCGGATCGATGCGGCGGATCAGCACCAGATCGCGGCCGACATGGATCTCCTCATAGGCCCGCGCCGAACGGTAGCTCCAGCGAAAAGCGAGAAAGACGGCGAGCACGTCGAGCCCGAAAAAACCGAGCACCGGCCACGCCCCCAGGGTCACGAAAAAGATGCCGGTGACGAACGACACGCCGCCGACAAAGACCATGAGGATGAGGAATCCGGCCTGTCCGAGCGAGCGATGGGGCGTCAGCCGGGCGCTGAAGAAGGGCGGCAAGGCCTCCTCTGCGTCGGGAATGCCGGTACCGGCGCGGTCGGGGCCGTTGCGGTCGGTCATGGCGGACGAGTATAGAGGGGCTATGACAAAAGCAAAATCGGCAAACAAAAAACCGGCCGGAAAGAAGACTGGTCCGAACCGCGCAAAGACGCGGCCGCCGGCCTATAGCGCGGAGGAGATCGAGGCGATTTTCGCCCGGCTCGCCGCGACAAATCCGGCGCCGCAAAGCGAGCTCGAACACGGCGATGCCTTCACCCTGCTGGTCGCCGTGGTGCTGTCGGCCCAGGCCACCGATGTCGGCGTCAACAAGGCGACGAAAACGCTCTTTGCCGAGGCCGACACGCCGGAAAGGATGCTGGCGCTCGGCGAAGCCGGCGTCATCGAGCACATCCGCACGATCGGACTCTTCCGCAACAAGGCGAAGAATTTGATCGCGCTGTCGCAGCGGCTGATCGACGGTCATGGGGGCCAGGTGCCGCGCGACCGGGCGGCGCTGGAAAAACTGCCCGGCGTCGGCCGCAAGACCGCCAATGTGGTGCTCAACGTCGCCTTCGGCGAGCCGACGATCGCCGTCGACACTCATATTTTCAGGATCGGCAACCGGCTGGGTCTGGCGCCGGGCAAGACACCGCTCGAGGTCGAGCTGGGGCTTGAGAAGATCGTGCCGGAGCACTACCGCCTGCACGCCCATCACTGGCTGATCCTGCACGGCCGCTATATCTGCAAGGCGCGCAAGCCCGAATGCGGCCGCTGTCCGATCGCGGACTTATGCAAATCACCGGAGAAGGCGATCTAATTCTTGAGCAGCGCCTTCAGCACGTCGTCGGACCCGACCTTTCCGACAATCCGCTCACCCTCGGTGATCGCGATCTCCGGGGCGCCGTCGGCGATCATCCGCATCAAGTCCTTGAGCGGCGTTTCCGCCGCCGCCCGCGGCAGGTCGGCGTTCGCCGCCCCGTCGGCGGCCCGCATTACCTCGGCGGCGCGCAGCACCTTCAGCCGGTTCACCTCGGCGACGAATTCGGCCACATAGCCGGTCGCCGGATTGAGGATGATGTCCTGCGGCCGTCCCGCCTGGACGATGCGGCCGCCCTCCATGATGGCGATCTTGGAGCCGATCTTGAGCGCCTCGTCGAGATCGTGGGAAACGAAGATGATGGTGCGCTTGAGCCGCGCCTGCAATTCAAGAAGTTCGTCCTGCAATTTGTTGCGGATGAGGGGATCGAGCGCCGAAAACGGTTCATCCATCAAGAGGATCGGCGCCTCGGTCGCGAACGCCCGGGCGAGCCCGACGCGCTGCTGCATGCCGCCGGACAATTCCTGCACCTTGCGCTCGGCCCAGCCCTCCAGATGCACCAGTTCGAGCTGGCGCAGCGCCCGCGCCCGGCGTTCCGCCTTGGCGACACCGGCGATCTCGAGCCCGAAAGCGGCGTTCTCCAGCACTGTGCGCCACGGCAACAGCCCGAATTGCTGGAACACCATGGCGGTGCGCTTGGTGCGCAGATGGCAAAGCGTCTTGTCGTCGGCGCCGACGACATTGATCGGCTTTTCGCCGTCATTGACCCAGACCGCGCCCCGCACCACCGCGTTGAGCCCGTTGACGGCGCGCAGCAGCGTCGATTTGCCGGAGCCCGAAAGCCCCATCAGCACGACGATTTCGCCGGCCTCGACATCGATCGAGCAATCATGAACGCCGAGGATCTGCCCGGTCGCGTCCTGGATGTCCTCGCGCGATTTGCCCTCGTCCATCAGCGGCAGGGCGCTTTCCGGCCGGTCGCCGAAGACGATCGAGACGTTGTCGAAGCGGACCTCCGGGGTGCTCATCGGTCGTATCCCGCCGGCGATTTGAACACCCGGTCGAGGATGATGGCGATCAGCACGATCGCCAGCCCGACCTCGAAGCCCTTGGCGATGTTGACCTGGTTGAGGGCGCGCAGCGTCGGCACGCCGAGCCCGTCGGCGCCGACCAGCGCGGCAATCACCACCATCGACAGCGACAGCATGATGGTCTGGGTCAGCCCGGCCATGATCTGCGGCAGCGCGTAGGGCAGTTCCACTTTCCACAGGAGTTGCGATTTGGTGGCGCCGAACGCCTCGCCGGCCTCGATCAGCGCCTTCGGCGTCGACGAAATGCCGAGATGGGTGAGCCGGATCGGCGCCGGCACGGCGAAGATGACGGTGGCGATCAGCCCCGGCACCATGCCGAGCCCGAACAGGATCAGCGCCGGGATGAGATAGACGAAGGTCGGGATCGTCTGCATCAGGTCGAGCACCGGACGAAGCGCGGTGAAGAGCCATGGCCGGTGCGCGGCGGCAACGCCGATCGGCACGCCGACGCCCATGCAGACGACCGAGGCGGAGATCACCAGGGCCAGCGTCTCGGTGGTCTCCTCCCAATAGCCCTGGTTGATGATGAGCAGGAGCCCGGCGACGACGAAGCCGCTGAACCACGGCGAACGGCGCACGAACCAGGCGATGAGGCCGGCAATGGCGACGATGAACAGCGGATGCGGGCCCTGCAGCAACAAGAGGATGACCGAGATCATCGCCTCCAGCGCCGCCGATACGGCATCGAAGAACCAGGCGGCATTGTCGGTCAGCCAGTCGACCACGGCCTTCGCCCATTTGCCGATCGGGATCTTGTTGTCGGTCAGCCAGTCCATGGTTGGTGCCTTTGTCTTCTTTACGCCAGGTCCGTGTGCGCGAAATCATTGCCCTTGAAGATCAATCCGACTTCATTCGACTTCGCACAGGCATAGGCGAAACAATCGCCGAAATTCAGCGCCGCCGGATGGCCGACGATCTTGCCATAGCTCATGGCGGCATCGACCGCCGCCTTGCCGATCTCGTTGGTGATCGGCACGTCCCGCGCGCCGATTGTGTCAATCAGCTCGTCGACCAGCTCGGCCGCAGTCGCGATCAGTTCCGGTTTCGGCCGGGCGCCCTTTGTGGCGGCCGCGGCCGCGGCGCGGGCGAGCGACAACGTCGCCTCGAAGCGGACGAGCGGCGAGACGATGCACCGGCCCTCGGCCTCGTCGAGCCGTTTGACCAATTCCGGCCAGCCCGGCTCCTGGTTGAGGACGGCGACGATCGCGGACGCATCGACGAACATCAGGAATGGTCCCACATGTCGTCGGTATAGGATTTCATGTCGAAACGCGGATTCGGCAGGCCCAGCAGCGCGGCCTTCTGTTGCAGGGCGGCGATGCGTTCTCTTAGTGGAACGCGCCGCGACAGCCGTTCGACCTCGTGATGCAGCGCGTTGCGCACCGCCTCGGTCTTCGATCTGGCCCGGCTGAGCCTGGTCAGTTCGTCGGCGAGCCTGGCAACGTCGTCGTCGCGGATGTAAAGCGGCATTTGTATATCTCCTTTAAGATATACATATATCCACTCCTGTATATCTAGGCAAGTCGCCGTGCCGATCTCGCGCAATGACCCTCGCCATGGAAGGGAGGGCTATTGCATACGAAGTGACAACGGATCTTTCCCTCTCCCTTGAGGGAGAGGGATACGAAGACCCGGTGAGGCGAAGCTGAACCGCTGGTCGAAGTCGGGTGAGGGTGATGGTCGTTTGTTGTTTGACGACCCCTCACCCAACCCTCTCCCCAGAGGGGAGAGGGCTTTGGAGACCGAGCGTCGCCGGCTGTTTTCCAGAGCGTTTTCGGATGACGGTCGATCACAGCCCGAGCGCTGCCTTGGCGGCCGCGACCGCATCGCCGCCATCGCGGGTCGTCACGCCGGCAAGCCAGCCGTCGAGCACGTCCGGGTGCGCCTTCAGCCAGGCCTTGGCGGCATCGCCCGGGTCTTCGCCGTCGTCGAGGATCGCCGCCATCACCTCGTTTTCCATCGCCAGGGTGAAGCTCAGATTGTTGAGCAGTGCGCCGACATTCGGGCATTCGCCGACATAGCCGGCACGGACATTGGTGTAGACCGTGGCGCCGCCGAAATTCGGCCCGAACACGTCATCGCCGCCGGACAGATAGGCCATTTCGAAATTGGCGTTCATCGGGTGCGGCTCCCAGCCGAGGAACACCACGTGCTCGGTCTTCTTCACCGCGCGGGCGACCTGGGCGAGCATGCCCTGTTCGGAGGATTCGACCACCTCGAACCCTTTCAGGCCGAACATGTCCTTGTCGATCATGTCGAGGATCAGCCGGTTGCCGTCATTGCCCGGCTCGATGCCGTAAATCTTGCCGGCGAGCTGGTCGCGGAACTTGGCGATGTCGGCGAAGTCCTTGAGGCCGGCCTCGTGGGTGTATTTCGGCACCGCGAGCGTATATTTCGCGCCCTCCAGGTTGACCCGCACGGTGTCGACCGATTTGTCCTCGCGATAGGGCGCGATATCGGCCTCCATGGTCGGCATCCAGTTGCCGAGGAAGATGTCGATGTCGTTGTTCTTCAGCGACGCATAGGTGACCGGCACCGAGAGCACCTTGACGTCGGATTTGTAGCCGAGTGCGTCGAGCACGGTCGTCGTCAGCGCCGTGGTTGCGGTGATGTCGGTCCAGCCGACATCGGAAAAGCGCACATTGGCGCAGCTTTCCGGCTCCGCGGCGAGCGTCGGCGACGCCAGAACGGCGAGCACCGCGGCCGCGCATGAGAGTTTTTTCAGGTCAAAAATCATGGCTTCCTCCCGGTGTGGTCGACCCGCCGAAGCGGCGCTGGTCGAATAAATCTGGTTGAGCCGGTCAGGGCTTCGCCGCAACCGTCAGAACGGATTTCCGTTTCCGCCAACATACAGGCTGGCCGCGCGGATTCCAGCGTCTTTCGAAAAAGACCGCGGCCCGCAGCCGACCACACCGAAAATCACGAACGAGTGAGTTGATTGACTCATCAATCAATAATAAATTCCCGGTACGGAGGTGCGTGGCCATGCCGAAAACCGGAATGAAGCCGATCCGCCGCAAGGCGCTGATCGAAGCGGCGATCGCCACCATCGGCGAATCCGGCTCGCTCGACGTCACCGTCAGCCAGATCGCCCACCGCGCCGGCGTCTCCTCGGCGCTGGCGCATCACTATTTCGGCGGCAAAGACCAGTTGATCGCCGACACCATGCGCTATCTGCTGAGCGAACTCGGCGCAGGCCTGCGCACGCGCCTCGCCGGGCTGGAAAACGGCCGCGCCCGGCTGTCGGCCATCATTGCGGCCAATTTCTCCGACGAACAGTTCGACGCAAACACGGTCGCCGCCTGGCTCACCTTCTATGTCCGGGCACAAAGCGCGCCCGAGGTCCGCCGCCTGCTGCGGATCTATTCCCGCCGCCTGCGCTCCAATTTGACCGACGCGCTGGCCCGGATCGTCGGCCGCGCCGCCGCCGCGCCGATCGCCGAAGGTGCGGCGGCGATGATCGACGGGCTCTACCTGCACCAGGCCTTGCGCGAGGAAGACCCGGACCCCGAGGCGGCGATCGCCATGATCGAAAACTATCTCGATACGCAGCTCGCCGCGGCCGCCGGCGCCTTGAAAGCCGATTGAGGGGGAAGCGCGCATGGCGGACCGTCCGAACATCCTCATCCTCATGGTCGACCAGCTTACAGGCACGATGTTCCCGGACGGCCCGGCCGGTTTTTTGAAGGCGCCGCGCCTGGCGCGGCTCGCCGAAGAGAGCCTGCGCTTTAACGCCGCCTACTGCCCGAGCCCGCTCTGCCTGCCGTCGCGGATGGGATTCCTGACAGGGCTCCTGCCGTCGCGCATCGGCGTCTACGACAATGCCTCGGAAATGGCCTCGGCGATCCCCACCTTCGCCCACCATCTCCGCCGCGCCGGCTACCGCACCGTGCTGTCGGGAAAGATGCATTTCGCCGGCGCCGATCAATTGCACGGTTTCGAGGAGCGGCTGACCACCGACATCTATCCGGCCGATTTCGGCTGGACGCCGGACTGGACCGCCCCCGGGACCCGGTTCGACTGGTGGTATCACAATTACGGCTCGGTCACCGGCGCCGGCGTCGCCGAGACCACCAACCAGCTCGAATTCGACGACGAGGTCGCCTATCACGCCCGCCGCCAGCTCTACGAGTTTGCCCGCGGCGGCGACGAGCGGCCGTTCTGCCTGACCGTCAGCTTCACCCACCCGCACGACCCCTACGTGGCGCGGCGGCGCTACTGGGACCTCTATGACAACGTCGACATCCCCGCGCCCGCCGTTTCGGCGATCGCTTTCGAGGATCAGGACCCCCATTCAAAACGGCTGATGCAGGTCTGCGACTGGCGCAACTATTTTGTAACCGACGACGACGTCGCCCGCGCCCGCCGCGCCTATTGCGCCAATGTCAGTTATCTCGACGATCAGATCGACGGCATCCTCGAAATTCTCGAGGATTGCGGCCTCGCCGACGACACCGTGATCGTGTTTCTGTCCGACCATGGTGACATGCTGGGCGAGCGCGGCCTGTGGTTCAAGATGAGCTTCTTTGAGAGCTCGGTCCGGGTGCCGCTGATGATCGCTGCGCCGGGCCGGCTCACTCCGGGCAGCGTTTCGACGCCGGTCTCGACCCTCGATATCCTGCTGACCCTTCTCGATCTCATCGGCGAAGAAGCGCCCGACGACCTCGACGGCCGCTCGCTGTTCGGGCCCGCCGCGGGCGGCGGCCGCGCCGCGCCGGTCTACGCCGAATTCGCCGGCGAGGGCGCGGTGGCGCCGATGGCGATGGTGCGCACCGACGGGTTCAAATACGTCAAAGCCGCCGGCGATCCGCCGCAGCTTTTCAATCTGTCCGAAGACCCGGAGGAACGGACCAATCTCGCCGCCGCGCCGGAACATGCCGGTATTGTCGCCGATCTCGATCGGCGCGTTTCAGAGAACTGGAACCTGGAACAAATCCACCGCGAGGTGCTCCAGGATCAGGCGCGGCGGCGCCTCGTCGATGCGGCGCTGCGCCAGGGCCGCTACACGGCATGGGATTACCAGCCGCTGCAGCCGGCCGCGGACCGCTTCATGCGCAACCATCTCGACTTGAACGAAGTCGAACATGCCGCGCGGTTCCCGCGCGATCGCGAGGGGTCGGAATGATCACCGAGGTCGACTATGTGATCGTCGGGGCCGGATCGGCCGGGTGCATACTGGCGAACCGCCTCACCGAGGACGGGGCGAATTCGGTCGCGCTCGTCGAGGCCGGCGGCCATGACCGCTCGATCTACATCCAGATGCCGACGGCGCTCTCGATTCCGATGAATCTGGAGCGGTTCAACTGGTTCTTCGAAACCGTTCCGGAGCCGCATATGGACGGCCGCCGGCTGCACTGTCCGCGCGGCAAGGTGCTCGGCGGATCGTCCTCGATCAACGGCATGGTCTATGTCCGCGGCCATGCCCGCGATTTCGACGAATGGGCCGCGGCCGGCGCCGCCGGCTGGGATTATCGCCACTGCCTGCCCTATTTCCGCAAGGCCGAGGACTGGACCGGCGGTGCCGACGATTATCGCGGCGAGGGCGGGCCGCAGGCGGTCTCCGACGGCAATGCCATGGAGTTCAATCCGCTCTACCGGGCCTTCATTGCCGCCGGGCAGGAGGCCGGCTATCCGCTCACCGACGACTATAACGGCCGCCAGCAGGAGGGCTTCGGCCAGATGCACATGACCGTCAAGGACGGGGTGCGCTGGTCGACGGCGAACGCCTATCTGCGGCCGGCCATGCGCCGCAGCAATCTTCACGTCATCACCGATGCGCTCACCGACCGCGTGCTGTTTGACGGGCGCCGGGCGGTCGGCATCGAATACCGCCAGGGCGACGAAACCCGCCGCCTGAACGCCCGCCGCGAAATCATCCTCGCCGCCGGCGCGATCGGCTCGCCGACGCTCTTGCAGCGCTCCGGCATCGGCCCCGCCGACATCCTCGGCCGTGCCGGTGTCGAGACTTTGATCGACCATCCGGGCGTCGGCGCCAATCTGCAGGACCATCTGGAAATCTACTTCCAATATGGCTGCAAGCGGCCGATCACGCTGAACGGCCGGCTCGGCTTCTTCAGCCGCGGCTGGATCGGCGCCCGCTGGCTCTTGTTCGGCGACGGTCTCGGCGCCACCAATCATTTCGAGGCGTGCGCCTTCATCCGCTCCCGCGCCGGCGTCGAATGGCCGGACATCCAGTATCACTTCCTGCCGGCGGCGATGCGTTATGACGGCCGCGCCGCCGTTTCCGGCCACGGCTTTCAGGTCCATGTCGGGCCGAACAAGCCGAAAAGCCGCGGCAATGTCCACATCCTGTCGCCGGACCCTTTAGAAAAACCGATGATCCGCTTCAACTATCTCGCCGACGAGCAGGATCTTGAGGATTGGCGGCACTGCGTCCGCCTGACCCGCGAGATCATTGCCCAGCCGGCAATGGACGATTATCGCGACGGCGAGATCCAGCCCGGCCCCGCCGTTTCCACCGATGCCGAGATCGACGCCTTCGTCCGGGCCGAGGCCGAAAGCGCCTACCATCCCTCCTGCACCGTCAAGATGGGCGCCGATGACGACGCCCAAGCCGTGCTCGATGCGGACTGCCGGGTGCGCGGGACGGAAGGCCTGCGCGTCGTCGATTCCTCGATCTTCCCGACGATCACCAACGGCAATCTGAACGCGCCGACGATCATGGTCGCGGAAAAGGCCGCCGACATCATTCGCGGCCGGGCTCCGCTTCCCGCTTTGGATGTGGATATCTGGGTCGATCCTCTGTGGCGCGAACGACAGCGCCCCGGTAAGCCGGTAAGGTCAGACGACGGTCCGGTCACCGAAACCGTGCCGGCCGACGCGATCTGAACAGGTTTCCGGTAATGCGCGCGCAACCGCAATGTTCCCACTTCATCAATGGCGCCTATGTCGAGGACGGCGGCGGCACGCCGATCGAAAGCCTCTATCCGGCGACCGGGGAACTGATCGCCCGCCTGCACGCGGCAACCCCGGCGCTCGTCGATCGTGCGGTCGTCGCGGCACGGGCGGCGCAGCCGGCCTGGGCGGCGCTTTCGGGCGGCGAGCGGGGGCGGGTGCTGCGGCGCGCCGCTGAGATCATGCGTGAGCGGAACCGCGAGCTCTCCGAACTCGAAACCCTCGACACCGGCAAGCCGCTGTCCGAGACGCTCGTTGCCGACGCCGCTTCCGGCGCCGACTGCCTGGAGTATTTCGGCGGCATCGCCGCCGCGATCGCCGGCGAGCATGTCGACCTCGGCGCCGCCTTCGTCTACACAAGGCGCGAGCCGCTCGGCGTCTGCGTCGGCATCGGCGCCTGGAACTATCCGATCCAGATCGCATCCTGGAAGGCCGCGCCGGCGCTCGCCTGCGGCAATGCGATGATCTTCAAGCCGTCCGAGCTGACCCCGCTTTCGGCGCTGAAGCTGGCCGAGATCCTGTCCGAGGCCGGCCTGCCCGACGGCCTCTTCAACGTCGTCCAGGGTTATGGCGAAACCGGCGCCATGCTCGTCAACCATCACGACACCGCCAAGGTCTCGCTCACCGGCTCGGTCGAGACCGGCGCCAAGGTGCTGGCCGCGGCCGGCGCCGCCATCAAGCCGGCGACGATGGAACTCGGAGGCAAGTCGCCGATGATCGTCTTTGCCGATGCCGATCTGGACAAGGCGGTCGAGGGCGCGATCCTCGGCAATTTCTATTCCAGCGGCCAGGTCTGTTCGAACGGCACCAGGGTGTTCGTCGAACGCCGCATCCGCCGCGCCTTTCTCGATGTGCTCGCCACCCGGACGCGGGCGCTGCGGCTCGGCGATCCGCTCGACGAGATGACCGAGATCGGCCCGCTCGTGTCCGCCGCCCAGCGCGAAAAGGTGCTGTCCTACATCGCGCTTGGGCACCAGGAGGGGGCGACGCTCGTCACCGGCGGCGAAGCGGTCCGCCTGCCCGGTTTCGGCGACGGCAATTTCGTCGCGCCGACCGTCTTCTCCGATGTCCGCGACGAGATGCGGATCGCCCGCGAAGAGATATTCGGGCCGGTCATGTGCGTGCTTGCCTTCGACGACGAGGACGAGGTGATCGCGCGCGCCAACCGCACCGAATTCGGACTGGCCGCCGGCGTCTTCACCACGGATTTGCAGCGCGCCCATCGGGTCGTGGCCGCGCTCGATGCGGGAACCTGCTGGATCAACGCCTATAACGTCACCCCGATCGAAATGCCGTTCGGCGGCGTAAAGCGCTCCGGTATCGGCCGCGAGAACGGACGCGCCGCGATCGAGCACTACACGAGGCTGAAATCGGTCTATGTGGAGATGGGGGGCTGAGCGACGGCTCAGCACCGTCCACCGATCTTGAAGAGCCTCGTCCCCGCCTTGACTCTTCCCTCTGCTCCGTCACCCCCACGCGCACCTTCCCCGCGGGAAGCGGGGAACCATTGGCATGGGCGACGAATATCTGGTCAAGTCGATAATTTCGAGAGATCGCCCGGATCTCGGCCGACATACCGAGTCGAGCGGGGCAATAGGCTCCCGCTTTCGCGGGAGCGGTGGGTGGTGTGGGCGCTTGCGTAAACGCCGCCGCCCCCTGCCACGTCATTGTCGGGCTTGTCCCGGCAATCCATACTGACTTTGTTTTCAAGCTGTTAGGCCCTCAAGGACCACCGGGACAAGTCCGGTGATGACAGGAGAGAAGGACTGCGAAACGGAACGCAAGAGTTTAGCCGGTTAGCGATCGCATGAAGCCGGCAATGACGACGCAGAACGGTCAGATGAACCGCAGCGAAGCTCTATCCGGAAAGCACTGGATGCCCTTGCGTAAGCCGGCGATCGCACGGCACCGGCAGTTTTCGATTTCTTATATGGCGAACAGGGTGTTAGGGTCCGAAAAAAGCGTGGGCACTTTGCGCAAGTCCCGTACGTGGCGGAAAGTGCTCTGGAGGTTCAAGACTCGACGGTTCCTGCCTGATGCCCATTTCCAAGAAATTCCTCGATACCCTCGCCGAGAAGCGCGACACCGCGCTTTCCGGCGGCGGCGTGCAGAAGCTGCAGAAGCGCCGCGAGCGCGGGCTGATGACGGCGCGCGATCGGCTCGATGCGCTGTTCGATCGAGGGACGTTTCAGGAGATCGGTCTCCACGCCCGCCATGAAACCCGCGGCTTCGGCATGGACGACAAGGATTTGGCCGGCGACGGCGTGGTCACCGGCATAGGATTTACCGACGGCCGGCCGGTCGCCACCTTCAGTCAGGATTTCACCGTCGCCGGCGGCTCGCTCGGCCGGGTCCATGCGGTCAAGATCTGTGAGGTGATGGACTATGCCGAGAAGGCGGGGATGCCGCTGGTCGGCTTCAACGATTCCGGCGGCGCGCGCATTCAGGAAGGCGTCGAATCCCTGTCCGGCTACGGTCAGGTGTTCAACCGCAATGTACGCCTGTCCGGCGTCGTGCCGCAGATCGCCGTCATCGCCGGCCGCTGCGCCGGCGGCGCCAGCTATTCGCCGGCGCTGATGGATTTCATCATCATGACGCGGACCGAGGCGGTGATGTTCATCTGCGGCCCCGAAGTCATCCGGGCGGTGACCGGCGAGGAAACCAGCCTGCAGGAGATCGGATCGGCCGAGATGCAGGCGTCGATCTCCGGCAATGTCCATTTCGTCGCCGAAAACGACGCCCACGCCGTCGAGATCGTCCGCGATCTCCTGAGCTATCTTCCCTCCAACAACATGGTCGATCCGCCGCACCAGTTCGAAAACGAACTGACGATCGCGCCCCAGCAGGAGCTGGATGCGCTGGTGCCGGAAAGCGCCAGGGAGCCTTTCGACGTCAAGCAGGTGATCGAGACGATTGCCGACGACCACCGCTTCCTCGAGGTGCAGCGGGATTTCGCCCAGAACATCGTCGTCGGCTTCGGCCGCATCGGCGGCATCGTCGTCGGCTTCGTCGCCAACCAGCCCATGGTCAAGGCCGGCAGCCTCGACATCGACGCCTCCGACAAGGGCGCCCGCTTCATCCGCGTGTGCAATGTCTTCAATATCCCGCTGGTGACGCTGGTCGACGTGCCCGGCTTCCTCCCCGGCATTTTGGAAGAGCAGCGCGGCATCATCCGCCACGGCGCGAAGATGCTCTTCTCCTATGCGGCGGCGACGGTGCCGAAACTGACCGTGATCATGCGCAAGGCCTATGGCGGCGCCTATCTCGCCATGTGCAGCCGCGACATGGGGGCCGATCTGGTGCTGGCCTGGCCGACGGCGGAGATCGCGGTGATGGGCGCGGAAGGCGCGGTCAGCGTGCTCTATCATCAAGATCTGAAGAAGGCGGAGAATCGCGCGGAACTGGCCACCAGGCTCGCGACCGAATACCGGGAGCAGTTCGCATCGCCCTATCTTTCGGCCGGCAAGATGTTCATCCACGACGTCATCGAGCCGGCGGAGACCCGGGCGCGTCTGGCGCTGGCGCTGCGCAGCCTGCTGGCCAAGCGCGAACTGCGGCCGTCGAAGAAACACGGCAATATTCCGCTCTGAAGGGAGGCGAGGGGTGCAGGAAGTGCTGTTCATCGCCACGGGCTTCGGCGTCGTGATGGGGGTGCTGATCGCCCTGTGGGGCATGTGCATGCTCGTCGGTGCCATGTTCCGGGCCGTGGAGGCGGCGCGCGCGCGCGCCGAAACTTCGCCCGACGCTGCGGCCGCTATCGACCCGGATCAGATTCCGCCCGCCCACCTTGCGGCCATCGCCGGCGCCGTCGCCGCGCTTTCGACACCGTCGCGCATCGTCCGTATCCGCATGCCGCCGCATTCGGCACCCGCCTGGGAACTGCAGGGCCGTCTCAAGCAGCAGTCCAAATACTCCCGCGTGACCTGGCTGGCCGGCGGCCGAGGCCCGGTGGAACGCCCGCTTCACCGCGACAAGGAAGGCCATAAATCGTGAAACGCCTGAAAATAACCGTCGACGGCCAGGTCTATGACGTCACCGTCGAGGAAATCGCCGACGATGTGTCCGCGCCTGCGCCGGCGGCGCCACCGCCGGCCGCGGACAGAACCCCGCCCGCTCAGGCCGCGGCGCCGGCACCTGCGGCCCGCGCCAAACCGCAACTCGGCACCGCCGGCGAGGGGGCGGTGGTCAGCCCGATCACCGGAACCGTGCTGAAGGTGCTGGTCAGTGTCGGCGCCACGGTCAAGGCCAATGATCCGGTGCTCAAGCTGGAGGCGATGAAGCTGGAATCGGCGGTGGTCGCGCCGGTATCGGGGACGGTGAAGTCGATCGACGTCGCCGACGGCGAACTGGTGCGGGAGGGGCAGGCCCTCCTGACCATCGAATAGTTTGCCATGGACTTTCTCTACGGCCTTTACGCGCTTACGGCGATCCCGGACCTGACCTGGAAGATGGCGGTCATGTGGGTGATCTGCATCGTCCTGTTCTATTTCGCCATATACAAGAAGTTCGAGCCGCTGCTCTTGGTGCCGATCGCCTTCGGCGCGCTTCTGGCCAATCTGCCGACGCAAGGGATCATCAACGAACCGGTCGGCGAGCACGGCATTGGCGGGCTCTACTACTACATCTCGCAAGGGATTCACCTGGAGCTTTTCCCGCCGATCATCTTTCTCGGCGTCGGCGCGCTGACCGATTTCGGGCCGCTGATCGCCAATCCGCGCACATTGGTGCTCGGCGCCGCCGCCCAGTTCGGCGTGTTCGCGACCTATCTCGGGGCGCTGGCGCTGGGCTTTTCCGCCGACCAGTCCGCCTCCATCGGCATTATCGGCGGCGCCGACGGGCCGACATCGATCTTCCTGTCGAGCAAGCTGGCGCCGGAACTGCTCGCCCCGATCGCGGTTGCCGCTTACAGCTACATGGCGCTGGTGCCGCTTTTGCAGCCGCCGATCATGCGGGCGCTGACCACCGACAAGGAACGGCGGATACGCATGCGCTCGCTGCGTCCGGTGTCGCAGCTGGAAAAGCTGATCTTCGCCGGCCTGGTGACCGTCGTCTGCATCGTGCTGGTGCCGGCGGCCTCGGCGCTGATCGGCATGCTCATGCTCGGCAATTTCCTGCGCGAATGCGGCGTCACCGAACGCCTGAGCCGGGCGGCGCAGAACGAGATCATCAACATCGTGACCATCTTTCTGGGCACCAGCGTCGGCATCACCATGTCCGGCGAGACCTTCTTGACGGTGGAGACGCTGAAGATATTGGCGCTCGGCGTCGTCGCCTTCGGCATCGCCACCGCCTCGGGCGTGCTGATGGCCAAGCTGATGAATCTGGTCTCGCGCGAGCCGATCAACCCGCTGATCGGCTCGGCCGGCGTGTCGGCGGTGCCGATGGCCGCACGTGTGTCGCAGATCGAGGGCAATCGCGTCGATCCCTCCAACTTCCTGCTCATGCACGCCATGGGCCCGAACGTTGCCGGCGTCATCGGCACCGCCGTCGTCGCCGGCTATTTCATCGCCAGCCTGGCCGGCTGACGCCTGAAGACGTGCAACCTCTAAAGGTCCCTGCGCTCGGAGTGAGGCGCCTGGGCACGTCTCCTGCCGTTGCCGGGCCGTCCCGGCCATCCGCTCCTCCCCATGCCACGGGCTTTGCGGCCCGCAGCCTTCGCCGTCGCGACACGACCCGCCACCGACATACCGTGCTGAGCGGGGCAATGGGTCCCCGCTTCCGCGGGGACGGTGGTTGATGTTGGCGCTTTCACATCAATTTGCACCTTCCCCGCGAAAGCGGGGAACCATTGGCGGCGCCGAAAGCACAAATGGTTCAGAGCGTTGTCAAAATATCAAAAACATCCACATCGTCGCGGCGAGGCGACGGCATGGCAATCCGGACCATGCGACGGCGGGTTCCTAGACGTCACGGGACAGTTCCATCCCGGAATATGATGATCTAAATCCAGATCGGATTGCTCCACGCCCGGCGACCGCCTTCATCGATGATGACGACGCGGAACCAGTCGCCCCGAAACGCGCCTGCCGGGAACCTTGCCGATGTCCTGAGTGCCCCGTTGACGCGTCGGTTGCGCTGGCCGCGGCCGATGGCGAATCGCTGTCTGCGCCAAGGAATTTGAAGCCCCCGATAGGGCGATCAGCGAAACCCTCGGCTTCAGGCGATGGACCAAAGAAAGATGTCATCGCGAGGCCACGAAGTGGCCGTGGCGATCCCGTCTGCACATGAAGGAGGGTTTCGCCCTGGATTGCTTCCCCCGGCTTCCGCCGGGATCGCAATGGCGGGGATGGTGGCGGCGCTGGCGTCCGTCGGTCGAACGGCCGACCCGATCCGGCTTTTTGCCGTAATCGGAAGTCACCGGCCTTAACCGGGGGAGTGTCTACAGTATCTGCACACCGTTGAAATCCATGTTTTTCAATCGGTTGTATGTTTCTCGCAAGGAACGCCGCAGCCGGGCGACACGTTCGTATATCCGCATATGTTGCCGGATAGCGGGACTCTGTCGGATCGTGTTAAAATCAATCGGTTTTTGGACCGATGGAAAACTCTGGGTCGGAAATGCGTGGATTTATGGGTCGAAATGTCCTCTTTCTGGTCGTTGTGACCGCGGTTCTTCTAACGATCGGCGGACTGGGCGCGTTTTCCCTGTCCTACGAGCCCGGCTCCGTTCGGGTCGATACCGCCGACGTGGTGACGCAGAGCTGCTGCCGGGATTCGCAGGCCGCCTACGACAAGCCCACGCTTCGGGTCGCGATTGCGGCAATGATCTCGCCGGAAACGACCAAAAAGTATTACGGCGAGTTGATGCGCGAGATCGGCCGGCGCATGGGCCGGCGCACCGTGTTCCTGCAGCGCAAAACCTATGCCGAGGTCAACGAACTGCTGGAACAGAAGGAGGTCGATGTCGCCTTCGTCTGCTCGGGCCCGTATATCGAGGGCAAGAAACGGTTCGGCATGGAAATCCTGGCGGTCCCGGTGGTCAACGGCCGCAGCTTCTACCGCTCGCTGACGCTGGTCCACAAGGACAGCGATTTTCAGACCTTCGAGGATCTGAAGGGCAAGCGGTTCGCCTTCACCGATCCCGATTCCAACACCGGTCACCTGGTGCCCCGCTACATGCTGGCCGAGCGCGGCACGACGCCGGAGAGCTTCTTCGGCGAAACCTTTTTCACCAACAGCCACGACAATTCCATCCGTGCGGTCGCGACCGGCCTGGCCGACGGCGCGTCGGTGGATTCGCTGGTGTGGTATTTCATGAAGGCGGCGAAGGCCGATATCGCCGAACAGACGCGGATCATCTACGAATCGCCCGAATACGGCATTCCGCCGATCGTCGTTCACCCCGGCCTTTCCGACGAGATCAAGCAGCAATTGAAGGAAATCTTCCTTGCCCTGGACGAGGACCCCAAGGTCTTGGCGCTGATGCGGGAGTTGCGCATCGAGCGGTTCGATACGGGACGTGACAGCGACTACAATACCGTTCGCGATATGCGCGCCTGGGTCAGCCAGATGAACAAAAGGGGTCTATGAGTTTGCAGTGGCGTGTCTTCCTGCGGATTTTCGGTCTGTTGTCGCTGCTGATCATCGCCGTCTGCCTGACGGCGGTGGTGTTTTCGCTGAGCGAACACCGCGAGAGCGTCAAGACCTCGTTCCGCGCCCAGTCGCTGTTTCTGGCCGATCAGGTCGAGCGGCTGGTTCTGTGGGATGACCGGGTCGCGCTGAAGGCGCTTCTGTCGCGTTTCGTCGACGAGCAGGCGGTGGTCGCCTATGCCTTCGTGGAGCGCGAAAACACCCCTTACGTCTATACGTTTCCCACCGGTGTTCCGCGCCGCCTGATGAACCTTCATCCGAACATCACCGGTGTGTCCCTGAAGACATGGGAGGCCGAGTCGCAAGTCTTCTACGACATCGCTGCGCCGCTGGAGCATGACGAAGCCGTGCTTCGTGTCGGCCTGGCGCGGCAGGAAATCTACACGGAGTCGCTGTCCAAGGTGTGGGCGATCGGCGCGCTCGGTCTGGTCACGCTGTTGATCGGCCTTGGCCTGTCGGCGATCACCGCCGCGGCGATCACCAGCGAGGTCAACACGGCGACCGATGCCTTGCGGCTCAGCGAGGAACGGGTCCGGCTGCTGCTCAGTTCGGCGGCCGAGGGCGTGTTCGGGATCGATCTTGCCGGCCGCTGCACCTTCATCAACCCGGCCGCCCAGCGCATGCTCGGATTTCCCGATCACAACGCCGCCATCGGCCGCAACATGCACGAAATCGTGCATCACACCAAGGCGGACGGATCGCCCTGCCTGCCGGAGGACTGCCGCATTCAGGCCTCGGCGCGATCGGGCCAGCCGCTGCATGCCGACGACGAAATCCTGTGGCGCGGCGAAACCACGCCGTTTCCGGCCGAACTGTGGGCGCATCCGGTCGAAAAGAACGGCGTTCCCGTCGGCGCGGTGGTCACCTTCGTCGACATCACCGAGCGCATGGAAGCCGAGAAGGAGCGCAACCGCCTTCAGCAGCAGCTTTCCGAATCGCAGAAAATGGAGGCCCTCGGCCAGCTCGCCGGCGGCATTGCCCATGATTTCAACAATCTGCTGTCGCCGATCATCCTGATTGTCGAGGTTCTGCTCGACGATCTCGACCCGGACAGCGACGAGGCCCGGCATTTGATCGACGTGCTCAACGCGGCGCGCCGGGCCCGGCAATTGGTCCATCAGGTGCTGTCCTACTCGCGACCTCAAATCGGCGAAAAGAAGCCAATCGATCTCGGACGCATCGCCGTCGACGTCATCGGCCTCTTGCGCACGAGCGTGCCGGCCGGCGTCACCTTGAAGCATGCGATCGATCCGGATGCGCCGATGATCATCGGCGATTCGGCGGAAATCCATCAGCTCATCCTCAACCTGGCGACCAATGCGCTGCAGGCGCTGGAGGAAACCGGCGGGCGGCTGGTGATCGCCCTGCGCGCCAAACGGATCAGTCAGCCGCGCGCACTGGCGCGGGCGACGCTGCCGGCGGGTGACTATGTTGTTCTCGAAGTGACCGATACCGGACGCGGCATGGACGCGGCAACACGGGAGCGGATTTTCGAGCCGTTCTTCACCACCAAGAAGGGCAGCGAAGGCGCCGGGCTCGGCCTGGCGATCGTCGATCGCATCGTCGCCGGGCACCAGGGCGTCATCACCGTGACCAGCCGTGGCGGCGAGGGCACGAACATTATGATCTACTTCCCGCGGTACATTCATGATATGGCCGAGGACACAGTGGAAACTCCGGCTCCGGCATGACGCGTATTCTGCTTATCGACGACGAGGATCTTGTGCGGCGGGCGTTTCGTCTGACGCTGGAGCGGGCCGGCTTCGAGACCGCCGATTTCGGCAGCGGCCGGGCCGGCGTCGACCATTTCAGCAAGATGTCGCCCGATCTGGTGATCGTCGATCTGGTCATGCCGGTCCAGGACGGCTTCGAGACCATCGCCCAGATCCAGAGTTTGCGGCCGGATCAGCCGATCATCGCGGTGACCGGCGGCGGGCCGATGGGCCCCGACACGCTCATCAGCCGCGTCAACGCCATGGGCGTTTCGATGGCGCTGAAGAAACCGGTCGACCGCCAGGACCTGATCGGCGCGGTGAAGCAGATGTCGGACCGAAATGCTGATCAGCCCCGATAGCCTTCGCGGATCGCAAGGCTCGCCGCCTGGGTGCGGTTGTGCACGCCGAGTTTCTTGAACAGGCCGGTCAGGCGGGCGCGGACCGAGACTTCCTGAAGCTGCAGTCTTTCGGCGATCTGGCGGTTGCTCAAGCCATCGACCAGCAAGGCCAGGACTTCGCGCTCGCGGCGCGTGAGCGCGCGAAACGGATCGTCCGCCGTCGCCGTCGCGTCATCGGTGCGGATTTCACCGTCGAGAAAGGCGGCTGAGGGAATATAGCGTTCGCCGGAAAGGACCAGGTTCAAGGCGCTGTACATGGCACGGCTGCTCATGGTCTTGGGGATGAAGCCGGCGGCGCCGTGCTGGAACGCCTGGGCGATATCGGACTGTGCATAGGCGCCCGACATGATCACGATCGGCGTATCGGCGGCGCGCGCGCGCATGTCGACGAGGCCGTCCATGCCCTTGACGCCGGGCATCTTCAGGTCGAGCAGGATGAGGTCGACATCGGCCGTATCTTCGACAACGCGGATGGCCTGATCGAAGGACTCGGCCTCGATCAGCTCGATCTCCTGATCGAGCTTGTTGAGAAGCAGTTTCAAGCCTTCCCGGAAAAGATCGTGATCGTCGACAAGAAGGATTTTCACGGCGAGCAAAACCCCTTGTTGCATACAAATAGATAATACCGCGGCGCGAATCCCGATAATCAAGATACGCCATCACCCCATTTGTGGCTATAGGGCCGGCCGATATTTTATCGCTATGCCTGAATCGATAGTGATTTACGTCGACATACCTGTTCGAAATTAGCGCTATAGCGCATGAAAATGCAAACGAATATCACATATATTCATACATAAAGATATTTTTGCACTAGAAAGATATTATATAATGCGATAAAATGAATATGGTCGGGTGAAGTCTGCCCGGCGCCAACCGATCGACAATCCACGCGCTGGTCCAGCGCAAAAGCTTTGGCAAAGAGATGACTGGAAAACGGATCCGCGTCGCACTCTCGCTCTGTGCGGGGGCAGTGTTTTGGGCATTCCTCGGAAGTTCGGCCGGCGCCGCCGATCCCGATCCGAAGAACGCGATCCCGGCCTCGACGGCGGACCATTCGGCCTTCGAGGCCCTGAAGAAGGAATTCGACAGCGGTCCGGAACTGACCAGGGCCTGCCTGAGTTGCCATAACCAGGCCGGCAAGCAGGTCCATGCCAGCACCCACTGGACCTGGGAATACGACAATCAGAAGACCGGTCAGCAGGTCGGCAAGAAGCACGTCGTCAACGGGCTCTTCCTGACGATCAGCGCGAACGAACCCTATTGCGCGCGCTGCCATATCGGCCAGGAATGGACGGAGTCGTCATTCGATTTTTCCCTCGAGGAACAGGTCGACTGCCTGGCCTGTCACGACACCACCGGCACCTATGCCAGCAAGAAGATGCACATGCTGCGCGTCAAATGTTCGGCGTGTCATCTGGAATGGGACAAATCGATCGCCCGCGAGGTCGTC
>JANQEG010000057.1 GCA_028278505.1 Rhodobiaceae bacterium
CGGTCCATCGGGTGCGTTGCGGCGCTTGCCCGATGCCCCACATCGCGCTGCGCGCCACGCCTGCCCGAGTGAACCGATTTGAGCCCATCAGATGAGTCACAATTGTCTGCCCTTGGTATCAGACGTCTTCGTCGCCGAGCGGTACCGCATAGAGTTCCAGCCGGTGGTCGATGAGCCGGTAGCCGAGCCGCCGGGCGATCTCGCGCTGCAGGTGCTCGATCTCCTCATTGCGGAATTCGATGACCCGGCCCGAGCGCAGATCGATCAGGTGATCGTGATGTTCCTCGGACACCTGTTCATAGCGCGCCCGGCCCTCGCGGAAGTCGTGGCGCTCGATGATGCCGGCATCTTCCAAGAGCTTCACCGTCCGGTAGACGGTCGAAATCGAAATCCGATCGTCGACGGCCACCGCCCTCCGGTAGAGTTCCTCGACATCCGGATGGTCCTCGGAAGCTTGAAGCACCCGCGCGATAACGCGGCGCTGCTCGGTCATGCGCATGCCCTTGGCCGCGCACAGATCCTCGATCGTAGCGTTGTCTGGGTGGTCCATCGGCGCTGTCCGTTTCCCCGGCGTATATCGGCCGGTCTTCACAACCGTCTCCGAGCGTTAACGGAGATCGAGCCGCATGACAAGCGCCGGCGCAGCATCGGCCGACCGGCGGTAATAACCGCGCCGTTCGCCGACGGGACGGAAATCAAGCTGGCGATAAAGCGAAATCGCCGCCTCATTGCCCGGATCGACCTCGAGGAAGACTTGCTTCACCCGCTCTGCGTAAAGCTGCCGCAGCGCTGCCTGCATGAGCAGCCGGGCGACGCCGCGCCCGCGCCAACGCCGCGTCACCGCAATCGTCAGGATTTCCGCCTCGTCCGCGGCCCGCCGCAGCAGCACGAAACCGATCGGTCGCCGGCTGCTGCCCGGGCCGGAACGCCGCGCCGCCAGCGCGAACACGCCGTCTTGGGCAAGCAGGGCGGCAAACTCCTCGCTGCTCCAGGCGCGCGGGAATCCTTCGTCGTGGATGTCGGCGAATTCATCGCTGTCGCTGATCGTGGCCATATCGACGATCGGCGGTCTGCTCCACGGGATCATGAACATTGTCGGGCAATCCGGAACCGGTTCTGCGGCTTCGCATCGGGCGGGCGCAGATAGAGCGGCGCCGGCCGCGCCAGCGTCGGCGTGGCCGCCGCGCCGAGCCGAGCCACGGCTGCGAGCGACGGCGCGTCATTGGCGACAATCTCAAATCCACCACTTTCGGAAGCGGCGGAAGCCAGCAGCGGCGCGCCGGGCCCGGCGATGATCGCGGCATGATCGCGGGCGTAGGCCGCCGCCGTCTCGATATCGAGCGCTTCAGGTGCGACCAGCACCTCGCCGTCCGCTCCGTAGAGCGCGAAATAGACGTGACCGTGCCGGGCATCGATGGCGGCGCCGACGACCCGGCCAGGGTGATTCTTCCGCGCGTCCTCGGCCAGCGCGGCGAGCGTCGTCACGCCGACGGCCGGGCATTGGCAGGTGAGCGCGAGCCCGCGCGCGGCTGCAACCCCGACCCGAAGCCCGGTGAACGAGCCGGGCCCGATCGTGACTGCGATTCGGTCGACCGCCTGAAGCGCGATGCCGGCCGCCGCCATAACCCGCGCGATCATCGGCATCAGCGCCTCGGCATGACCGCGCTCCATGGCAATGGATTCAGCCGCCAGCACGGTGCCGTCCCCGGCCTCAACGAGGCCGGCCGCACACCGCGTGAGCGCGGTATCGAGCGCAAGGATCAGCACTTCGGCTATCCGATCAATTCCCCTCTCCGGCATTTCGGCCGGTAACGTCCGGGATTATTTGCCAAATCCCGACCCCGGATCAACCCGCAACCTTGGTCTAAGGGCGGCGGAGAGCGCGGGATCCGTTGAGGCCCCTAAGCCGCGCCGCCATCGCCGCGGCCAATGCGCCGCCGATGCCGAGGACGCCGAAAGCCACGCCCCAGACCGTTGCCGGGCCGGCGCCGGCCTCAGTGAGTAAGTCGATGATGCCGCCGACGATGAGCGGCGCGACGGCGCCGGCGCCGAAGCCGAGCACCGAACGCACCGCCAGCACCGCACCGAGATAGCCGGGCTCGACGACTTCGGTTAGGGCCGTCGTCAACACCGGCGAATCGCCGATGGTCGCAAATCCGTATAGAATGCCGATCGCCACCAGGAGGACCGCCGGCAGCATGATCATCCAGCCGATTGAAAACGACAGAATGGCGGCGAGCGCCGCGGTGCCGAACAATACCCGCTTGCGGCCAAGCCGGTCGGAGAGCCGGCCCATGGAAAACGCCGCCGAAGCGCCGATCAGATGCATCAGCGCCGAGGCCAGGGCGCTCGTTTCGGTTGCCGCCGCCGACCATCCGCCGAGCGCGAAGCTGGCTGCCAGAAAGGCCGGCATCCACGCCCACATGCCGAGCAGCTCCCAGGTGTGGGCGGTGTAGCCGGCGGTCAGCAGGCGCGCATTGCGGTTGCGGATCATCTGGTCGAAAAGGCCGGTCTCAAGGCCGCGATCGTGGATCCGGTTTTCCGTGTTTTTGAGGCAGGCGAGCAGAAGCGCCATGCCGATCAGCGGCGCGAGCCCGGTGATCAAAAAGGCGGTCTTCCAGCCGCCGAAGTAAAGCCCGAGCCCGCAAAGCGCCAGTGATGCGGCATAGCCGATCGATGTCGAGGCGATCAGCCAGCCCATCGCCGCGCCGCGCCGTTTTTGCTCGGTGCGCTCGGCAAAGAGCATGATCAGCGGCGTGTAGATGCCGCCCTGGGCGAGGCCGACCAGGGAATAGAGCACGAGCGCGGAGAGATAATCCTGCGCGAACAGGCCGAACAGAGCCGAGGTGATGCCGCTGGCGATCGCCGAGGCGGCAACCGTGCGCTTGGCGCCCAGATGGTCCGCCGCCCAGGCGAAGCCGAACAGCGAAATCGCGTAAGTTATAGTGAAGCCGGTGACGATGGAGCCGGCCGCGGTCGCCGAAAGCCCCCATTCGCGCTGCAGTTCAGGGATCACCGCGGCGATCGTCATGAAGGTTGCGAACAGGAAGACGCGCGAGACCGAGACGGCCAATGTCCAGGAATCGACGCGGGCCCAAACCGCCATGGGTCAGTCCGCGGCGACGGCGCGGCAGAACCGGTCGATCTCGTCGTCGTCGTTGTAATAGTGGACGGACGCCCTGACGAGAGCGTCGAAGCCCCGCCGCGGCAGGTCGAGCCGCGCCGATCCCGCATCGGAATGGGTGACGTTGATGGCGATTTCGCCGAGCCGTGCCCGGGTCGCCTCCGGCGCCTCACCGGCCTTGATGAAGGTGACGATGCCGCATTTTTCGCGGCCCAGATCATGGACGGAGACGCCGGGCAGCGCTTCAAGTCGATCGCGCAGGCTCGCCGCCAGCGCCTTCACCCTCGCCTCGATCGCCGGCAGGCCGAGCGAAAGCGCATAACGCGCGGCGACGCCGAGGCCGATCTGCCCGGCGACGTAACGTTCCCAGTTCTCGAACCGCTTTGCGTCCGGTTTCAGCCTGTATTCCTCGGCGCTGAGCCAATCGCAGGATTCCAGATCGACGAAGGGCGGCTCGATACGGTCGATGACCTCGCGGCGCACATAGAGGAATCCGGTGCCGCGCGGCCCGCGCAGGAATTTCCGGCCCGTCGCCGAAAGCATGTCGCACTGAATGTCGTCGACATCGACGGCGAGCTGTCCGACCGACTGGCAGGCATCGAGCAGAAGGAGAATATCGTGCTTTCTGGCGATCCGACCGATCGCCGCCGCCGGATTGATGAGGCCCCCTTGAGTCGGCACGTGAGTGATCGCGATCAGCCGCGTTTTCGGCGTGATCATCGCCTCGAGCGCGGCCACGTCGACCTGCCCGGCCTCGTCATCGGGCGCGACATCGATCTCGATCCCGGCGCGCTTCTTCATCTGCAGGAAGGCGACGAAATTGGAGACATATTCCGACCGGCAGGTGAGCACCCGGTCGCCGGGCTCGAACGGGATGCCGTAAAACGCCATGTCCCAGGCCCTGGTCGCGTTCTCGATGAAGGCGATCTCGTCGGGCGCAGCCCCGATCAGATCGGCAACGGCGCGATACATATCGGTGATCTGATCGCCGGCCTCGCCGGCCGCCTCATAGCCGCCGATCGCCGCCTCGCGGTCGAGATGCGCCTTGACCGCGTCGAGCACCGGAAGCGGCGGCAAGCCCGCCCCGGCATTGTTGAAATGAAGCACGTTGTCGACGCCGGGCGTGTCGGCGCGGCATTTGGCGAGATCGATGGCGGTCATGCGGTGTCGGCCCTGATCCGAGTGTAGACGCAGGAGCATAGCGGTTCGCCGGCGTGAGGCCATCATGGATTGAGACATCGAAGCGTCAATCGCCGCCACCGCCGAAACGGGCGCCGATCCGCGGTCGCTGATCGACCGGTGCATGACATGTGCTCGATAGTCCGGGTCTTTGCTGCGGGCTACCATCCGGACGGTCTGTCGATCGCGGCGGAAGTGTTTAAATAGCCGGAAAGGGCTGCCGATGCTGGTCGATGCTGAAACGGTTCATAAAGAGCTGGACTGGACCGGACTGGTCGACGCGCTCTGCGAGATGCATCGCGGCCCGATGCCGCTCGTCGACCGCAGCGAACTGCAGAACGTTGCCGCCGACGGCAGCCGCCAGACCTTCTTCAACCTGCCGGCCTGGCTGCCCGGGCGGGCGATGGGGATCAAGATGGCGACGATCCTGCCCGGCAATGAGGCGGCGACCGGCAAGCCGTCCATCCAGAGCGTTTATCAGCTTTTCGACGGCGCGGACGGCGCACCGCGCGCGACCATCGACGGCACCGCGCTGACCCTGCGCAAGACGGCCGCCGATTCGGCGCTCGGCGCCCGGTTTCTTGCGCGCACGGACGCGCGCGCCCTTTTGATGGTCGGCGCCGGCGCCCTCGGCCCCTATCTTATCGCCGCCCATTGCGCCGTCCGGCCGCGGATCGAACGGGTGCGCATCTGGAACCGGACACCGGAAAAGGCGCATCGTCTTGTTGAAGAGATCGCCGGTGATGTCGCCGATGTCGGCGTCGCCGAGGATTTTGAGGCCGAGGTCGAACGTGCCGACGTGATCTCGTGCGCAACCGCGAGCACGTCACCGCTCGTTGCCGGCGCCCGGCTGAAGCCCGGCGCCCATCTCGATCTGGTCGGCGCGTTTACCCCGGACATGCGCGAATGCGACGACGACGCGGTGCGCCGGGCCCGGCTCTATGTCGATTCGCGCGCCTTCGGCATTCACCGGCCCGGCGATCTGGCCCAGCCGCTTGCCGCCGGCATCATCGGCGAGGACGACATCATCGGCGATCTTTTCGATCTGGCGGGCGGCGCGGTGCCGGCCCGCGAAAGCGATGACCAGATCACGCTCTTTAAGAATGGCGGCGGCGGTCATCTCGATCTGTTCACCGCGCTCTATCTGACCACCCGGCTCGGCGCCCGGGGAAATTGAACTTCTTGATTCCGAAGGTGAATCGGCGATGAGCCAAATGTTCCCGAACCTGTTCCAGCCCCTGACCCTGCGCCACAAGACGCTGAAAAACCGGATCAGTTTCGGCGCCCACACCGCCAACATGTCGGAAGGCGGGCGGCCGTCTGACCGCCATGTCGGCTATTACCGCGAGCGGGCGATCGGCGGTGCGGCGATGATCGTCGTTGAACCGGTGCCGGTTCACCGTACCGCGGTGCTGACCCGCGGTAATTTCCTCGCCGAAGACGATTCGATCATTCCCGATTTCCGCCGCATCACCGAGGCGATCCACGAGCACGACACCGTCGCCGTGCACCAGCTCTACCATGTCGGCCAGCACGGCGATTTCGATAATTCGTTTGAGCCCAACTGGTCGCCCTCCGGCCTGCCGAGCTATCACGACAATGACGGCAGCCACGCCATGTCCGAGGCCGAGATCGAGGAGACGATTGCCGCCTTTGTCGCCGCCGCGCGCCGTGCCCACGCCGCCGGCTTCGATGGCGTCGAATTGTTTGCCGCCTATCATGCGCTGATCGAACAGTTCTGGACGCCGTGGTCGAACCGGCGCGACGATGGCTGGGGCGGCAGCTTCGACAACCGCATGCGGTTCTCCGCGGCGATCACCGACGGCATCCGCAAGGCGGTCGGCGACGATTTCATCATCGGCATGGCGGTGAGCCTGCATCCCGAAATCGACGTCTCGCTGTCGGTGGAGGAGATGCAGCGCATCGTCGAATGGCACGATGCCCGGGCGCTCATTGATTATTTCACCTGCGGCACCGGCAGCTATTTCGATTTCTACCCGCTGATGCCGACCTTCATCTATCCCGACAAGCTCGGGCCGGACTATGCCGAAAGCCTGAAAAGCGTCGTCAAACACGCCCGTATCCAGGCTGAAAGCCACATCCGCACCCCCGAGAACGCCGACTATGTGGTTGCCTCCGGCCAGGCCGACATGGTCTCGATCGTGCGCGGCCAGATCGCCGACCCGCATCTGGTGACAAAGGCGCGCGAAGGCCGTCCGCAGGACATCCGGCCGTGCCTCTCGTGCAATCAGATGTGCTGGGGACGGCGCTTCCGCGACTATTGGATATCGTGCCTGGTCAACCCCTCGGCGGGGCGCGAGTTCCAATGGAACGGCGACCGGTTTCAGCCGGCCGCTTCGCCGCGTTCGGTGCTCGTCATCGGCGGCGGGCCGGCCGGGCTGGAGGTGGCACGGGTGGCGGCCGAGCGCGGCCACCGGGTGACGCTCGTCGAGGCCGCCGACCGCCTCGGCGGCCAGTTCCGCCTCGCCGGCTTGCAGCCGCGCCGCCAGCAGATCATCGACCTCATCGACTGGTATGAGGGACAATTGAGCCGGCTACAGGTTGAGCTGCGCCCCGGCACCTATATGGAGGGCGACGAGATCGCCGATTTCGGGGCCGACACCGTCGTGCTGGCCACCGGCGCGCTGCCGGACGAGGCTGGGTTTCAGCGCGCTTTGCCGGCAAATGATATCTTGCCGGGCATCGAGCGCGGCAATGTGGTCTCGGCCGAGGCGGTGATGGCGCGCGAGGCGCGGCCGGGCAAACGCGTCATCGTTTTGGACGAGGCCGTCGCCTATCGCGGCATCGGCACCGCCTGGCATCTGGCCGAGGCCGGCCACGAGGTAACGATCGTGACCGCGGCGATGGCCGTCGCCAAGGAACTGGAGCGCACCGCTGCCGACTTCCCCGTCAGGCGGCGCCTGAAGCAGCTCGGTATCAACTTTGCCGCGGAAACCGCGATCGCCGAATGGCATGGCGACGGCGCCACTATCATCGATCTTCTCGACGGCGCGGAACGGCGGCTCGACGCCGACACGCTGGTGCTCGCCGGGACCCCGATCGCCAACACCATGATCGCCGATGAGCTGGCCGCCGACGGCCGTGACATCCGCAGCATCGGCGATTGCGTCGCGCCGCGCAGCGCGGTGATGGCGATCTACGAGGGCCGCAAGCTGGGGCTCGAACTCTAATCGGACGCGCGGCGTCCTTCGCCGTCCCGTTCGTCATTGGCCGGATTCGGGCTGACGCGTGCCCCGACCGAGGACGAGAGGCCTGTGCGAAACGCCGGCTTTTCAGAATTCGGTGCGGCTGCGGATCGCCGCGGCCAGCGTGCCGTCGTCGAGATAGTCGAGTTCGCCGCCGACCGGAACGCCATGGGCAAGTTGTGAGACCTTGACCGCCGCCCCGGCGAGCTGGTCGGTGACGTAGTGCGCCGTCGTCTGCCCTTCTACCGTGGCGTTGACCGCAAGCACGATCTCGGTCACCGCCGGATCGCGGGCGCGCTCGATCAGCCCGGCGACGTTGAGGTCGTCGGGGCCGACGCCGTCGAGCGGCGAGAGAGAGCCGCCGAGCACGTGATAGCGCGCCGAGACGGCTGCGGCGCGCTCCAGCGCCCACAGATCGGCGACGTCCTCGACGACGACGATGATCGTTGGATCGCGGCGCGGATCGGCGCAGATGAAGCAGGGATCGGCGGTGTCGATATTGCCGCAGGTCGAACAGACGCGGACCTCGTCGAGCGCCACCTGCATCGCCTCGGCGAGCGGCCCGAGCAACTGGTCCTTCTTCTTGATCAGGTGCAGGGCGGCGCGGCGGGCCGACCGCGGCCCGAGCCCCGGCAGGCGCGCGAGCAATTGGATCAGCCGCTCGATTTCCGGCCCGGTAATGCGTCCGCCGCTCATCGTCGCCCGTCCCGCAGGGTTCCGTAATATCTGGTGGTGCATTCACAGACCGATGGCTTTGCCGACGATCTCGGCACCGTCATTGCGAGCAGCCGAAGGCGACGCGGCAATCCAGAAAACAGATCAATGAACTGGATGGCTTCCCCAGGCTTCCGCCTATCATGTTCACACATCTCAAAAGCTGGAGACCGCCACGACATCGATCGATCGGCTGACGCGTCGAATTTCAGGAGATATCCCTGTTCGAACGTCGTCGAATAGATGCGATGGTCAGTTGGCGCGACCTTGCCTTTGTCCACCTTTCCCGCGAAAGCGGGAATCCAATTATCCCCTCGATACGCACTGTCATCGGCTATGGCGAATGGAGATTCGACCGACAAACAAGCGTCAATAAGGGCGGATCGGCCAATGGACACCCGCTTGTCGCCAAGTGAGGTGCCAAGAGGTTTACCTTGCGCGCAGACTTTTCGCACCCTGAAGCGACGCAAATCGGCAAGAAATGTGAATCTCATAGGGCTTCCGCCGGGGTCGCAATGACGACGATATCGACCCTTTGTCGATCTTATCGGGAGTCGCAATCAATGCCGGTTGGTGTAACCGCTCAGAACGGCAGCTTCATGCCGGGCGGGATCGGCAGCCCCTCGGTCATTTCCTTCATCTTCTCCTGCACCGCCTGTTCGACCAGGCGGCGGGCGTCGTTGACCGCGGCAATCACCAGGTCTTCGAGGATTTCGATCTCGTCCGGATTGGCGAGGCTCGGGTCGATCTTCATGCCGACGAGCTCGTTCTTGCCGTTGAGCGTCGCGGTCACGAGCCCGCCGCCGGCCTGGCCATCGACCTCAAGCGCATTGGCCTCTTCCTGTATTTTCGACATGCGGGCCTGCAGTTCCTGGGCCTGCTTCATGATCTTTCCCAAATCACGCATCATTATGGCTGTCCTCGTCGGTGCGTTTTGCCGCGTCCGGGCCGGTCATTGCGGCCCGTCGTCAAATCCGTCTGCGTCCTCGCTTGCGTCATCGTCGGAACCGGCCGGATCGTCGCCGCCGGTAACCCGGACATCGACGATCTCGGCGCCCGGGAATTGGTCCAGCACCGCCGCCACCAGCGGATCGGTGCGGGCATCCGATTTCAACCGGGTCTTTTCCGCCGCAGTGCTTTCGGCAAGCGTCGGCTGGCCCGCCTCCGTCGACACCGAGACCATCCAGCGGGTGCCGGTCCAATCGGCAAGCCTGTTCGACAGGTCGTGGACGAGGCTCGCCGGCGCGTCCCCGGTCAGCGCCAGTTCGATGCGTCCCGGCTCGAAGCGGACGAGCCGCACATTGCGCTCCAGCGCGAATTTCAGCGGCAGATCGCGCCGCTCGGCGGCCAGCGCGACGACATCCTCAAACCGTGCAAGCGCGATCGGTCGCGGCGCGGGTTCAGCCCGGGGTTCCGGGGCGGCGTCGACCCGCGGCGCCGGTGCGGCAGCGACCGATCGGGTCGCGCGCGGGCTTTCGGGGGCGGCAGCCGGCGCTGCGGCCGGCGCAGCCGCAGCGGCCGTTTGGTCGCCGCCCTCGCGTATGGCCTTCAAAGCCTCCTCCGGGCTCGGCATGTCGGCCGCATAGCAGAGCCTGACCAGCACCATATCGGCGGCGGCCAGGGGCTTGGGCGAAGTCTGGACTTCCGCGATCCCCTTCAACAGCATCTGCCAGGCCCGCGACAGCACCTTGATTGACAGCCGGCCGGCGAATTCGCGGCCGCGATTGCGCTCCTCCTCGGCCAGCGTCCGGTCTTCGGCGAGCGCCGGGGCCAGCTTCATCCGCGTCACCAGGTGGACGAATTCGGCAAGCTCGGTGAGAACGACCGCCGGATCGGCACCGATATCGTGCAGCGCCGACAGCGCATCGAGCGCCGCCGCCGCCTCGCCGGCCATGATTTTTTCGAAGAGGTCGATGATGCGGCCGTGATCGGCAAGCCCGAGCATGTCGCCGAGGCTTGCCGTCGTTATCGGGCCATCACCATGGGAGATGGCCTGATCGAGCAGCGAAAGCGCGTCGCGCACCGAGCCCTCGCTGGCGCGGGCAATCGCGGCAAGTGCCTCGTCGTCGACTTCCACCGCCTCGGCCTCGGCGATGCCGCGCAGATGGGCGACGATGGCGGCGGCATCGACCCGGCGCAGGTCGAAACGCTGGCAGCGCGACAGCACCGTTACCGGAACTTTGCGGATCTCGGTCGTCGCAAAGACGAATTTGACGTGTTCCGGCGGCTCCTCAAGCGTCTTCAACAGGCCGTTGAAGGCCTGCGTCGACAGCATGTGCACCTCGTCGATGATGTAAACCTTGTAGCGCGCCGAGACCGGCCGATAGCGGACCGAATCGATGATCTCGCGGATGTCGTTGATGCCGGTATGGGAGGCGGCGTCCATCTCGAGCACATCGACATGGCGCGATTCCATGATCGACGGGCAGTGCTCGCCGAGCTCCGGCATGTCGATCGTCGGACCGGTGTCTTCGCCGGGCCGGGAATAGTTGAGGGCGCGGGCGATGATCCGCGCGGTCGTCGTCTTGCCGACGCCGCGCACGCCGGTCAGCATGTAGGCCTGGGCGATGCGGCCGGTCTCGAACGCATTCGTCAGCGTCCGCACCATCGCCTCCTGGCCGATCAAATCGTCGAAGCTTTGCGGCCGGTATTTGCGGGCGAGAACGCGGTAGCCGGTCACCGTCCCGGCCTCGCCGCTGCCGTGCTCGCGCCTGTCGGTGGTCATTTCGCTCCCTGTCGGCGATCGGAATGCCGCGCCGCCGGCCGGCAACGAACTCCGAGGTGGGAGGCTGAACGGCGACCCGGTCTCGTCTCGTTGGGGCTGCTTCCTTCCGGACCTGACCCGGTTGGCGAGCGAGCCGTCCGCTGCCAACCTCCCGAAGCCACCATATCACAGGCGCTGCGGCAAAACGCAAGGGTCGAGTGCAGCCCGGCGTCGCAGGCCGGATCGTGACGCCGGTTACTGCGGCAAATCGTCGATTGCCCCGCCATGGGGCGTCTTCTCCCACAGCGACGGCGCCCGCCAGAACTGCCAGACGGCGCGATAGGCGGCGATCGACATCAGCACCCAATAGACCGGCAGCCACACCAGCTGCCGGGCGAGCCCGCCGGCGCGGCGGCGCATGAGCCCGGTCACCGCGAGCGCGATGCCGCCGGCATAGCCGGCGGCGAGATTGAAGCCGTTGACGCCCAGAAGCGCGGTGCCGAATACCCCGGAAAGCTCCAGGATCTCGGCCAGTTCGATCAGCGTCAGCGCGACAATGACCAAAAACACCGGATGGATGAGGGCCGACAGTATCGGCCCGCCGATGATCACCTGGAAGGCGAGGAAATCGCGCAGGCCCAGATCGCGGTAGAGCCGGCGCGGGTCCCGCATATGCACCGACCAGGTCTGCATCCAGCCCTTGAACCATCGCGTCCGCTGCTTGAGCCAGTCGGTGAAGCGGGCCGGCGGCTCCTCCAGCGTATCCGAGGCGATGACATCGGCACGATAGCCGAAGCGGGCCAGGCGAATGCCGATATCGGCGTCCTCGGTGACGTTGTTCGGGTCCCAGCCGCCGATCTGCCGCAACACGTCGCGGCGGAAATGGTTGGAGGTACCGCCGAGCGGCAGCGGCAGGCGCAGCCGCGCCAGGAACGGCAGCAGGGTGAAGAACAGACCGGCATATTCGGCCGTGAACTGCCGCGCCAGAAAATGGCCGTTGGGCGGATCGACGACGAGGCGCGCCTGAACGCAGCCGAGTCCGGCGCCGCCGCGGCGGAAGGCGGCGAGCGCGCGGCGCAACTGGTCCGGCGCCGGCCGGTCCTCGGCATCGTAGACGACGACGTAGCGGCCGCGGGCGAGCGGCAGCGCAAAGGAGAGCGCCTTCGGCTTGGTCCGCGGCTCGGACGCCGGCACGATGGCGGTTTCGAACGGCGGTCCGAGCTTGAGCGCATCGATGGCGGCCCGGGTCTCGACATCGTCGGCCTCGACGATCAGCTTGATGTCGAGCTTCTCCGGCGGATAGTCGAGGCGCCGCAACGCCGTGATCAGGCCGGCGACCATACCGGCCTCGCGGTAGAGCGGGACGAGAAGGCTGTAGACCGGAAGCCCGGCATCGCCGGCAAGCGGCGCCGACAACCGATCCGTCGGCGGTGCGATCGCCGCGGCGAGCCGCAGCGACACGATGGCCAGGAACGGCACCGCCAGCGCGATGTTGAGCGCCACCGGCACCGCCAGCGGAAAGAGCGCCCAGATTGCGGCGATGGTGGTGAGCGCGGCGAGGGCCGCGACTGCGCTTTGCCAGCCACCGACGAAGCGGGCGGACAGTTTCGGATAGCGCGCGGCGAGCCCGGTGCGGGCGCGATCGGTGAGCTCGGTCGAAAACGCGGCGACGAGGCCGGATCTGATCGCAGAGGGCGTGGTGATGCGCAGGGAATGCTTGATCTGCGGATGGGCGGCGACAAGCTCGGCGAGGCGGCCGACACCGGCGCCTTCCGGGGCAAGGGCGACCAGACGGCCGAACGCCGTCTCGCCGATTTCGGCCAGCCGGATGCGGTCGATCGCCGCCAGCGCGAAGGCGCTCGGCCGGACCGCGCCGACGACAGCGTCCGGCTCGACGAAAGGAAGATCAAGTGCTGCGGCGAGCTGCCGGTAATAGTCGGCCTCGCCGATGATGCCGCTGGCGATCAGGATCGCTGCCGGCTCGGCCCCGGTCACCCGCGCCCGACGCGTCGCGGCGGCAAGCACGCGCGCATCGATGCCGGCGGCGAGGAAGGCGATATCGGCGGGAAGCGTGGCCTCGGCCGCCGGCCTGATGTCATCAGGCAAGCGGTGGACAGACGCCCCCGCCCGCGCTACTGACACATCGCGCGCGGCACCTCCGGCGCCGATATCGACCTGATCGTGGCTGATTGATGCCCCCAGCGGTCAGCGGATCGGAATCATCGGGTCCGGTTGCAAGGCCAGGGCCGCAACCGTTTCGAGGCTACACAACTAGATGGTTGCGCGAAATAGCTTTTTTGCTTTTTTTACCGGCTGCAAGCGGCGGTTTCCAGCCGACGTTTTCGCAACCATCGCATTGGCGCTTTTCGTCGTGCTTTCGCCGCTGTCGCTTGCTGCCGCCGATGCCCAGGAAAGCGTTACGATTCCCAATTTCTGGGATCCGAAGCGGCATGTCGACACGCCGCGCACCGATGCGATCCCGTCGATCCGGTTTCTGACCACCGACGATTTCCCGCCGTTCAACTTCATTGATACGCACGGCCGGCTGGCCGGCTTCCACATCGATCTCGCCCGCGCGCTCTGCGCCGAATTCAAGATCAACTGCACGATCCAGGCGCGGCCCTTCGACGATCTCATCGACGCCCTTGCCGAGGGTCATGGCGACGCGGTCATTGCCGGCATCTCGCCGGACCGGACCGAGCGCGGCCGGGTCGAGTTCAGTGATTTCTATATGCGGCTGCCGGCGCGGTTCGTCGCCGGCCGTCCCGACGCCGCCATGGCGATTTCGCCGGAGGGGCTTGCCGGCGTCCCCGTCGCCGTCGTTGCCCGCACCGCCCACGAGGCCTATCTGACGGCGTTTTTTAAGGAGGCCGACATCCGGCCGATGCGCACGGTCGACGACATCCGCGCCGCCCTGAAGGCCGGCGAGGTAAAACTCTTTTTCGCCGACGGGCTGTCATCGAGCTTCTGGATCGCCGGTGCCGATTCGGACAATTGCTGCGCGTTTGCCGGCGGCCCCTATCTGGAGCCGCGCTATTTCGGCAACGGCTTTTCGATCGCCGTCAACCGCGGCAACGGCATGCTGCGCGGCATTCTCGACTACGGCCTGCGCCGGCTTTACGAAAAGGGCGTCTTCGCCGAACTCTATCTGCGCTATTTTCCGGTCGGATTTTATTGAGGCCGCGCCTACGCGACGGACCCGACCATGCTCGATGCCTATCTGCGCCCGTTGATCGACCGGCCGCTCAACGCCGCCGGGCGAGGACTGGCGAAAGCCGGGATTGGCGCCGATACGGTCACTTTGGCGGGCTTTGCCGCCGGCATGGCCGCGGCCATCGCCATCGCCAATGGCGCGTTTGCCCTCGGGGCGGTGCTGATTGTGCTCAACCGGCTCGCCGACGGGCTCGACGGCGCGGTCGCGCGGGCGACCGTCAAGACCGACCGCGGCGGCTATCTCGACATCGTGCTCGACTTCATTTTTTACGGCGCTGTGCCGCTCGGTTTCATCTTCGCCGATCCCGCGCAAAACGCCGTTCCGGGCGCGGTGCTGCTCTTTGTCTTTTATGCCAATGGCGCGAGCTTCCTCGCCTTTGCCATCATGGCCGCCAAGCACGGGCTGGAAAACACGCGGCAAGGCTCGAAATCGCTCTATTTCACCGGCGGTCTCGCCGAAGGCACCGAGACGATCGCCGTCCTCCTCGCCATGTGCCTCTTTCCGTCCGCCTTCCCCTGGCTCGCCTATGGCTTTGCCTTAATCACCGCGGTGACGACCGTGTCGCGGGTGCTGCTGGCGTGGCAGACGTTTCGGTAGAGGACTTGGTCAATACCGGTTGAAGACGGCGGTTTCGCCATTGCGCGAAAAGGTGAGCACCTCGTAGGCATCGAATTGCCCGTTCTCCATGCCCGGCGAACCGGACGGCATGCCGGGGACGGCGAGGCCGCCGACCTTCGGCCGTTCTTGCAAGAGCCGCTTGACGTCGGGCGCCGGGACGTGACCCTCGATGATATATCCATCGACGGTGGCGGTATGGCAGGACTGCAGCTTTTCCGGAATGCCGGCCTGGCGCTTGACGACATCCAGATCTTCGATCTCCCGGACATCGACCTCGAAGCCGGCCTCTTCCATGTGCCTGACCCAATTGCCGCAGCATCCGCACCAGGGCGTTTTCCACACCGTCATGGTCTGCGGCCCCTCGGCGAGCGACACGGTCGCCGAGAAGAAAAGGGTGACGATCATTGCCAGGAGACCCGCTCTCTGCATCACATCCTCTCCAATGCTGAGCATTTGTGCTTTTGCGACGATTTTATCGCACCGCCTGCGCGACCCGTCGAGAAACGATAACGTGATCGTCGGAAATCGGGCACAGAGGCAGTGCTTTAGCAATGCGTAGCGTACCAACAAAAGATCGATGAACCCATTCCCGAACGGTGCGTTACGCCGTTGACACGGCTAACGCAGCCTATGTTTGCACACCACCGGTCAACAGAGTCCGGCGGAGTCCAGTTCACGGTGTCCCGCTATTCGGCAACAAGCTTCCGGATGGTGGCTATGGGAAGGAACAGGCGGCGTTCGTTGTCGACAAAGCGGCGGAACCCGTATTTCTGATAGAAGGCGGCCGCCGCCTCGTCGCGGGCATCGACGATCAGGGCCTGCATTGCGAGAACTTCACTTGCCAGGCAGATACGGTTGAGGGCGTCCATCAGCAGATACGCACCCAGACCACGTTTCTTATGCGTTTCGTTGATGGCCAAGCGGCCCAGCAACACCGCCGGAACGGGATAGTGCGGCAAGCGCTTAGCGGTGTCCTCAGGCAAGGTATCTCTTTGGAAGCTGGCGGCGCTCAGGCTGTAATAGCCGGCGACTGCGCTGGAGTTCCGGTCAAGGGCCACGAAAACCCGGGCGACATCGCGCTTTACGTCTTGCGATGCGAAGTCCCGGATATATCGATCGAGTTCCGGGGCGCCGCAGGAGAAGGCGGCGCGATCATGAACCTTACCGTTGAGCGGCACGACGCGCCAATCCGCATCCGCCGCCGTCATTCATTGGCCGCCCTGTAGCGCTTGAACGCCTTGCGCAGCGCGGTGTTCGGCTTCGGCGGATTGGTCAGGGCATCGTAAAAGACCGTCCAATCCGGACCGGAAAGCGTAACGACCTCGTTTTCCTCGATGATCCGCTCGGCCTCTTCCATCGCGGTCGAGAGCACGAACTGGCTGAGCGTCTTATGGCGATAGCTGGCGGCGCGCTGCAACATGCCCTTGGTTTCGGCGTCGAGGCGCACCTGCAGCCGCTCGTGTTTGGCCTCATTCGCGTTTTTCACGGGCTTTTCTCCAGTTTGATTTCTCTTCTCATATAATGTACTTACGAATGGAGTACGATTCAAGCAAGCTTACGTTAGCCGCAGGGTGTAACGCTCCGATAATGTCCCTATTCTCAGCCACCGATAGCGGTGCGATACGCTTGCGCTTGGCACCCTACAACAACTCACCCCAACACCCTCAGCGCCGCCTCCAGATCCTCCGCCAAATCCTCCGCATCCTCCAGGCCAATCGATAGCCGCAGCATACCGTCGGTAATGCCGAATTCGGCCCGGGCCTCGTCGGTCAGGCGCTGGTGGGTGGTGGTCGCGGGATGGGCGATGATGCTCTTGGCATCGCCGAGATTGTTGGAAATCTTGATCAGGCGCAGCGCGTTGCAGAGCTTGAAGGCGGCCGCCTTGCCGCCCGGCACCTCGAAGGTGATAAGCGTCGAGCCGGCGGTCATTTGCCGGGCGATGATCTCGGCCTGGGGATGGTCGGGCCGGCCGGGATAGATCACTCGGGAGACCGCCGGATTGTCGGCGAGCAGGTCGGCGATCTTCGCCGCCGTCCGGGTCTGGCGCTCGACCCGGACCTCCAGCGTTTCCAGCGATTTCAGCAGTACCCAGGCGTTGAACGGGCTCATCGACGGGCCGGTCTGGCGCAGGAAGTTGAAGAGCACGTCCTCGATGAATTCGCGGTCCGACAGCACGATGCCGCCGAGACAGCGGCCGTGGCCGTCGATGTGCTTGGTCGCCGAATAGACGACGATATCGGCGCCGAGCGCCAGCGGCTTCTGATAGAGCGGCGTGGCAAAAACGTTGTCGACGACGAATGAGATGCCGTGGCGCCTGGCGATCTCGGCAACGGCGGCGATGTCGATCACTTCGAGCGTCGGATTGGTCGGCGTTTCCAGGAAGATGAGTTTTGTTTCGGGGCGGATCGCCTTTTCCCAGTTTTCGAGCTTGGTGCCGTCGATCAGCGTCGAGGGCACGCCGAAGCGCGGCAAAAGCTCGGTGACGATATAGTCGCAGGAGGAAAACATCGCCCGGTGGGCGATCACGTGATCGCCGGCGGACAACTGGCACATCAGCGCGGCGAGCACGGCGGCCATGCCGCTGGCGGTCGCGCGCGCCGCCTCGGCGCCCTCATAGAGCGCCATGCGGTCCTCGAACATCGCCACCGTCGGGTTGGAAAAGCGCGAATAGATGAAGCCGGGATCGTCGCCCTTGAAGCGCGCCTCGGCGGCCTCGGCGGTGTCATACGAAAAACCTTGAGTCAGGTAGAGCGTCTCCGACATCTCGCCATAAGGCGAGCGCGCCGTGCCGCCATGCACAAGCTCGGTCGCCGCACGCCAGCGTTTTCCGTTTCCCGTTCCGTCGTCACTCATCGCATCAGCCCCCAAAACGACAAAACCCCGGCCGGGCTGGTCGCCGCGCCGGGGTTGTTGTTGCCTCGACCTTTTAGCGACTTGTTTTACGTGGCTGCAAGCCGGCCGGCCCAAATCACCACGGAGATGAGCTTTTCATAGCCTTCGCACGCCTTGGCGTCAACGTGGCGATGGGGTAGAGGAGGGCGCGAGTTTCGGGAGATCGACAATGGCGGCAAGGGAAGCGGGTGAGGCGCCGATCGGCATTTTGCCGATGCAGGCGATCGCCGCACTCATCGAAGATGGCGCGATCACCACCGAAAAGCCGCCGGTGGAGGGCCAGATCCAGCCGGCGAGCCTCGATTTGCGGCTCGGGCCCGTCGCCTATCGGGTGCGGGCGAGCTTTCTGCCGGCGCCGCATCAGACGGTGACCGAACGCCTCGAGCGGCTGAAACTGCACGAAATCGACCTTAGTCGCGACGCGGTGCTCGAAACCGGCTGCGTCTATATCGTGCCGCTCGCCGAGAGCCTGGCGCTTCCGGCGGACATTTCGGCCTCGGCCAATCCGAAGAGCTCGACCGGCCGGCTCGACCTCTTCACACGGGTGATCGCCGACGGCAGCCCGGAATTCGATACGGTGCCGGCCGGTTATCGCGGGCCGCTCTATGCCGAGATCAGCCCGCGCACCTTCCCGGTGCTGGTGCGGGCCGGCTCGCGGCTGTCGCAGATCCGCTTCCGCCGAGGCGATACACGGCTCGACGACAATGCGCTGCGGGCCCTCAATGACCGCGAGCAACTCGTCGCCAGCGCCGCGCCGCGGATCGCCGACGGTATCGGCGTTTCGATCGATCTGGAGACGACCCGTGCGGACGGCCTTATCGGCTTCCGCGCCAAGCGCCACACCGGCCTCGTCGATGTCGATGCCAAGCAGGCCTGCGCCGTCGCCGATTATTGGGAGCCGGTGCGCTGCGACGCCGACCTTGGGCTCATCCTCGATCCCAACGAGTTCTACATCCTGGTTTCCCGCGAGGCGGTGACGGTGCCGCCCGACCACGCCGCCGAAATGGTGCCGTTCGATCCGCTGGTCGGCGAGTTCCGCGTCCACTATGCCGGCTTTTTCGATCCCGGTTTCGGCTATGCCGAGGCCGGCGGCGCCGGCGCCCGCGCCGTGCTCGAAGTGCGCAGCCACGAGGTGCCGTTCATCCTCGAACACGGCCAGATCGTCGGCCGGCTGGTCTACGAGAAAATGGCCGAGCGCCCGCAAATGCTCTATGGCGACGATCTCGGCTCGAACTACCAGGCGCAGGGCCTGAAACTCTCCAAGCATTTCCGCGACGGCGCTTTTTAGCGCCGGGAGAAGTCCCGACCCTTTCATTTCGCCATTGAGGATCGATTGCAGCCCGTGCGATATTCCCGCCGGCGACGGCGGGAAAGGCGCAGGATGATGCGGATGGGAAGTTTCGGCAAGGTTTGTTCGGTGCTGGCAGTTCTGGCCTTTGGCCTTGCCGGCTGCGGCGAGGAAGAGACGGTCACCGAAACAAAGGAAGTGATCCGCGGTCTCAAGGCCGCCCGCATATCGGCCGCAGCCGACCGTCCGGTGCGCCGCTATCCCTCGATCATCCGCCCGGTGACCGAAACCGCGCTGTCGTTCGAGGTCAGCGGCAAGCTGAAGGCGGTTTCGCTCGAAGTCGGACAGGAGATCGCCGAGGGCGATGTCATTGCCGAGATCGATCCGCGCTCGCTGCAATTGCAGGTCGAGCAGGCCGAAGCCGCGGTCAGTGAAACCAATGCGGCGCTGGCCAATGCCAGCGTCGATTACGACCGCCAGGCGACGCTGCTGGAGCGGGGCATCGTCGCCCAGGCGGCAGTGGACCGGAGCCTGGCGACCCTGAAAAGCGCGAAGGCGCAGGCCGAACAGGCGGAAAAGAAACTGGCGCTGGCCCACGAAGACCTCGACAAGGCGGTGCTGAAATCGCCGTTTACCGGCGTGATCTCCTCGGTTTCGGTCGTGTCGTTCGGCCAGATCAGCCCGGGCCAGGAAATCGTCAAATTCTATGCCCAAGGTGCCTATGAGGCGGCGTTCAACGTGCCGGCCGCAGTCGCCGGACAGATCGCCGTCGGCGATAGGGCGGAAGTCTTCGTCAGCGCCGCGACGCCGGCGCCGCTTCCGGCAAGGATCTCGGAAATCGGATCGAGCGCCAGCCAGGTAGCGTCGTTCCCGGTGGTGGTCAAGCTCGACGATGCGGAAAACGTCAAAGCCGGAATGGCCGCCGAGGTCGCGCTCTCGCTCAGAGCAGACGGCGATGAAGGCCTGCTGGTGCCGCTCAGCGCGCTCGCCATTCGCAGCGGCGATGGCGCGGAGGAGGTCGGTGCCGCGAAAATCTACGTCTATGACGAACAAACCCGGACGGTTGCCGTCCGCGATGTGGTGATTGCCGGCGTCCGCGAGAACCGGGCGGTGATCACAAGCGGCCTTGAAGGCGGCGAGATCGTCGCCATTGCCGGTGTGTCGTTCCTGCGCGACGGTCAGGAAGTGTCGCTGCTGCCGCTCACGCCCATAGGGGACTAGGAGACGGATTTGGACGCTCTGGTTCGTCTTGCGCTCGATAAGTCCCGCCTGACCGTTCTGTTGATGATCGGCCTCGTGGTCATCGGGTCGTCGCTCTATATCGGCTTTCCCAAGCGCGAAAACCCCGAAATCACCATCCGGACCGCCACGGTCGTGGTCAATTTCGACGGCATGGTGCCGGACCGTGTCGAGCAGTTGATCGCCGAACCGGTCGAACGCAAGATCCGCGAAATCCCCGAGGTCGACGAGATCAAGAGCCTGGTGCGGACAGGTTCGCTGACCGTCCATGTCACGCTGGTGAATGCGGCCGACGACCTCGATCCCGTCTGGCAGGATCTGCGCAACCGCATGGAGGACGTCAAACGCGCGCTGCCGGACGGCACCAGGGGGCCGTTCGTCAACACCGATTATGGCGACGTCACCATCGCCTCCATCGCGATGACGGCGGAGGGCTTCAGCTTCCGCGAGATGGAGGTCGCCGCCAAGGAATTGCAGCGCGAGCTCTATCGCGTCGACGGCGTCGCCAAGGTATCGATCTACGGCGTCCAGGAAGAGCGCATCTGGCTGGAGTTCGACACCGAAAACCTGGCGGCGATCGGCAGTCAGTTCAACCAGCTCATCGACGATCTGCAGAAGCAGAACATCATCCTGCCGGCGGGCACGCTGAATGCCGGGGGCACGTCGCTGCTGCTCGAAGCCAGCGGCGACTTCACATCGGTCCGCGACATCGAGAACTTGCTGACCAAGGTCGTCGGCACCGAGGACTTCGCCCGGCTGGGCGATCTGGTGCGGGTCCGCCGCGGCACCGTCTCGCCGAAAGAGAACGCGGTGACGTTCAACGGCCGCCCGGCACTGGTCATCGGCGTCGAGATGGCCTCGGGCACCGACATCGAGGCGGTCGGCGAGCGGCTGAAGGCGGCGGTCGCCAGTTTCGAGAACGGCCTGCCGATCGGCTTCGAACTCGACTTCGCCACCTTCCAGCCGAAAGACGTGAAGCTGGCGGTCGACAACGCGGTGTCGAACGTGCTGCAGACCTTTGCCCTGGTGCTGATCGTGGTGATGGTGTTCCTCGGCCTGAAATCGGGCCTGATCATCGCCTCGATCGTGCCGTTCGCCATGCTCTTTGCGCTGGTCGGCATGGCGATCTTCGGGATCAGCCTGGAACAGATCTCGATCGCCGCCATCATCATCTCGCTCGGGCTTCTGGTCGACAACGGCGTCGTCGTCGTCGAGGACGTCGTCAGCCGCGTCGATAAGGGCGCCACCGGCAGGGAGGCGGCGATCGCGGCGGGTTCCCAGTTCGCCGTGCCGCTGATGGTGTCGTCGCTGACCACGATCTTCGCCTTCATGCCGTTCTTCCTGCTCGACGGCACCGAGGGCGAATACGCGTTTTCGCTGGGCGCCGTCGTGGCGATGACGCTGGCCGGCTCGTGGCTGTCGGCGATGTATTTCCTCCCTTTCATCAGCGCCAACGCGCTGAAACGGCGCCAACAACCGGCGCCGGCGGAAGATGTGCTCGGCAATGACGATCAGACGGCGGAATCGGAGAAGCGGGGCTGGCTTGTCCGCCTCTATGCGCCGATCGCCGCGCTCTCCGTACGCCTGCCGCTGGTCACGCTCGGCCTCTGCTACGCCGCGGTTGTCGGCGCGATCTTCCTGTTCGGCTTCGTGCGCAGCGAGATGTTCCCTTACGCGGAGCGCACGGAAGTGCTGTTCTACATGGACATGCCCAAGGGCACCAATATCGCGGCCACCGAAAGCACCGCCGCAGCGGTCTCGAAATGGCTGCTGAACGAAGACCGGAATCCGGAAATCGCCAATCACATCGCCTATGTCGGCACCGGCGGCCCGCGCTTCTACCTGGCGCTCAACCCGGCCGACGACGCGCCGGAATCGGCGTTCTTCATCGTCAACCTCAAGGAAATCGACGATACCGCCGCGTTTGCCGAACGGGCGCACGCCTATCTGGCGCTGAACCACCCCGAGGCGAGCTTCAAGGTCAAGCGGCTGTCCATGGGCAGCGGCGCGCCCGGCGAGGTCAAGATTGAGATCACCGGCCCCGATTCCGACGGCCTGCTCGCCCGGGCGCGGCAGGTCGAGGCGCTGTTCGTCGATGTGCCGGGACTGCTGGAGAACAGCAATGACTGGGGCGACAAGATCATCAAAATCCTGATCGACGTGAACCAGGACACCGCCCGGCGGCTGAACATCAATTCGGAATCCCTGTCGCAAATCCTGTCGGCCGAGTTCGACGGCTATACGATCTCCGAATATCGCGAAGAGGACCAGTCGGTGCCGATCGTGCTGCGGCTGGCGGAAAAGGATCGCGACAGCCTGGAAGATCTGCTCAACATTACCGTCGGCGGCGAAGGCAACACCTCGATTTCGATCGAACAGGTCGCCGAACTGCGCCCGGAACAGGAGTTCTCGCAAATCCGCCGGCTCGACCAGGTGCGGCAGATCACGGTGACGGCCAAGAGCGCGCTGTTCACGTCCAACGAACTGATCGCCCAGATCGCCCCGGGTCTTGAGGAGATCGACCGCAAGGGCGGCTATGCGGTCGAGATCGCCGGCGAGAGCGCCGACAGCGCCGAGATCTACGGCAAGCTCGCCGCCAGCCTGCCGGTCGCCCTGCTCCTGATGCTGGCGGCGATCATCTACCAGTTCAACTCGTTCCGCCGCATGCTGATCGTCTTCATGACCATCCCGCTGATCCTGATCGGCATTCCGATTGCGCTGATCGTCACCGGCGAACCGCTGGCGTTTTTCGGCGTGCTCGGCATGATCAGCCTGGCCGGCATCATCATCAACAATGCCATCGTGCTGATCGACCAGATCGATATCGAGCGACAGTACGCAGAAATCGGCGCCGCCATCACGGCAGCCGCCGAAAAGCGCCTGCGGCCGATCCTGCTGACATCGACGACGACGATCTTCGGCCTCATTCCGCTCTATCTTTCCGGCGGCAAGCTGTGGTCGCCGCTGGCCGCCGTGATGATCGGCGGGCTCATGGTGGCTTCGGCGCTGACGCTGATTTTCGTGCCGGCCGCCTACCGGCTGTTCTTCAAGGACAAGGCAGCGGCGTAGGGCGCGGGCGCGTGCGTCCGGCGGGCCGCCTTTCGGCCCTCGGAATCGCGCCCGCTCCGCAGCGCCCTTAACCCCCCCTTAAATCGCCTCATTTAGCGTCCAGTGCTGGGACAGCGATTGGGTGTCATCAAGCGTACGGGGTCCATCTTCATGAGCCGAAAACGGGCCGATCACGGCAGCCTCGACGTCAGGCCGGATCCGCGCGACCGGCCGGGCGCCAAGGCGCCGCGCAAGCGCCGCGGCAATGGCAAGTCCGGCGGCCGCAGCAAGCCGCGGCGTAAGTCGGCGGCCGCAGCGCGACGGCCGCGCGGGCTTCTGCGCCGCAGCCTTTATTGGGGCAGCGTCGCCTCCGTCTGGGTGACGATCGCAGTTATCGGCCTCTTTGCCTATTATGCCGCCTTTCTGCCGCCGACATCGGAATGGAAGGTGCCGGACCGGCCGCCCAATGTGGAAATCCGCGCCGCCGACGGCAAGCTCCTGGCCAATCGCGGCGACACCGGCGGCGAGGCGGTGCGGCTCGAACATCTGCCCGCCTATCTGCCGCAGGCGGTGATCTCGATCGAAGACCGCCGCTTCGAATCGCATTTCGGCATGGACCCGATCGGGCTCGCCCGCGCCATGACCTCCAATGTGATCGCCGGCCGGCTGGTGCAGGGCGGCTCGACCCTGACCCAGCAACTCGCGAAAAACCTTTTCCTCAAGCCCGAGCGGACGCTGAAGCGGAAAATCCAGGAGGTCGTGCTGGCGTTCTGGCTGGAGGCCGAATACTCCAAGGCCGAAATCCTGGAGATGTATCTGAACCGGGTCTATCTCGGTTCGGGCGCCTATGGCGTCGACGCCGCCGCGCGGCGCTATTTCGGCAAGCCGGCGCAGAACGTGACGCTGGCCGAAGCCGCGGTGCTGGCCGGCTTGCTGAAGGCGCCGTCGCGCTATTCGCCCAGAGCCGATCCGGCGCGCGCCGAAGGACGCGCCAAACTGGTGCTCGCGGCCATGGCCGAGGAGGGCTACATCACCGCCGATGAGGCGCGCATCGCCGAGGCCCATCCGGCCCGCACCAAGGCGCGTTATGTGGACGGCAGCGAAAACTACGTCGCCGACTGGGTGATGGAAGTGCTGCCGGGCTTTGTCGGTGCCGTCGACGAGGACATCGTCGTCGAAACCACCATCGACCCGGACCTGCAGCGGGCCGGCGAGACGGCGCTGTCGGAAGCGCTGGCCGAAGGCGGCGCCAAACGCAACGTCGATCAGGGCGCGCTGGTGGCCCTCGACGGCAACGGCGCCGTCAAGGCGCTGGTCGGCGGGCGGTCCTATGCGGCGAGCCAGTTCAACCGCGCCGTCCACGCCCGGCGCCAGCCCGGCTCGGCGTTCAAGCCGTTCGTCTATCTCGCCGCGCTCGAGCGCGGGCTGAAGCCGTCGACGGTGCGCGTCGACGAACCGGTTTCGATCCGCGGCTGGCGGCCGCAGAACTATGCCAAGAAATATCACGGCCCCGTCACCCTGAAGACGGCGCTGGCGCTGTCGCTCAACACGGTGGCGGCGCGGGTCGCCGCCGAAGTCGGCCCGAAAGCGGTCGTCGGGGTGGCGCAGCGGCTCGGCATCGACTCGCCGCTTGCCGCCAATCCCTCGATCGCGCTCGGCACTTCCGAGGTCAGTCCGATCGAACTGACGGCGGCCTATGTGCCGTTCTCCAATGGCGGCTACGGCGTCTTCCCGCATGTGATCGAGCGTATCCGGAGCGCCGACGGACGCGTGCTCTACGACCGCTCGGGCTCCGGCCTAGGCCGCGTCATCGGAGCGAGCCAGGTGGCGATGATGAACGCCATGATGACGGAGACGCTCACTACCGGCACCGGACGGCGGGCCGAAATCGCCGGCTGGCAGGCGGCCGGCAAGACCGGCACCAGCCAGGAGTTCCGCGACGCCTGGTTCGTCGGCTACACCGCCCGCCTGACCGCGACGGTCTGGTTCGGCAATGACGACAACAGCCCGACCAAGCGCGTCACCGGCGGCGCGCTGCCGGCGCGGACCTGGAGCCGGTTCATGACCGAGGCCCATCGCGGCGTGCCGGTCGCGGCCCTGCCGGGCGCCGGCATCTTTGTTGCGGCCGACGACGGCGAAGGCGACAAGCCGGTCCGGCGTCCTCTCAACACGTCGAAGCGCGACGCCGGCAACACTGCAAGCGTGCGCCAGCGCGGCGACAATGGCTGGATCATGCCCGAGGAAAACACCGGCAATCTGCTGAAGCGCCTGTTCGGCGGCTGACCTTTGCCGAATTACCGGCTTTGGACGAGCCGCCGAATTCTTCTCACGTCATGCCGGGAAAGACCTACCGCTGTCCGGGTAAAGCGGATTCTGCGATCCATCTGACCTATCTCCGTCGTCATTGCCCGCTTCATGCGGGCAATCCAATGGCTTTTCGGCAATCAGAAGCGCTTGAATGTCTTCACAAATGCGTTGACAAGTCGAGAGGCCAATGGACCGCCCGGACAAGCCGGGCGGTGACGAAGGAGGGGTTGGGTGGTGTGACGAGGGAGAGGGTGGTGATGGCGGGAGGTGGCGCTCAGAGTTTGTCCTCAACAGTCACGTAGCGTGATTTATCAGCGATCCAGGCTTCCTGCATCGCGTACCGCCGTCAGCCTTCCGCGCCATAGGCGTGGAGGGTGCGGCCGTGCGCCTTCAGCCAGGTGCGGGCGGCCGTCGGATCGTCGATGAGGCGGTCGACCAGGGCCCAGAACCGCGGCGAATGGTTGGCCTCGACCAGATGGGCGACCTCATGGGCGGCGACATAGTCGAGGATCGCCGGCGGCGCCAGCACCAGCCGCCACGAGAAGTTCAAAACGCCCTTTGCCGAGCACGAGCCCCAGCGGCTCTTCTGATCGCGCAGCCGGACGGCGGCCGGCTTGACGCCGAGGCTCAAGCCGTGGCGGGCGCATGCGGCGGCAAGATCACCGCGCGCCGCGCCGCGCAGATAGTCCTCGATGCGGCGGGCCAGGAACGGCGCCTTGCCGGCCACCGCGAGCACCGGCAGCTCACCGTCCGGTTCGCACCAGACCGTGCCGCGGGCGCCCGGGCGGTGGACGATCAAATGGTCGGCGCCGCGCACCGGCACGATCGCGCCGTCGCGAAACGGCTGCGGCGCGACCTGGCGCTCCAGGCATCGTCCGATCCACGTGCCCTGGGTGTCGAGAAAGGCCAGCGCCGTGTCGAGCCGGCCGCGCGGCGGCAGCGTCAGCACGAAACGCCGCTGCGCCGGATCGTGGCTGAGTTTGAGGCGCCGCGCCTGACGGTGGCGGCGGAGCGCGATCGTGACACTGCGGCCGTCGATATCGATGTCGATAGCGTCCGGTTCCCGTGACCGGGGAAATCTCATTGCGGAGAAGACATCCATGCAAGGCACCGCCGATTCGGTCTTTTGCCAAGACTCCTTCGGGAGGAGGCCGCCCGGCAAGCAAAAACTCGGGCCCTAAAAAGGCGAAAGGCGCGTCGGTTGACGCGCCGTTCGCCTTGAATGACCGTTTCGGTCGGTGTCGATCCGGTCAGGCCTGGGCGGTTGCGTCGCCGTCTGGCTTGTCGGCCGGCTTCGCCTCGCCGGTTGCCGGGCCCTGAGAGCCGTGCGTGCGGCGTTCCGCCATGAAGCGGTCGAACTCTTCCTGGTCCTTGGCGCGGCGGAGATTGCGCAGGAATTCGGAGAATTCCTCGCGGTCCTCGTCGAGCTTACGGCGTTCTTCCTCGAGCCGGGTGATCTCGCGCTGACGGTATTCGTCGAACGCGTGATTGCCGGTGGTGCCGGCGCTTGCCCGGCGCACATTGCCGCGGATATCGGCGAGGAAGTCCTCGAACCGGTCGCCCCACAGGATGTAGGCGAGCATGGCCAGACCGAGCGGCCAGAACACGATGAAGCCGATCACCATCAGGGCGATCGTCAGCGGCGTCCAGGCCGGACGGAAAAGCGGCGTGTGAGACATTTTTCGTCCCTTCCTACGAGCTACGTAACGTTCGTGACGTGCTTGACAATGGGTCATAGAACTCCATTCCCTTTGCTTTGACGAAAAAAGACGTGGGGGCGCGGCGGCAGATTTTCAAGAACGGCAGGGCGCGGGAACGCCAAAAAACGGCGGGATCACCCCGACTACCCACCGTTCCCGCGGAAGCGGGAACCCACTGCCCCGCTCAACACGGTATGTCGGTTGCGATCCGGGCGATGTCTCGAATTTATCAATTGGAACAGAAGCTTGTCGCCCACGCTAATGGTTCCCCGCTTTCGCGGGGAAGGTGCGGATTGGAAGGCAAATGGTCCATCCGGCGCATTTGAGAAAGGCAATCCATGGGCCTGTCTAAACCCGGAAGCACCTGAATGTCTTCACGACTGCATTGGGCTGGATTGCCGCGCGGGCTGGCGCCCGCTCGCAATGACGGTGGAGGCGAGGCATGGCTCCCCTCTCCCTTGCGGGGAGGGGTCGGGGGTGGGGGTCAAAAGAAAAAACAACCACGCTGTTGGATGGCGCATAGAATTGCGTATCACCCCCACCCGGCCCGCGCATTCGCGCGGTCCACCCTCCCCACAAGGGGGAGGGTAAAACAGTCTCAATTGGCGGTCTCGGTTGCCAGCGCCCGCGCCTGCTCGACCCAGTTCTCGCGGGAAACCCGATCCTTGAAGCCGAGCGCCGCTTCCAGTTCGGCGATATCGGCCGCGGTGAACCCGGCGATCTGGCCGAAGCTGACGATGCCGCGCTCGGCGAGCAGGTCGGCGAATTTCGGGCCGATGCCGCTGATCCGGGTCAAATCGTCGGCGCCGTCGGTCGGAGATTTCGGCGCCGACACGACAGGCAGCGCCGCGGCGGGCGAATCGTCGGGCCGGCGGATCGCCTGCGCCCGCGGCCGGATGATCTCGGCGATGCGGCGCAAGAGGCCGCTGTCCTTCGGGTGCCGGTCGTTTTCGATGATGAAGTCGGCGATGTGCGGAACGATCTCGGCGCGGAAGCGACGGCCGTTGAAGACGCCGTAATGGCCGACGCCCGGCTGCACGTAGTGGCAGCGCTTTTCATCCGGGATCTCCGGACAGATCAGATGCGCCGCCTCGGTCTGGCCGACGCCGGAAATGTCGTCCTTCTCACCCTCGACCGTCAACAGCGCGGTGTGGCGGATCTTGTTGGTGTCGACCAGGCGGCCGCGATGCATCATCTCGCCTTTCGGCAGCGCATGGCGGATGAACACCGTATCGACGGTCTGCAGATAGAACTCGGCGGTCAGATCCATCACCGCCATATATTCGTCGTAGAATTCGCGGTGCTTTTCGGCGGAATCGCCGTCGCCCTCGATCAGGTGGGAGAAGAATTCGCGATGGGCGACGATGTGCCGGTCGAGGTTCATGCTCATGAAGCCGGAAAGCTGCAGGAAGCCGGGATAGACGTCGCGCATGAAGCCCGGCTGCGGGAACGGCACCTTCATGACGACGTTGCGGCGGAACCAGTCGAGATCGCGGTGCTCGGCGAGCGCGTTCACCGCCGTCGGGTTGATGCGGGTGTCGATCGGCCCGCCCATCAGCGTCATCGAGGCGGGCGTCAGCGGATCGTCGGCCTCCTCCATCACCGCGACCGCGGCGAGCACCGGCACGGAAGGCTGACAGACGGCGATCACATGCGGGTTGTTGCCAAGCATGTGCAGCATGGCGATGACATAGTCGATGAAGTCGTCGAGATCGAAACGGCCTTCGGACATCGGCACCATGCGCGCATCGATCCAGTCGGTGATGTAGACGTCATGGGCCGGCAGCAGCGCCTCGACCGTGCCGCGCAGCAGCGTCGCGTAATGGCCCGACATCGGCGCCACCAGCAGAACCTTGGGATCGCGAACGCCGGGTTCCGGCCGATCCTTTTCGAAATGCACCAGATTGCAGAACGGCCGCGACCATACGGTCCGCGGCCGGATCGGAACGTCGACGCCGTCGATCTCGACCGTCTCGATGCCCCATTCCGGCTTGCCATAGCGCCGCGTGGTGCGCTCGAACAGCTCCAGCGACGCGACCAGGCTGCGGCCGACGGTGGTGTGCGCGATCGGATTGAGCGGGTTGCGCAATCCGAGGCGGGCGATGTCGGCCGCCGCCCGGAACGGGCTCAGCATGGCGTGGTTCAGTTCGTACCAGTGATAATAGGGCAACGGCCATTTCCTTCGTTGTCGCGCCGGAGTCATATCCGATATCGCGGCGCAGCATCATAGGCGGCACGTTGAGTGCGGTGCAACAGGCGAGAGGATTTATTTGCCGTGTTATTGATTTTTCCGGCAAAGCTATTCGCCGACCTGAAGCAGCGAGCCGCGGTGCCGGGCCGCGGTCAGCATGCGCAGATAGGCGAACGCGCCGAAAGCGAAATAGACGGCGTTGAGAACGAGCGCTTGGACCATCAAGTCACCGCGGAAGACCGCGTTGAGCAGGATTTCACGCATGCCTTCAAACACATAGGTCGGAGGCAGCGCCCAGGCGACATATTGCAGCCAGTCCGGCAGCGCCGACACCGGATAGTAGACGCAAGCCAGCGGCAGGAGCACGAAGGTCAGCGACCAGACCAGGTTTTCCGCGCCCAGCCCGTTGCGCAGCACCAGACCGCAGACGAACATGCCGAGCGCCCAGCTTGTGAGAATCAGATTGGCGAAGAAGACGGCAAGCGCCAGCCCGAGATGCCAGACATTGAAGCCAAAGAACATGATCGCGAAGATCGTCACCGGAACGAATCCGATCGCCAGGCGGATGATGCTCATGACCATCAGTGCGGTGATGAATTCGGCCGGCCTGAGCGGGCTCATCATCAGATTGCCGATATTGCGCGCCCACATCTCCTCCAGAAACGAGATCGAAAACCCGATCTGGCCGCGCAGCAGGATGTCCCAGAGCAGCATTGCACCGATGAAGGCGCCGCCGAGGCGGGCGGCAAGCCCGACATTGTCGGCCAGGTGAAGCTGCAGGAACCCCCACATCACCATCTGCACCATCGGCCAGTAAACGAGCTCGATCAGCCGCGGCCACGATGTGCGTAAGAGATACCAGTAGCGCAGCACCATCGCCGCGATGCGGCGCGCCGAACTCGGCGACAGGGGAACGGATTCGCCGGTCATGGCCGTGCCTCGGCTTCAGCTTCATCGCCGGCGGCATGGCCGCGACCGCGGGCGACGTCGAGAAACACTTCTTCGAGATTGGCGCGGCCATAGCGGGCGATCAGCGCCTGCGGGGCGCCGCGGTCGACGATCCGGCCGGCCTTCATCATGATGACGTCTTCGCACAGCCGTTCCACTTCCGGCATGTTGTGCGAGGCGAGCAGGATGGTGGCGCCGCGCTCGCGCGCATAGCGCTCCAGATGGGAGCGGATCCAATCGGCGGTGTCGGGATCGAGCGAGGCGGTCGGCTCGTCGAGCAGCAGGATTTCCGGGGCGTTGATCAGCGCCTTGGCGAGCGCCACGCGCGTCTTCTGTCCGGCCGAAAGCTGGCCGGTCTCGCGGTCGAGCAGCGCGTTAAGATCGAGCATCGCGGCCAGATCGTCGATCCGCCGGTCAAGTCCGGTGACGCCGTAAAGCATGCCGAATACGCGTAAGTTCTGCCGGACGGACAGCCGGTGCGGCATGTCCACATAGGGGCTTTCGAAATTCATCCGGGCGAGCACGCTGTAGCGCTCGGTCAGCATGTCCCGGCCGAGCACGCTGATCGCGCCCGAGGTCGGCAGGACCAGGCCCATGATGAGCGCGATCGTCGTCGTCTTGCCGGCGCCGTTGCCGCCGAGAATCGCCGTCACCGAACCGCGCGGAATGGCGAAGCTGACATTGTCTACCGCGCGCAAATCGCCGTAGTTCTTGACGAGTTCGCGGACCTCGATGGCGTTGAACGCTGGCGTATCCATGATCCAGGCGGGATATTGGGTGTCGACAGATGCGATCCACCATAATAGGGAATATTGCCGGCAATCGCATCGGTTTTACGACGATGCCGGCGGCTATGGGGTGGAGCCGGCAGGCATGATGCAATTGATGGCCACGGGCCACGAATTCGGCACCAGGAAGCTGCGGCTGGAAACGCTGGTCCGGCTGCGCTGGCTGGCGGTGGCCGGACAGACGGTAGCGGTTCTCGTCGTTTTTCTCGGCTTCGGGTTCCCGCTGCCGGTCGGCCTGTGCTTCCTGGTGATCGCGCTTTCGGCCTGGCTCAACATCTTTTTGAAGATGCGCTACGCCGCCACCCACCGGCTGGAGAGCACGTGGGGCGCGTTGCTCTTGTCCTACGATATCCTGCAGCTTGCGGCGCTGCTCTATCTCACCGGCGGGCTGGAGAATCCGTTCTCGCTGCTGCTGCTGGTCCCGGTCATGGTGTCGGCAACGATCCTGCCGCCGAAGAAGACGATCATGCTCGGCATCCTGGTGATCGTCATCGCCACGGTGCTTGCCGTCTTTCACCAGCCGCTGCCCTGGCATGCCGGCGAGACCCTGTCGCTGCCGTTCTATTACGTGTTCGGGATCTGGCTGGCGCTTTTGTGCGGCCTCGCCTTCATGAGCGTCTATGCCTGGCGGGTCGCCGATGAAGCGCGCAACCTCGCCGATGCGCTCGCCGCCGCCGAACTGGTCCTGGCCCGCGAGCAGCGCCTGTCGGCGCTCGACGGGCTTGCCGCCGCCGCCGCGCATGAACTCGGCACGCCGCTGGCGACGATTGCGCTGGTGTCCCGCGAAATCGAGCGCGACCTTCCCGACGACAGCCCGCTCGCCGACGACATCACGCTGCTGCGCACCCAGTCGGAACGGTGCCGGCAGATCCTGCGCAAGCTGAGCTCGCTCGGTGCGGTGGGCGACGAACACTTCTCGCGTCTGCCGCTATCGAGCCTGATCGAGGAAGTCGTCGAGCCGCACCGGGAATTCGGCATCGACATCGACATTCGCCTCGACGGCGACCGGGCCATGGAGCCGATCGGCCAGCGCAATCCGGGAATCCTCTACGGCATTAGCAACATTGTCGAAAACGCGGTCGATTTCGCCGAGAACCAGGTCGAGATCATTGCCGCCTGGGACGACGATGACGTCGCGCTGACGATCGCCGATGACGGTCCGGGTTTCCGCCCCGAGATCATCAACCGGATCGGCGACCCCTACGTGACGACGCGACGGCGGTCGGCGAATGCGGGCCGGCCGGCGCCCGAAAGCGGCGGGCTCGGCCTCGGCTTTTTCATCGCCAAGACGCTTCTGGAGCGGACCGGCGCGCAGATCGACCTGTCGAACCGGGCCTATCCGGGGCGCGGCGCCGTCGTCCAGATCACCTGGCCGCGGTCGGTCATGGATATCCGCGCCGGCGCACCGGTTTAGGCGATGGCATTGGAAATTCGGTTTGACGGCTTTGAAGCCAGGGCCTAACAGACTATAACGATCTGACGAAAAGAATATGTCGGGAAGCAGAGGGGCTCGGTCCGCATTGAACTTCCCGGCGCGGGGCTTGGAAATCAAGGAATTCACACGGCGGTAGCTATGGCGGAAGTTCTTCAGGTGGATGACACTGGCGGCAAGCCGTCGCTGTTGATCATCGACGACGACAGGCCGTTCCTGAATCGGCTGGGTCGGGCGATGGAATCGCGCGGCTTCGACGTCAAGACCGCCGAGAGCGTTGCCGAGGGCTTGCGCATCGTCGAGGCCGACGCGCCGGCCTATGCGGTGGTCGACATGCGGCTCGGCGACGGCAGCGGCCTCGACGTGATCGAGGTCATCCGCAAGAAGCGTCCCGATGCCCGCGCCGTGGTGCTGACCGGCTACGGCAATATCGCAACCGCGGTAACCGCGGTGAAGCTCGGCGCGCTCGACTATCTGGCCAAGCCCGCCGATGCGGACGACGTTTACGCGGCGCTGACCCGCGATCCCGGCGACAAGGCGCCGCCGCCGGAAAACCCGATGTCGGCGGACCGGGTCCGCTGGGAGCACATCCAGCGGGTTTACGAACTGTGCGACCGCAATGTCTCGGAAACCGCGCGGCGGCTCAACATGCACCGCCGCACGCTGCAGCGCATCCTGGCCAAGCGTGCGCCGCGCTAAAGCCTCATCATTGCCGCGCTTGTCCTGCTGGATTGCTGTTTAGCTGGCCGAGGTCACCATCCGACCCCTCCTTTGTCACCATCCAACCTTTCCTTTGTCACCACCCAACCCCTCCCTTGTCACCACCCAACCCTTCCCTTGTCACCACCCGATTTATTCGGGTGGTCCATTGGCCTGTCGGCTTGCCAACGCATTGGTGAAGGCATTCAAACGCTTCTGAATGCCGATCCGCCATTGGATTGCCCGGATAAACCGGGCAATGACGACGGAAAGAGGTCAGTGGACCACACCGGACACCATTGGAGCAGGTCCGAAATTGGCCGGGAATCGTTGACGGCGCCAACGTGCACCTCTTCGACTCCTCGAAAACGCCCCCTAAAGCCTCCCGCGTAATCCCGGATCTTCAAGATCGTGCAGGCGCTCGGCCGCGGCGCGGGCGAAGCGCAGGAGCACGGCGCGCCGTGTCGCGCCGGCCAGCCGGTGCTCGGGCGCCGCACGCAGAATCTCGGCGCCGAAGCCGTCGGCGAGGATCAGGCCGGCGTCTTCGGGAAAGTCGTCGAGCGGCACGCCCGGCCGGGTGGCGAAAAAGAGCCGGTCGCAATGGGCCCGGTAGTCGGGCCATTTGCTGTCGGCGCGCAAATCCTCAAGGCTCGACTTGATCTCGATGATGACCAGTTCGGATTTGGGCCCGAGCGCGACGAGGTCGGCGCGGCGGCCCGAGGCCAGCCCGAGTTCGGCGACGAGCGAATAGCCGGCCGCGCGCATCAAGCGGCCGACGCCGCGGCGGATTGTCAACGCCGCCTGGGATTGTCGGCCGTCCACGGGTGCCTCAAGCACCGGCACCGCCGCGCGATCGGGATCGAATTTGCTGGTCATTCACTGCAGAATGCCACGGCGCCGCGCAGAACGAAAGAGGAACCTGCCGAACGCCTATTCGCCCGCGTACTGGGCATCCACATAAAGCTGCAGATTGGCGCGCATGGACTCCGGGATGGAGATCGGCTTCATCTTCACCGCATGCACGAAGGCGCAGACAAAGCGGCCGGAGAAGCACAGCCGGTCGCCGTCCTGGTAGCCCTTCAGGTCATAGGTGATCGAGGAGCGGCCGAGGCGCTCGATCCGCACCAGGATGTCGAGGCTGCCGCGCGGATAGACCGGCGATTTGAAATCGCAGGCGAGATGGACGAAGGGCGTGCCGATGCCCTGGTCGAGAACGATCTCGTACCAGTTGACGCCGATCACCGCCTTCATGAACGCCTCGACCGCTTCCAGGCCGAAATCGGGAATGCGGCCGGTGTAGACGAATTGATGCGGATCGGCGTCGCCCCAGCGCACCGTCCGCTCATAGACGAACGGGCCGGGCGGCAGGGTATAGGGAAAATCCTTGTCGCACGGATCTTCGGGCAGCTTCATCGCTCGACATCACTTTGTTCAGGCCGAAACCGCGCCGACCTTGCCGCAAGCCCGCTTCCGCCTCAATAGGTTTCCACGTGATAGCGACCATCGGCGCGCATGACCGGCTTCAGCGCCGACCAGTCGAGCCCGGCCTTGCGACAGATCGCGGCAAAGGCCTCGTCGACGCCGGTCTCCATGCCCTTCAGCCCGCAGATGAACACATGGGTGTTGTCGTCGCCGATGAGCCCGGCGAGATCGTCGGCGACCGTCAGCATCCGGTCCTGGACATATTCCTTCGGCTTATCGGGCAGGCGGGAGAAGACGAGGTGCTGTTCGAGCAGCGTCTTCGGCACCTTCTTCAGCGGCCCGAAATAGGGCAACTCTTCGGGACGCCGCGCGCCGAAGAAGAGCAGCATGCGCCCGGGCGCCGAGAGCATTGCGCGGCGGCGGTGCTCGGTGAACGCCCGAAACGGCGCCGAACCGGTGCCGGTACAGATCATGATAATGTTGGCGCCGGGATCGTTGGGGATGAGGAAGGTGGCGCCGAACGGGCCGGTGATTTCGACCGTGTCGCCCTTCTTCAGATCGCAGACATAATTGGAGCCGAAACCGCCCGGCACGCGCTTGACCGTCAGCGACAGATTGTTGTGGCCGGGCCGCTCGCCGTCGCGCGGGCTCGCCACCGAATAGAGCCGGGCGGCGTGCGGCTTGCCGGCATCGTCCTTGCCGGGCGGCACAATGCCGATCGACTGGCCCTCGACTACAGGGAACGCGGCGTCGCCGAGATCGAGGATGATATGCCGGATGTCGTGTTCCGCGTCCTCGGCGGTGAGCCGGAAATTGCCCTGGACGGTGGCGGTCGCCGGATGGGCGCGGCTGAACAGATTGACGCTCGGCTTCGACGCCGATTTCGGCGCCACCGGCTTGCCGCCGGTGCCGGCATGGGCCTCCGCCAGCAGGCTTTCGATCTCGTCTTCGAGCGCCTCGAGCGCGCCGGCATCGTCGTCGCCGGCGAATTCCTGCTGTTCCGGCAGCTCGTCCCAGGCAAGCTGCTCCTCGAGCGTGTACGGGGTTTCGACGATCCGCCAATTGTCGATCGATCCGGTCGGGCAGGGGGCGATGCAGTCCATGCAATAGGCGCATTTCTCGATATCGACGACGACGTTGTCGTCGTTATGGCTGATGGCATCGCGCCCGCACATCTCCTCGCAGGTGTAGCAGCGGATACAGATCTCCGGATCGATCAGGTGCTGTTTTATGAGCGCGGTCATGGGTCAATACCCGTTCAGAGCTGTTCTTACCCCCACCCCCAAGGGACTACTCGACGCTTGCCGTTTTAGTTCCCTCCCCCCTTGTGGGGGAGGGACAGGGTGGGGGGTTCGGCAGGATGTCGGTCATATCAAACCGGTTTTCGTTGAATCTATCAGCGCACCAGTCCTTTTTAACGACCCCCACCCCCAACCCCTCCCCGCAAGGGGGAGGGGAGTTATGCCGAGCTTGCCGTACCCGTCCCCTCCCCCTTCATGGCGGAGGGACAGGGAGGGGGGTACAAGGACTAAGCCAGCTTCACATACTCGAAGTCGCCGGGCTTGCTGTCGATGCCGACGCGGGGCGGGGCGATCCATCCGGCATAGTCCCCGGGGTTGCGGCACGGCGTCATCAGGCTGTCGATATAGTCGCCGTCGGCGGCCGACGGCAGCCATTCATTGCGGCGGGCGTCCCACTCGTCCTTGCCCATAATCTCGCCGGTCGGCGAAACGCTGAGCGAAGAGAACGCGCCGATGTGGCGATGGAAGGCCTGGTGCGGCAGCGACAGGGCGAAATCGACGCCGGTCTTTTCGATGATCTTGTTCCAGCGGCCGACACCCTTCTCGCAGTCCTTGATGTAGTCGTCGCGCAGTCGCATGTTGATCGCCGAAAGCGCCGGATGATCGACCTCCTCGAACCTGCCGTCGACATATTCGAGCACCGGATAGGTGGCGTCGGTGAGCACGTGATCGTCGTCGATCTTGGTCTCCTCGAAGCGCCCCTTGAGGCCGGCGGTGAAGGCGTTGGCCGCATTCGTCGAAATCTCCGCGCCGAAAAGGTCGAGCGACAGGGTGAAGTGCAGATTGAGCTTTTTCTGGATGGTCGGCAGGTCGATGACGCCGAGCGCCCGGACCTGGTCGATGGCGTTGGGATCATCGATGCCGGCCTCTTTCATTGCCTCGCAGGTGCGCTGGATGGTGCGGCCGACGCCGGTCTCGCCGACGAACATGTGGTGCGCCTCTTCCGTCAGCATGAAGCGGCAGGTGCGCGACAGCGGGTCGAAGCCCGACTGGGCGAGGCTTTCAAGCTGCATCTTGCCGTCGCGGTCGGTGAAGAAGGTGAACATGAAGAAGGACAGCCAGTCCGGCGTCGCCTCGTTGAAGGCGCCGAGCATGCGCGGCTTGTCGGCCGAGCCGGAGCGGCGGCGCAGCAACTCATCGGCCTCCTCGCGGCCGTCGCGACCGAAATATTTGTGCAGAAGGTAGACCATCGCCCAGAGATGGCGGCCTTCCTCGACATTGACCTGAAAGAGATTGCGCAAATCGTAGAGCGACGGCGCGGTGGCGCCGAGATGGCGCTGCTGCTCGACCGAGGCCGGCTCGGTGTCGCCCTGGATGACGATCAGCCGGCGCAGCAGCGCCCGGTGCTCGCCCGGCACGTCCTGCCAGGCCGGCTCGCCCTTATGGGCGCCGAACGGGATGACGCGGCCCTCTTCGGCCGGCGCCAGCAGGATGCCCCAGCGGTATTCGGGCATCTTGACGTAGCCGAAGCGGGCCCAGCCCTTGGGATCGACGCTGACGGCGGTGCGTAAGTAGACTTCGGCCTCCTGGAACCCTTCCGGGCCCATCTGCATCCACCAGTCGATATAGCCGGGATGCCACTGCTCGAGCGCCTTCAGCACCCGGCGGTCTTCGGCCAGGCCGATATTGTTGGGGATCTTGGTCGAGTAGTCGACATCGGTCATGTCCATCGGGACGTCTCCTGGAAAGGGGTTTCGGGGGCCGTCGCAGGCCGCGCAATTTCGTTCCGGGTCAGACCCGCGTGATGTCATAGTCGGGCCGCCGGCCGCTGCCATAACGGCGCAACGCACCCTCCGCGCCGACTGCGTTCGGGCGCTGGAAGATCCAGTTCTGCCACGCGGTCAGCCGGCCGAAGATCTTGGTCTCCATGGTCTCGGGCCCGGCAAAGCGGATATTGGCCTCCATGCCGGTAAGCCCGTCGGGAGAGAAGCTGGCGCGCTCTTCGAGGAAGATGCGGACCTCGTCCTCCCAGTCGATATCGTCATAGGCAAAGGTGACGAGGCCGAGCTCCTCGGCCCGTTCCGCATCGATGGCCTCGCCGATCACCGCCCGCGCCGCGTCAAGCGAATCGGGCTCGCCGAGAAAGCGGGTCTCTAACCGGGTCAGATCGTTCGACATCGGGTAGCGGCCGAAATTCAGGGCGTTCAGATGCAATTCCGGCGGCGGCCGGTTGTCGCCCTCAAGCTGGCCGATCAGCATATAGGCGCGGTCCGTGGCGAACGCGATCTCGGCAAGCGTACCGGCAAAGCACGAGCCCGGCTCGATCAGCGCGACGAGCGAGCGCGAGGTCACGTCGATGCGTTTCAGCACGCGCTTCCAGTAATGCAGGATTTCCCGGGCGAGCCAGTCGTCGCCGGCGTTTTCCAGGAGCGCGTCATAGCCGAGAACGCGCGCGGCATCGCCGGAGGATTTGAAGGCGATCACGGCAACATCCATTTCGTTCAAGCGCAGATGCAGAATCGCGTCGTCGAGTTCGCGGGCGAGCTTCAGCGGCCAAAACTGGTCGCCTTCGGCGGCGATCGCGGCGGCATCGGCGGGCGCGTCGCGGCCGGGGCCGTCAACGGTGATCGTCGCCATGCGCGCCGCGCGGTCGATCTCGACATGGACCAGATCGTAGTCGACGCTGTCTTCGCCGAAGCTGCGGGCAAGCGGCCCGAGCGCAATGCCTTTCGCCCCGGACGGACGGGCCGAGCGGGCGGCGAATTCGGCTGCGCGGGCCTTGACCGTCTCTTCGATCTTGGAATTGGGCACGACCTCGTCGACCAGCCGCCAGTCGACGGCGCGGGCGCCCTTGACCCCCTCCTCGATGGTGCAGAAGACGTCGGCGCGGTCGCGGCGCACCTTGCGCTTGTCGGTGACGCGGGTAATCCCGCCGGTTCCGGGCAGGACGGCGAGCAGCGGCACCTCCGGCAAGGCCACGGAAGACGAGCCGTCATCGGTGAGGATGATGTGATCGGCGGCGAGCGCCAGTTCATAGCCGCCGCCGGCCGCCGTGCCGTTGATGACGCAGAGATAGGCCTGGCCGGAATGGTCGCTGGCGTCCTCGATCGCATTGCGGGTCTCGTTGGTGAATTTGCAGAAATTCACCTTGTGGGCGTGGGTCGCGCCCGCCAGCATGCGGATATTGGCGCCGGCGCAGAAGACCCGGTCCTTGCCCGAGCGCAGCACCACGACCTTGACTTCCGGATGCTCGAAACGGAGCCGCTGGATCGCGTCATAGAGCTCGATATCGACGCCGAGATCGTAGGAATTGAGCTTCAGCTCATAGCCCTCGAACAGCCCGGCGGTCTCGTCGACATCCATGATCAGATTGGCGGTGTCGCCGTTAAATTCGAGCCGCCAGTGGCGGTAGTGTGACGGATCGGTCTGAAAATCGATGCGCGCCATGGGATATCCCTCGCCTTCCGAGATGCCGGCCGGCCGTCGCCGGCGACACAATCCTTCAATCGAAGAAGCGTGCTGTAAACAGGAAATATATTTCCTTGTATGCGTCTCATTCTTCTTTATAGGTATTATAGGTTCTGTCTTTCGCGCGTCCAGCGGAATCTAGCTGCTTTTTGGAATTTTTCGAATTTTCATTTCCCGGCCGAAGACCGGCCGAAAACAGGATGTATGATTAGCTCTGGACGAATCCATCGTCATTTGAGAAGTATAGTTCATGTCAACCGCGCGGAAGGCGCGGAGCGAGGGCGGCGATCGATGGCAGCGGACAGGGCGGAGGGGCAAAACGACGGCGGATCGGTCGATCTGCTGCTCTACCGTGTCGGCCGCAAGGTCCGCGCGCTGCGCCAGGACCGCGGCATCACCCGCCGCGACCTCTCCGCGGCGACCGGCATTTCCGAACGCTATCTCGGCCAGCTCGAAAACGGTCAGGCCAATGTCACGCTGAAGATATTGCAGCGGATCTGCGACCATTTCGGCCTGCCGCTGTCGGTGACGCTGCCGGCCGAGGCCCATGTCGGCCCGTTGCGGGCGCCGCTTGCCGACCTCTTGTCCGGCATGACGCGGGCCGAGCAGGAGGAGGCGTACCGGCTGCTCCTCGAAACGTTCGGCGGCGATCGGCGCCGGCGCAAGGGCATTGCGCTCGTGGGCCTGCGCGGCGCCGGCAAGACCACGCTCGGGGAAAAGCTCTCTGCGCTGACCGGGATCCCGTTCCTCAGGCTGTCGCGCCGGGTCGCCGAGCGCGCCGGCATGCGCCTCACCGAACTGATGGAGCTCGGCGGCCCGCGCGGCTTTCGCCGGCTGGAGCGGGAGACGCTGGCCGACCTCATCGCCGAGCCCGGCCAGATCATCCTGGAGACGAGCGGCGGCATCGTCGGCTCCGAAGAGGCCTATGATCTGCTGCTCGAGCATTTCTTCACCGTCTGGATCAAGGCGCGACCCGAGGACCACATGAGCCGGGTCATCGGCCAGAACGATCTGCGGCCGATGGCGGGCCGCTCCGAGGCGATGAAGGATCTGATCGGCTTGCTCGACGAGCGCCGCTCGGCTTACGGCCGGGTCGACTACACCCTCGATACCGCCGGCCGCGGGCTCGACGACTGCCTCGCCGAACTGGTCGAGATGTCGAGCAGCGTCTTTCACGAGCACGCCGCGCCGCAGCGCGGCGGCGGCCATGGCTGACCCGGCCGGTTTCTTTCACCGGTGAATTCCGCCACACTTCCGATCCGAAAAAAATCTAATCCGGCCCTACGAGATTTACCCGTCTTGCCGATCTGCGCCGCTTTAGCGTGCAAAATCTGCGCGCAAAGACAGCCTCATGGCACCTCACCCGCGAAAGCGGGTGCCCATTTCATTGAAATGGAACCTCCACCTTTGGTGGAGGGCTGGACGAGTTCTACATTGAAAGCAAGAAACCTCCACGCTTGGACCATTGGAGTGGTG
>JANQEG010000108.1 GCA_028278505.1 Rhodobiaceae bacterium
CTCAGTTCCATGGCGCAAGCCGCTCCCTCAAAAAGGCAATACCTTGCTCTACACCGATTCCATCCAAACAATCACCTGGAACCGAACACTTTCGCGGGGGCGGTGGTCTGTTGTTCGCTTCAAAGTACCTTTCCTGGGTGGGAGGGTTTGAAATCAAGCCAGCGAACCCCCGGGGCTGGCAGTGCCGCCATGCCTGACATCCTGAAAAAGATCGAAGCCTATAAGCGCGAGGAGATCGCCGCGGCCAAGGCGGCGGTGCCGTTCGCCGAGCTCGTGGAAAGGGTACACGGCGCCGCGCCGCCGCGCGGCTTCGTTGGCGCGCTGCGCGAAAAGACTGAAGCCGGCGGTTTCGGCCTCGTCGCCGAGATCAAGAAGGCGAGCCCGTCAAGGGGCCTGATCCGCGCCGATTTCGATCCCCCGGCGCTGGCCCTCGCCTATGAGGCGGGGGGCGCGGCCTGCCTTTCGGTGCTGACCGACGGACCGTCTTTTGAGGGCGCGCCCGAATACCTGACCGCGGCGCGCCATGCGGTGGCCCTGCCGGCGCTGCGCAAGGATTTTCTCTACGATCCCTATCAGGTGTTCGAGGCAAGGGCGTGGGGCGCCGACTGCATCCTGATCATCATGGCCGCGGTCGATGACGGCCTTGCCTGCGAACTGGAAGCGGCCGCCCTCGAGCTCGGCATGGACGCGCTGATCGAGGTGCACGACGAAGCCGAGCTTGAACGGGCGCTCAGGCTGAAATCCGAATTCATCGGCATAAACAACCGGAATCTCAAGACTTTCGAGGTTTCTCTGAAAACGAGTCAACGGCTTGCGAAACTGATTCCGCCAGACCGGCTAACCATCGGGGAAAGCGGCATTTTCACCCATGACGATGTGCAGGAACTGGCCGGCTACGGCATCCGCGCCTTCCTCGTCGGCGAAAGCCTGATGCGGCGGGACGACGTCGCCGCGGCGACCCGCGAATTGCTGGGCGGTGCCGCTCCGGCCGAGGCGCGATAGCATGGCGAAGGATCCCACCCTCACCCATCTCGACGAGACCGGCGCGGCCAACATGGTCGACGTGTCGGAAAAGGACGACACGACGCGGATCGCAGTCGCCGAAGGGTCGGTGACGATGAAACCGGAGACGCTCGATCTGATCCTTTCGGGCAACGCCAAGAAGGGCGATGTGATCGCCACGGCGCGGCTCGCCGGCATCATGGCGGCGAAACGCACGCATGAGCTGATCCCGCTCTGCCATCCGCTGGCGCTGACCAAGGTTACCGTCGATATCGACGCCGATACCGCGCTGCCGGGCCTGCGTATCCGTGCCATGGCAAAACTGACGGGCAAGACCGGGGTGGAGATGGAGGCGCTGACGGCGGCGACCATCGCCTGCCTCACCGTCTACGACATGGCCAAGGCGGTCGACCGCGGCATGATCATCGGCGACGTCCGGCTGATCGAAAAGAGCGGCGGCAAGTCGGGAACCTACACCGCGCCATAGCCCAACAATTCAGTCCTCCGAAAGCGCCGAACCGCCCTCGGTACGAGAACGGCACGCTTGACTTATCGTTTATCGTCGATTAACGATAAGTCATGGAACGACACATCGACACCCATGAGAGGTTGGCCGAAATCCTGAAGGCCCTGGCCCATCCGGCGCGGCTCAGAATTCTGAGCCTGCTGGCAAAACGCGGCACCTGCATCTGCGGCGACCTGGTGGAGGCGATGCCGCTTTCACAGGCGACCGTCTCGCAGCATCTCAAGGTGCTGAAAGAGGCCGGGCTGATCCGGGGAACGATCGACGGACCGCGATCCTGCTACGGGATCGACCAAGACGAGATCGGCGCGGTGCGCGACCATATCGTCGCGCTGTTCGGATCGATCGAGGCCTGCTGCCGCCCCGCGACGGGAGACGACCAATGACCAACGTTGAAGACAGGCTGCGCGATCAGGTCCGCGAAAAATATGCCGAAATTGCCAGCACCGGCGGATGCGGCTGCGGGCCGAGTTGCTGCGGCGCTCCCGACGGCATCGACATGATCGGCGACGCCTATGAAAACGTCGCCGGGCATATGGACGAAGCCGATCTCGGGCTCGGCTGCGGACTGCCTGTGGAGCATGCCGGCATCAAGCCGGGCGACACGGTGCTCGATCTCGGATCCGGCGCCGGAAACGATGTCTTCATCGCCCGCCACGAAGCGGGCGCCGCGGGACACATCATCGGTGTCGACATGACGCCGGAGATGATCGGCAAGGCGCGCGCCAACGCCGCCAAGCTCGGCCACGACAATGTCGAATTCCGGCTCGGCGAAATCGAGCATTTGCCGGTGGAAACGGGCAGTGTCGACGTGGTGATCTCCAACTGCGTGCTCAACCTGGTGCCTGACAAGCGCGTCGCCTTTGCCGAGATTCATCGGGTGTTGAAGCCCGGCGGGCGGTTCTGCATATCCGACACCGTCGCTTCGGCGCCGCTGCCGGCGTGGACGCAGGAAATCGCCGCGCTTTATGTCGGCTGTGTCTCCGGAGCGCTGCCAAGAGACGAATACCTTTCGATCATCGCCGAAAGCGGCTTTCGGAACACGGATGTCGTGAAGGCGCAGCGCGTGGATGTGCCCGAAAACGTGCTTGCGGATTATGCGGATGCCGATGAGCTTGCCGATGCCCGCGCCCGCGACCTGCACTTGCTGTCGATTACGGTGACGGGCACGAAGGATTGATCGCCACGGGGACGAAATAGCCGCGATTTTAGACCAGGGAGGCCGGCCGAATTTCATTCCCGGCGATCCCGTGGTAAGTTCATTTCTATGGACGAGATCAAAGAAAAAACGCCTGCCGAGCTTTTTGTGCGCGACACCGGCGAACTGCCGGTCGACGGTCATGACGGTTGGGCGCGGAAAAAAATCAAAGCGGTGCTGGAGGCCAAACGGGGAGGCCGCGCCAGTTACAAGACGCTCCACGAAATAGCTGCCCGGTGATGAATGATTTATTTGGGCTAAAAGGCGCGTTGCTCGCCACCTCAGGTGACGAACGCTGTTTGTCCGCGAATTGAGGAGTGCAGCGGGGGACAAACGTGATAAAGCCTCCGCCCATGTCGCTCATACCCGTCGCCGAAGCCCTTTCCCGCATTCTCTCCGGTGTCGCGCCGCTGGCGGCCGAAGAGGTGACGCTGGCGTCCGCCCATGGGCGCCGGCTCGCCCGCGACCTGGAAGCGCTGCGCACCCAGCCGCCGTTTACCAATTCGGCGATGGACGGCTATGCGGTCCGCGCCGCCGACATCGTGGAGGTTCCGGCGACGCTGACGGTGATCGGCGAATCGGCGGCCGGGCGGCGCTTTTCCGGCGATATCGGTCCGGGTCAGTCCGTGCGCATCTTCACCGGCGCGCCGATGCCGGGCGGCGCCGATACCATCGTCATCCAGGAGGACACGGCCCGCGACGGCGACCGGGTGACTGTCAACGAAGCGTCCGCGCCCGGCCGGTTCGTGCGCCCCGAAGGGCTCGACTTCAATACCGGCGAGGCGCTGCTCAAGGCCGGTCAGCGGCTTTCGGCCAAGGACGTGGCGCTCGCCGCCTCGATGAACCATGCGACCTTGCCGGTCTGTCGGCGGCCGCGCGTCGCCGTGCTCGCCAATGGCGACGAACTGGTGCTGCCGGGCGAAGCGCGCGGGCCCGACCAGATCGTCGCCTCCAACTCGTTCGGCGTCGCGGCGCTGGCGGAGGCCGCCGGCGCAAAAATTCTCGATCTCGGCATTGCGCCCGACCGGCCGGAAGCGATCGAGGCGGCGATCGCACGGGCGCGCGACGAGAAGGCCGACATCCTCGTCACCTTGGGCGGCGCCTCGGTCGGCGACCACGATCTGATCCAGGAGGCGCTGGCCAACGCCGGCATGGCGCTCGATTTCTGGCGCATCGCCATGCGGCCCGGCAAGCCGCTGATGTTCGGCCGGCTCGGGGCAATGCGCGTCATCGGCCTGCCCGGCAATCCGGTCTCGGCGATGGTCTGCGGGCTCTTGTTCGTCAAGCCGCTGGTCAACGCGCTCGGCGGCGATCCGGCCCCGTCCGAGGCCACCGAAGAGGCGATACTCGGCTGCGACCTTGCCGCCAATGATCGGCGCCAGGACTATCTGCGCGCCGAATTGCGCCGCGACCAGGACGGCCGGCTGGTGGCGACGCCGTTCGACATGCAGGATTCGTCGATGCTGGCGCTGCTCGCGCGGTCCGACTGCCTCGTCATCCGTGCACCACACGCGCCGCCGGCAAAGGCCGGGGATGTCTGCCGGATCTTGCGGCTGGCGGATTGAAACAGGGTTTCTCCGTCGTCGCCCCGGCCGGAGAGCCAGGGGCCAATGTGACGACGACCGGCAAAATATGTTTGCTGACAGGTCTGATTGGTTTCCTGCCCGCGTCTACAGGCTATGAGATTCACACGTTTTGCCGATTTGCGCCGCTCTGGGCGCGAAAAATCTGCGCGCAAAAAAACCTCTTGGCACCTCACCCGCGAAAGCGGGTGTCCATTGGCTGATCCGCCCTTATTGGCGCCTGTTTAGTCAGTCGAATCTTCAATTCGCAATAGCCGACGACAAAGCGTATCGAGAGGATAATTGGATTCCCGCTTTCGCGGGAAAGGTGGATAAAGGCAAGGTCGCGCCAAATGACCATCGCATCAATTCGGTGATGTTCGAACAGGGATGTTTCCTCGAAATTCGACGCGCTCGGACGATCGATCGATGTCGTCGCCGTATCCGGCTTTTAAGATTATGTGAACGCGATAGCGCCTACGCGGGAACAGGCCGTTCGCGGGAATGGCGTCGGTGGAAGCGGTTCGTCCTTGATTGTCCACACCCGGACCATGAGCACGGGCCGAAATCGCCAAGCTCGATTGGAACGCCCGGCCGCTGCTGGTACATTCGCCGGAAACGCCGATTGAAGAGGATGTCAGAGCGAAAATGAGCGCAGAAACGGCCGCCGCCTCGGACCTGAACCGGTCGCCGACCGATTTCGGATCGGAGGCCGAACTGCGGCGACTGCACGACATCATTTCCAGCAAGTCGCTGCTCGTCGGTGATTTCACATTGTCGTCAGGCCGAAAAAGCCATTATCTCTTCCAGTTACGGCAGACGACGATGCTGCCCGAGGGGCAATACCTGATCGGCAATATGATTGCCCGTTTCATGAGAGAGCATTCGCTCAATGCCGTCGGCGGTCTTGAACTCGGCGCGATACCCGTGGTGTGCGCGGCAGCTTTCGCCAGCCATGTGATGGATTATCCGATCGATTCGTTCTTCATCCGCAAGCAGGCGAAAGAGCATGGCGCCAAAGAGCGGATCGGCGGGGAATTCCGGCCCGGTGCGGACATTTTGATGGTCGATGACGTAACGACGACCGGCGCGTCGACGCTGAAGGCGGTCGAAGCGGCCCAGGAGGTCGCCCCGTGCTCGGTGAAATTCGCATTGTCGATCATCGATCGGGAAGAAGGCGCTGCCGAATTCCTCCGCGAGCACGGTATCGAGCTGGTTTCGCTTCTGAAGAAAAGCGATTTTGAAATCCGCGGAAAAGCGGACTGATTGGTTAGAGCTGATTCTAAAAACCCCTCACCCAACCCTCTCCCCAATGGGGAGAGGGCTTGTTTTTCAGCCGCTTGCGGGAGTCGTCCCTTCTCCCCGCCGGAGAGAAGGACAGGATGAGGGGGCCAAACGTAGCGCCTACCCCAGCCAGCCCTCCAGCCGCCGCACCGCCTCGACGATGTCCTCGTGGCTGCCGGCAAAGGACAGGCGGATATATTGCGCGCCGCGGTCGAGGTCGAAATCGGCCCCGGGCGTCACCGCGACGCCGGCCTCGAGCAGCATGCGGTGGGCGAAATCGGCGGAATCATTGGTGAACCGGCGCACATCCGCATAGACATAGAAGGCGCCGTCGGCGGGCAGGAACTCGCTGAGGCCGATGCGCGGCAGATGCTCCAGGAGATAGGCGCGGTTCTTCGCATAGACGGCCTTGACGGCCTCCAGATCCGCGGTCGCCTCGAGCGCCGCGAGCGCGGCGTACTGCGACAGCGTCGGCGCCGAGATATAGAGGTTCTGCGCCAGCCGCTCCATCGGCCGGAGCAGCGCCTCGGGCGCCACCATCCAGCCGATCCGCCAGCCGGTCATGCAGTAATATTTCGAGAAAGAGTTGATGATGATCGCGCGTTTCGACGTGGCGAGCGCCGTCGCCGCCGGCTCGCCATAGGTCAGCCGGTGGTAGATCTCGTCGGAAATGAACCAGAGGCCCATATCCTCGGCCGCCTTGATCAGCGTCGCTAAAGCGTCGGGCGGGATCACCGTGCCGCTCGGATTGGCCGGGCTGGCCACGAGCACGCCGGCGAGTGGCGCTTCCTCATGGGCGGCGGCGAGCAGCTCCGGCGTCAGCGCCCAGCGGGTCGCCGGCCCGGTTTCGATTTCGACCGGTTCCAGGCCGAAAGCGCGCATGATGTTGCGGTAGCACGGATAGCCGGGGGTCGGGATGGCGATACGGTCGCCGGGATCGAAGGCAGCCAGGAAGCTCAGATTGAACCCGGCGGTGGAGCCGGTCGTCACCAGCACTCGTTCGGGCGCCACCTCGACGCCGTAAAGCGTGCCGTAGCTCGCCGCGATCGCCTCGCGCAAGGGCGGGATGCCGAGCGCCTCGGTGTAGCCGATCCGGCCGGCGTCGAGCGCCCGTGCGGCAGCCTCGCGCACCGACAAAGGCGCCGGAACGCCCGGCTCGCCGACCTCCATATGCACGACGCTGGCACCGGTCGCCTCATGGGCATTGGCGGCGCGCAGGACGTCCATGGCGATGAACGGCGCGATCCGGCTGCGGTCCGATGGCGAAAAATCCCCACTCACCCTCGATACTCCCATAGTCGTCAAAAGTTGCGGCCCGCCGGGCTTTGCCAAAATTCGGCCGCGGTTATGGCCGAACGATCACCTTCCCGGGTCCGTTGACCGCGGCCGGCGGGCTCCCTACCCTGGCTGCGGCGTGGATCCGCGGGGCACGGGCCGCGGGCGGCCGCCGCGCGGCATTGGTAGCAGCCGCCGGGACCGGGCTCCACCCCGATCTTGGGCAAAGCCGAACGGAATCGACGGATGTCAGTTGCAGCCGACACCCCTTGCAAGGCGCGAATGCGGACCCGGCCGCTCCGTTCTGCGGCGACGCTCGCGCTTGCGCTGGTCTTTTTCGTCACGCTGATGGCGGAGAGCTTCGCGCCGGCGGAGGCGCAAGGGCGCCTCATCCGGCGCATCCGCGACACCGAGATCGAGGCGCTCCTGCGCGACTACGCCAAGCCGCTGTTCGGTGCCGCCGGCATCGGCGCCGCCTCGATCGGCATCGTGCTGGTCGACGACCGCAGCTTCAACGCCTTCGTCGCCGACGGGCGGCGCATCTTCATCAACACCGGCGCGCTGATGCAGGCGAAGACGCCGAACCAGATCATCGGCGTGCTCGCCCACGAGACCGGGCATCTGGCCGGCGGCCATCTGTTCCGGCTGCGCCAGGAACTGGCGCGGGCGCAGGTGATTGCCGCGATTGCGGCGATCCTCGGCGCCGGCGCCATGGTGGCCGGGGCCCAGACCGGCGGCACGCTTGGCGGCGATATCGCCCGCAGCGGCGCCGGCATCGCCGCCGCCGGCAGCAGCGTGGCTGCGCGCACCTTCCTGTCCTATGCCCGCGGCGAGGAGCTGGCGGCCGATCAGGCGGCCCTCTCCTATCTGGCCGCCACCGGACAATCGGCGCGCGGCATGATCGAGGTGTTCCGCAAATTCGCCGACCAGGCCATGCTCGCCGCCCGCTACGCCGATCCTTATGCGCAAAGCCATCCAATGCCGCGCCAGCGCATCGCCCAGATCGAAGAGGACGCCAGAAAGAGCCGCTATTGGGACCGGGCCGACCCGGCCGGCCTGAAATTGCGCCACGATCTGGCGCGAGCAAAACTTTCCGGCTTCACCGAAGGCGCCAGAACCGTCGCCCGGCGCTACCCCAAGCGCGACAAGAGCCTGCCGGCCCGCTATGCGCGCGCCATTTCCGCCTATCGCAGCGGCAGCCTCCAACAGGCCTTGAGGGAGATCGACGCGCTGATCAAGGCGCAGCCGCGCAACCCCTATTTCTGGGAGTTGAAGGGCCAGGCCTATTACGAAAAGGGCAAGCCACGCCAAGCGCTGGCGCCGCTCAGGAAGGCCGTCGCGCTTGCCCCGGACGCCGGCCTCATCCGCATCCTGTACGGCGCCGCCCTGGTCGAGATCGGCGACAAGGCCAGCCTCAAGGAAGCGATCACCCAGCTTCGCCGCGGCCTCAACGCCGATGGCGAGGCGGCCGACGGCTATCGCTTCCTCGCCCGCGCCTATGCCGCGCGCGGCGAAACCTCGCTCGCCCAGCTTGCCACCGCGCAGCAATATTTCACCGAGGGCAATTTCGAAGCGGCCCAGCAGATGGCCAAGCGCGCTCGCGCAAAATTGAAACGCGGGTCGCCCGGATGGCTTCGCGCCGAGGATATAGTGACCTATAAACCCCCTGACCTGAGGCGCGCCCGCTGACGGTGCGTCTTGTGCCAGCATGTGGTATCCGCGTTAAACCAAGGACCTTCCGATGCAGACTTTGATCCGTTCCGCCGCCGCCCTTGCCGTCGGCCTCATTGCGTTAGCGACCATGGCGGCGACCGGCCTGGCGCAATCGGCCTTCGACGATGCCCAGAAGGCGGAAATCGAAAACATCATCAAAGACTATCTGGCCGCCAATCCGGAGGTGGTCCGCGATGCGCTGATCGAGCTGGAGAAGCGCCAGGCGGCCGCACAGCTCGCCGAGCGCGCCAAGGCGGTTGCCGCGAACGAGGATCGGCTCCTCAATTCGCCGCGGCAGGTGGTGCTCGGCAATCCGGACGGCGACGTCACCCTGGTCGAGTTCTTCGACTACAATTGCGGTTTCTGCAAGCGCGCGCTGTCGGACATGCTGGAGCTGATCGAGGCCGATCCCAATCTGCGCATCGTGTTGAAGGAATTCCCGGTGCTCGGCCGTGAATCGCTCGAGGTCGCGCAGGTCGCCATCGCGGTGGCCCAGCAGGACGCCGACTATATGAACTTCCACCGGCAGCTGCTGACCAAACGCGGCCGCGCCGACAAGGCGCGGGCCATGGAGGTGGCCAAGTCGATGGGGCTCGACATGGACAAGCTCGAAGCCGACATGAAGGCGGAAAACGTCGCCGAGACGATTTCGGAAGTTTACGAACTCGCCAACGCGCTCGGCATCGGCGGAACCCCGGCCTATGTGGTCGGCAATGAGGTGATCGACGGCGCCGTCGGCTTCCCGACCCTGCACGAGAAGATCGCCGCCGTGCGCAAATGCGGCGCCACGGTCTGCTGATCCTATTGCCGAGCATGCCTTCGAATTTGCCGATTTACTTTCAGTATTACCGAATCGGTGATATTAGAATAAGAATTCGTCTGTTTGTCCTGATATCGTCCGCCTATTTTTATAGTCTCGGGCTGTGTAGTGGCCTCTCCCCTTTTTTAAATTTCCATCGTGCCAGACTTCCCAATTTGCAAAAAAGTCACCATTTCCTGTAGCATATTCCGTAGGTCTCGAGTAGCCAGCGAAAAGATCACCATCAGGCATTTGCCCGGGGTCCATAGGTCTTGTTAGACTCTTTAAATACCCCATATCAAATTTATTATTATATTTATAAAGACAATCATATAGACACAACAGCGAACCGGCTTCTATCATCGCCGGATGCTTTGTTTCAGTTCCTATACCCATGCACATTGCTTCAGTAGACTTTTTCTTATGAGCACTTATCCCTGGAAGGCGATCGACTTCAAAATATCTCTTGTTTTCCGTGAATTTCCCCTTAATCAAATTCTGATTGGTTCTATTTATCTGCACTTGAACATCCACGTCGTTATTAGAGAACACGCCTCCACCTTTTGACGCGCCGTACATCACTCCACCCCACCACGTAACTAAATGTGCAGCCACGCGAGCCATAGATATCCATGCAAATGCTTCAGCTTTTGTAGCCAAGCCAAGAGGTGAGAGAGAAACCAAGAGGATTCCGGCAGAGCCTGATTTAAGAAATTCTCGTCTTGTACTAATTTCCTGGTGACCTTTTAAATAATACATTTCTCTCTCCCTTCCGAGAATGGAATTAATTTCAGCCATCATCCAGATCAACCTCTATGTTGTTACGGAAGAATTCTTGTTGGACAGCGTGTATCTACGGCCCCACGTAAACTCTGACAGTACTCCGGAGTTATCTCAGTGCGATAATATTGATCTACCTGTGTGTCGCCGCACTCCCGTGCAATTTCATTTCGAGCAACATCAATAAAACCTTTGAATAACTCTATTGCTGGATTGTCTTTCGGTAAATGCTCTTCTGTAAATCCACCTAAAAATGAACCGACATCTCTTTTTACACTACAATCATCCGGATTTGCCGGAGAATATGATATATATACTGCAATACAGGCTAAGATTGATTTTGAAACAAGCCTGGACATTTCTGCGTCATCCCTTAAACCAAGCCATCACTCCTGCGCCTGCCATACCCTGCTGGGTAAGGGGTAGCTTACTATAACAGGTAATTATTCAATATCAATATCGGTGGTTGTATACTCCTTATTCTATTAGTCGACAAACTGTTTATGAATGAATTAAGCAGTACTTCAAATAAAGTTCTCATTTAATTTTGTTATAATAATATTTTTTTGTTGGAAATACTTGGATAATATTTTCTTATATTTTGGTAGTATATTCCTTGCATACTATTTGTTTGTTTCATTATTATAAGAATATTTCATTATTCATGTTTCGATCTAATTATTTCAAGACCTACAGGCATGTTGTGCGTAGGGCGGTTTCAGAAGACTTTCTTTCGCCACACCGAACGCCTATAACCGTGCCGATTTCCAAAGTGCCGGTATCGCGTGCGGATTCCACGTCCGGGCGATGCGGCGACATGATCGATCGAGATGCCGGCAACGCTATACGTCCTCAACGGTCCCAATCTGAACCTGCTCGGGCAGCGCCAGCCCGAAATCTATGGCCGCGCCACGCTCGCCGACATCGAGACGGCGTGCCGGGAACAGGCGGCGGCTTTCGCCCTCGATCTTGATTTTCGCCAGACCAATCAAGAGGGAACGCTGATCGACTGGCTGCACGAGGCCGACGGTGCGGCCGCCGGCGTGGTGCTCAATCCGGGCGCCTACACCCACACCTCGATCGCGCTTTTCGATGCGATCCGGGCGTTGTCGGTGCCGGTGGTCGAGGTCCATCTGTCCAACATTTACGCCCGCGAGGCGTTCCGCCACCACTCCTACGTCTCGCCCGTCGCGCTCGGCGTGATATGCGGCTTTGGCGCGCAGGGCTACGTCCTGGCCGTCACCGCTCTTGCCCAACAGCGACCGGCGTCGTAAGGCGTACTCTTAAGGCGTACTCTTAAAGACACGAGTTTCAAGCACCCGCCCATGCCGAAAGAAACGAAAATCGATCAGTCGCTTATCCGCGAACTCGCGCAATTGCTGACGGAAACCGATCTCTCCGAGATCGAAATCGAGCAGCAGGGATTGCGGGTCAGGGTGGCGCGCGCGGTCACGCTGACGGCGCCGGTGACAGCGGCGGCGGCGCCGCAAATGCCGCGCGATCCGGTCGAGATGACGCTGAAGGACAATTCGCCGGCGCCGGCCTCTGACGTTTCCATGCATCCCGGCGTCGTCAGCTCGCCCATGGTCGGCACCGCCTACCGGGCGCCCGAGCCGGGTGCGGCGCCGTTCGTCGAAGTCGGCACCGACGTCAAGATCGGCGACACGCTCCTGATCGTCGAAGCGATGAAGACGATGAACCCGATCCCGGCGCCGGTCGCCGGCACGGTCACCCGCATTCTGGTCGAGGACGCCCAGCCGGTGGAATTCGGTGAGCCTCTCCTGATCATCGAGTGACGGCGGAACCGGCGGCATGTTCAACAAGGTGCTGATTGCCAACCGCGGAGAAATCGCACTCCGGGTTCTGCGCGCCTGCAAGGAATTGGGCATCTCCACGGTCGCGGTCCACTCCACCGCCGATGCCGACGCCATGCACGTCCGGCTCGCCGATGAAAGCGTCTGCATCGGACCGCCGCCGGCGCGCGACAGCTATCTCAACATTCCCTCGGTGCTGGCGGCGTGCGAGATCACCGGCGCCGATGCGGTGCATCCGGGGTACGGGTTCCTCTCCGAGAACGCCCGTTTCGCCGACATTCTCGCCGCCCACCGCATCGCCTTTATCGGCCCGAGCGCCGAGCACATCCGCATCATGGGCGACAAGATCGAGGCCAAGCGGACGGCGGCGCGGCTCGGCATTCCGGTCGTGCCGGGCTCCGAAGGCGCGGTCGACAACGATATCGAGGCGATGCGGATCGCCAAGGAGATCGGCTTCCCGGTGCTGGTCAAGGCGGCGGCCGGCGGCGGCGGCCGCGGCATGAAGGTCGCCCAGACGCCGGACGAACTGCCGATGGCGATGTCGACGGCACGGGCCGAGGCGCGATCGGCGTTCGGCGACGACCAGCTCTATATCGAGAAATATCTGGGCAAGCCGCGCCATATCGAAATCCAGGTGCTCGGCGACGGCCGCGGCGACGCGGTGCATCTCGGCGAGCGCGACTGCTCGCTGCAGCGCCGCCATCAGAAGATCTGGGAAGAGGCGCCGTCGCCGGCGCTGAACGACGAGGCGCGCGGGCGTATCGGCGCGATCGTCGCCGATGCGATTGCCAAGCTCGGCTATGCCGGCGTCGGCACGGTCGAGTTCCTTTACGAGAACGGCGAATTCTACTTCATCGAGATGAACACGCGGCTGCAGGTCGAGCACCCGGTGACCGAGATGATCACCGGCATCGATCTGGTCAACGAGCAATTGCGCGTGGCGTCCGGCAGCCCGCTTTCGATGAGCCAGGACGACATCAGCTTCAACGGCCACGCGGTGGAATGCCGGATCAACGCCGAAGACCCGGCCACGTTCACGCCCTCGCCCGGCACGATCCGCTATTTCCACCCGCCGGGCGGGCTCGGCGTCCGGGTCGATTCGGCGATCTATCACGGCTACAATATCCCGCCGCACTATGACAGTCTGATCGGCAAGCTGATCGTGCACGGCCGCAACCGGGTCGAGTGCATGATGCGGCTGCGGCGGGCGCTGGACGAATTCGTCGTCGACGGCGTGCGCTCGACGGTGCCGCTGTTCCGCCGCCTCGTCGACGATGTCGACATCGCCAATGGCATGTACAACATCCACTGGCTGGAAAAATATCTGAGCCGGAGCCAAGATATGACCGAGTGACGGGCGCACGGCCCGTCGATATCGCGGGATGGGCAAATAGGATGAGCAAAGCCGACGACATCCTATTGGAGATCACGCCGCAGGTGCTCTTGAAGGCCTATGCGTGCGGCATCTTCCCGATGGCCGAGAGCGCCGAGGACCCCGCGCTCTACTGGATCGAGCCGGAACGGCGCGGCATCATCCCGCTCGCCCATTTCCACATCCCGCGCAGCCTGGCCAAGATCGTCAGGCAGGACCGGTTCGAGGTGCGAATCGACAGCGATTTTTCCGGCGTCATCGAAGGCTGTGCGGAATCGGCGCCGGGCCGGCGCAAGACCTGGATCAACGATCGCATCCGCCGGCTCTACGGCGAACTTTTTGAGATGGGCTTCTGCCACACCATCGAGGCGTGGCGCGACGGCCGCCTGGCCGGCGGGCTCTACGGCGTCAAGATCGGCGCGGCGTTCTTCGGCGAAAGCATGTTCGCGCGCGACCGCGACGCCTCCAAGGTCGCCCTCGTCCATCTGGTGGCGCGGCTGAGCGCGGGCGGTTTCCAACTTCTGGATACGCAGTTCGTCACCGACCATCTGCGCCGTTTCGGGGCGATGGAGATCGGCCGCCGGCGCTACCAGGAACTGCTCGACGTGGCGCTGGCGCTGGAGGCCGATTTCTACTGGCTGTCGGAGGGCGGGGTGACCGGCGAGGTCGCCTTGCAGTCGATCAGCCAGACGTCATAGATCGGGTGCTCGACGGCGTGCAGGCCGGGGCTTGCGGCGAACATCCAGCCGGTGAAGATGCGCTGAACCTTCTTGGCCAGCGTCACCTCGTCGACCTCGATGAAGGCGGTGGTCTGCGGCGCCTCGGTGGCCGGGCGCGTATAGCAGACCCGCGGCGTCACCTGCAGCGCGCCGAACTGCACGGTCTCATTGATATAGACGTCGAAGCTGATGATCCGGCCGGTGATCTTGTCGAGGCCGGAGAAGACCGCCACCCGGTTGGCGATCTTCTCGGCCTGGGCGCCGCTGCCGCCAGAGGCGAGAACGAAAAGGAACGCCGTCGCTGTCAGGAACCGTGTCTTCATTAAAACAGTTTCGTCAATTGCCGCATTGTGGACGGACGGCAGAGATTCTTAACATCCCTGCCGACGTGGTCCCGGCTCTAACACGCTAACGAGGCGAGGAAAAGGCGCCGTCACGCCGCGGCCAGCACCGCCTCGACCCGCAGCCGCATATAGTCCGCGGTCCAATTGCCGGCGCTGTCAGAGAGCGACGGCGCCAGGGCGTCGAGCACGCGCGCCATCGCCTCGTCGCGGCGGTCGCCGAACTGGTCGAAGAACGGCGCCCGCATCGTCTCAAGCCAGCCCCTCATGCCGGTCGGCAGCGGCGTCGGACGTGGAAAACGGGTGATCCGGGAGACTTCAAGCCCGTGCGTTCCGAGCAGTGCGGAATATTCCGCCTCGGTCGGGAAGTACCACGGGCCCGCGGCCGAGACATCGCCGCCCATGGCGGCGCCGACCGCGCGCATCGCCGTGGTGATGGCGGCGACATTGCCGTGGCCGCCGAACTCGGCGACGAAGCGCCCGCCGGGCTTCAGCGCGCGGGCGATGCCGGCGACGACCTTTTCCGGTTCGATCATCCAGTGCAGGGCGGCATTGGAAAAGACGGCGTCGAATTCGCGTGAAAAGGTGAGCGCGTGGGCGTCCATCAGCCGGGCATCGAGCCCGCGTTCGCGGGCGGCCTGCACGAAGTCGTCGCTCGAATCGACGCCGACCACATCGGCGCCGGCATCACGGAGCGCAATCGTCAGCGCGCCGTCGCCGCAGCCGAGATCGAGGATGCGTTCGCCGGCCCGAGGCGCCAGCCAGTCGACCACGCCTTTGCCGAGTTCGGAAACAAAACGGACGTTTTCGTCATAGGTCGCTGACGACCAGGTCTGGCGCGACGGATCGCCGGCGACGGGCCCGCCCGTCACGGCGTCCAGGGCTCGTAATCGGTGTTGGCCGGCGGCCGCGGCTCGCCGCGCAGGATCGACCCGTCGGGACGGTGGGCGGCGGCGGTGCCGGTCGGATTGGGCTGGTGCGGTCGCTCCCAGTGGCGCGCCTCATAGTCGTCCTCGCTCGGCGGGGTGTCGGTGCGATGATGCATCCAGCCGTGCCAGCCGGGCGGGATCTTCGAGGCTTCGGCGACGCCGTTATAGATCACCCAGCGGCGCTCGCCGAGCGGGGGAACGTTCTTGTGGCGATAGTAGGTGTTGCCGAATTCGTCCTCGCCGACATACTCGCCCTTGCGCCAGGTGAAGAAGCGGGTGCCCATGGTCTGCCCGTTCCACCAGGTGAAGAGTTGGAAGATGAAATCCTTCATGCGCCGGCTCCGCTTCGGCTGTTGGCCCGCGGACTATACCCCGGCGACGCGTCGTGTCCATTCAGAATTCGGGATGGGCGCGGCGGTCGACTCATGGCCCTGAGTCGTCGCCAAGATGGAGTTTTCATGACGGAATCGGGAAGAGCCGGGAAAAACCGCAACCGAGCGGAAAGCTCACATGTGAATTACGTGAAAAATTTCGATCGAATCGATCTTGCGCGGCGGAGGCGAAAATCCCGGTTTTCGGCGGCACGCACAGCGACCGGTCCGGCCACAAGATGTAGCGCGCTTTGTCAAGCCCCATACAAATGCTTGACGGGTCGAAACGAGTCGTCATAGCCTCGACTTCGCCTCGGGACAAACCGGGCGCGTTCAGGGAAGTTCGTTCCCAAAGTACCCGACATCGTAGCGTGTGAATGAGGTCGATTGCTTCGATCGACCGCAAGGTTTTATTGCGCTCTGATGTCGGGATTCGGCTGGGCAAAACCGGGCAGTAATACTATATTTAGTATTTCGTCCGACGCTCGGCGCGAAATAAGGGATAGTGAGTCCCGCTGCACAGGGAAGAGTCGCAGAAGACGACAGGGGCCGGTTGATCAAGGCCGGGACCGGAGGGCGACTGTCCCCGGAGCCAATCAAAAAGGGGTCGAGACCAAATGCGGATCGAGCGACGCTACACTGAAGAAGGACGTTCGGCTTACGAAGATATTGCCTTCCGGACGACGACCAGCGAGATCCGCAATCCAGACGGATCGGTGGTGTTCCGGCTCGATGACATTGAGGTTCCGGCGGCGTGGTCGCAGGTCGCCTGCGATATCCTGGCGCAGAAATATTTCCGCAAGGCCGGCGTGCCGGTGGCGCTCAAGCGGATCGAGGAAAACGCGGTCCCGTCCTGGCTGTGGCGCTCGGTTGCCGACGACGAGGCGCTGTCGCAACTGCCCGAGGGCAAGCGTTATACCGGCGAGCATTCCGCCCGCCAGGTCTTCGACCGGCTGGCCGGCACCTGGACCTATTGGGGCTGGAAGGGCGGCTATTTCGACAGCGAGCGCGACGCGCGGGCGTTCTTCGACGAGCTCTGCTACATGCTGGCGACGCAGAAGGCGGCGCCGAACAGCCCGCAATGGTTCAACACGGGCCTCAACTGGGCCTATGGCATTGACGGCCCCGGCCAGGGCCATTTCTACGTCGATTTCGAAACCGGGCGGCTGACCCGGTCGAAGACGGCCTATGAGCATCCGCAGCCGCATGCCTGCTTCATCCAGGGGATTTCCGACGATCTCGTCAATGAGGGCGGCATCATGGACCTTTGGGTGCGCGAGGCGCGGCTGTTCAAATACGGCTCCGGTACCGGCACCAATTTCTCCTCCCTGCGCGGCGAGGGCGAGCCGCTTTCGGGCGGCGGCAAATCGTCGGGCCTGATGAGCTTCCTGAAGATCGGCGACCGCGCGGCGGGCGCCATCAAATCCGGCGGCACGACAAGGCGAGCGGCGAAGATGGTCGTCGTCGAAGTCGATCACCCGGACATCGAGGCCTATATCAACTGGAAGGTGAAGGAGGAGCAGAAGGTTGCCGCGCTGGTGGCCGGCTCCAAGCTCTGCGGCAAGCATCTGAACGCCATCATCAAGGCCTGCATCAACTGCGACGGCCCGGGCGAGGACTGCTACGACCCGAAAATGAACCCGGCGCTGAAGCGCGAAGTGCGCGCCGCCAAGGCCGCCAACGTGCCGGAGAATTTTGTCCGCCGGGCGATCCAGTTCGCCCAGCAGGGCTACACCTCGATCAGCTTCCCGAACTACGACACCGACTGGGATTCGGAGGCCTATCTGACGGTTTCCGGCCAGAACTCCAACAATTCGGTGCGGGTGACCGACGAATTCCTGCACGCGGTCGAGGCCGACGGCACCTGGGACCTGGTGCGGCGCACCGACGGCAAGGTGGCGGACACGCTCGAGGCGCGGGAATTGTGGGAGAAGATCGGCTACGCAGCGTGGGCGTCGGCCGATCCGGGCATCCAGTTCGATACCACCATCAATGACTGGCACACCTGCCCGAATTCGGGGCGCATCCGGGCCTCCAACCCGTGCTCGGAGTACATGTTCCTCGACAACACCGCCTGCAATCTGGCCTCGCTCAACCTCATGCAGTTCCGCGATGCCGACAAGCGCTTCGACATCATGTCGTTCGAGCACGCGGTGCGGCTGTGGACGGTGGTGCTGGAAATCTCGGTGACGATGGCGCAGTTCCCGTCCCAGGAGATCGCCAAGCTGTCCTACGACTACCGGACGCTCGGCCTCGGCTACGCCAATATCGGCGGCCTCTTGATGTCGTCGGGGATTTCTTATGATTCCCATGAGGGCCGGGCCATGTGCGGCGCCATCACCGCGGTGATGACGGGTGTCGCCTATGCGACCAGCGCCGAAATGGCCAAGGAACTCGGCACCTTCCCCGGCTATCAGGCGAATGCCGACGAGATGCTGCGGGTGATCCGCAACCACGCCCGCGCCGCGCGCGGCCTTGCCGACGGCTATGAGCGGCTGTCGACGCCGCCGGTGGCGCTCGACGTCTCCAATTTGCCCGACGGGCGGCTGGCGCAGCACGCCCAGGCCGCGTGGCGCCAGGCGGTGACGC
>JANQEG010000109.1 GCA_028278505.1 Rhodobiaceae bacterium
CCTGGCGCGGATGGCCTCGGCGAGGCGGCGGTTGAAGCGTTCGACCAGCCCGTTGGTCTGTGGCCGGTAGGGTCTGGTGAGGCGATGCTCGATGTGATTGTCGGCGCACGCGACGTCGAAGGGATGGCGGCCCGAGGGACGATCGTCGGGCTTGTTCTTCATGTCGACGGCAAAGCGATCGGTGAACTCGCTGCCATTGTCGGTGAGGATGGTGTGAACCGGGTGCGGGAAATGGGCGAGGAAGCGCTTCAGGAAGCCCGCGGCGGTGTCGGCGTCGCGGCGCGGATGGGTCTCCAGATAGACATAGCGGGTGGCGCGGTCGATGGCGACGAAGGCATAGCTCTTCTTGCGCCTGAGGGCGGGCAGATGCTTGACATCGACGTGGATGAAGCCGACGCCGGCCTCCGGGAAGGCGCCGACCGGCGGTTTGTCGGGCTTGGGCCGGCGGTTGAGGCCGTGGCGCCTGAGGCAACGATGGATGGCGCTGCGCGACAGCTTGCCATTGACGCAGCGGCGCATCACCTCGGTGATGTCGTCGAGCGGCAGCTCGAGGCTGCGGCGCAGTTCGCAGATCAGCCCTTCCTCCAGGGCCGACAGGCTGGTGGCGATGCGCTTGGGCACATGGGAGCGATCCGTCACCGTCTTGCGCGCACGCCAGCGGCGGATCGTGGTCTCGCTCACCCCCAGTTCCCTGGCCAGTTCGGCCACCGGCTTGGTGCTGGCCTGAATATAGGCGCGAATGCGTGGCGTCGTCGTCGCGTTGGCGTGCAGTCTCAGTTCCATGGCGCAAGCCGCTCCCTCAAAAAGGCAATACCTTGCTCTACACCGATTCCATCCAAACAATCACCTGGAACCGAACACCTGCGCGGGGGTGACGGAGGATGTTGATTGTCAGGGCACCCCCGCGCACTCGTCATTCCCGCGAAGAGCCTGTCCCCGCGCAGGCGGGGACGGGAATCCAATAGGGCCTGACCACAAAAACAGCCGGCTGCTGCCACCGCACCAATGGACGCTCGCTTTCGCAGAGAAATCCTCCTTGATCGCAGAGTCTACGCCGATTTCCGCGACAGGTGAACCGCCATCTCCGCGCTTCATGCAAATAGATGTCGAAACAACAGCGCTTTCGCTTGCCCGGGGTTCCGATACCGCCTATAGACACAGCTTTAATGAGCGTGGCAGATTCACCCCGGCAGATCAGCTTCCCGCACCGCCATCTCCTCGGTATCGAGGGTCTCAGCGCGGTGGAGATCACCTCTCTCCTCGATCTCGCCGAATCCGCCGTCGAAATCAGCCGCCAGATCGAAAAGAAGCGCGCCACCTTACGCGGCCGCACCCAGATCAATCTCTTCTTCGAGGCTTCGACTCGGACCCAGTCCTCTTTCGAAATCGCCGGCAAGCGCCTCGGCGCCGACGTCATGAACATGTCGGTGGCCTCGTCCTCGGTGCGCAAGGGCGAGACGCTGATCGACACGGCGATGACGCTGAACGCCATGCACCCGGATATCCTGGTGGTCCGCCACCAATCGGCCGGTGCGGTCGAACTCCTGGCCCAGAAGGTCGGCTGCTCGGTGATCAATGCCGGCGACGGCGCTCATGAGCACCCGACCCAGGCGCTGCTCGACGCCCTCACCATTCGCCGCGCCAAGGGCCACATCGAGGGGCTGACGGTGGCCATCTGCGGCGACATCCTGCACAGCCGCGTCGCCCGCTCCAACATCCTATCGCTGTCGGCGCTCGGCGCCCGCGTCCGCGTCGCCGGCCCCTCGACGCTGATGCCGGCGGGCATCGAACGGCTCGGCGTCGACGTCTACAGTTCCATGACCGAGGCGCTCGTCGATGTTGACATCGTGATGATGCTGCGGCTGCAGCGCGAGCGCATGCACGGCGCCATGGTGCCCTCGGTGCGCGAGTACTACCATTTCTTCGGGCTCGACGCCGATAAGCTCGCGCTCGCCAAGCCCGACGCAATGGTCATGCATCCCGGCCCGATGAACCGCGGCGTCGAAATCGACTCCGCCGTCGCCGACGGACCGCGCAGCCTGATCCGCGATCAGGTCGAGATGGGCGTCGCCGTCCGCATGGCGGTGCTCGAAGCGCTCGCCTCGAACATGCCGAACCACTGAGCGAGGCGAAGGATGAACGACGGCACCGGTCAGCAGCGCCCCCTGGTCCTCGCCAATGCCCGAATCGTCGATCCCTCGCGCGATCTCGACGCCGAGGGCTCGGTGCTGGTCGCCGACGGCCGCATCGTCGCCGCCGGCCCCGATGCGGTCAGCGCCCGGCTCTACAATGCCGAGGTGGTCGATTGCCGCGGCGCCATCGTCGCGCCCGGCCTTGTCGACATGCGCGTCTTCGTCGGCGAGCCGGGGATCGAGCATCACGAAACCCTCGCCTCGGCCAGCCATGCGGCGGCGGCCGGGGGCGTCACCTCGATCGTCACCATGCCCGACACCGATCCGGTGATCGACGACATCGCCCTCGTCGACTTCGTGCAGCGCCGCGCCCGCGACACGGCGATCGTCCACGTCTATCCGATGGCGGCGCTGACCAAGGGCCTGTCCGGCGCCGAACTGACCGAAATCGGGCTGTTGGGCGATACCGGCGCCGTCGCCTTCACCGACGGGCGCCGGGCCGTCACCAACGCTCAGGTCATGCGCCGGGCGCTGACCTATGCCGGCGATTTCGGCGCGCTGGTCGTGCACCACCCGGAAGACCCCGACCTGGTCGGCGACGGCGTCATGAACGAGGGCGAAACCGCCACGCGACTCGGCCTCAAGGGCATCCCCCGCGAGGCCGAGACGATCATGATCGACCGCGATATCCGGCTCGCGCGCCTGACCGGCGGCCGCTATCATGCGGCGCTCGTGTCGTGCGCCGCCTCCGTCGAGGTGATCCGCGCCGCAAAGGCCGAAGGCCTCGACGTCACCTGTTCGGCCTCGGTCAACCATCTGACCTTGAACGAGGCCGACATCGGCCCCTATCGGACCTTCTTCAAGCTGGCGCCGCCGCTGCGCAGCGAGGACGACCGCCGCGCGCTCGTTGCCGCGCTTGCCGAGGGCGTCATCGATTGCATCGTGTCCAGCCATGATCCGCAGGATGTCGAGGCAAAACGCCATCCCTTCACCGAGGCCGACACCGGCGCGATCGGTCTGGAAACCCTGCTGGCGGCGGGGCTGCGCCTCGTCCACGCCGGCGATATCGAGCTGATCGATCTGATGGCGGCGATGTCGACCCGTCCGGCGAAACTGCTCGGCATCGAGGGCGGCACGCTCAAACCCGGCTCGGCCGCCGATCTCGTGGTCTTCGACCTGGAAATGCCCTGGGTGGTGCGCGCCGAAGACCTCTCCTCGCGGTCCAAGAACACGGTCTTTGAAGACGCCCGCCTGCTCGGCCGGGTGGTTCGCACCATGGTTGCGGGGCGTACCGTCTACGAATACGCTGGCGCCCCCGACGCCTGACCAAGAGCCGTTCATGGAAGTTTCCGCCGCGTCCGCCCTAGCCACTCTGTCCCTTCTCATCGCCTCCCTTTTCGGTTACCTGCTCGGCGCCATCCCGTTCGGCCTGATCCTGACCAGGCTCGCCGGGCGCGGCGATCTGCGGGCGATCGGCTCCGGCAATATCGGCGCCACCAACGTGCTGCGCACCGGCTCCAAGGCGCTCGCCGCCGCCACCCTTGTCGGCGACATGCTGAAGGGCACGGCGGCGGTCGTCGCGGCGCGCTATTTCGGCGGCGAGGCGGCCGCGGTCGCAGCCGGCATCGGCGCCTTTCTCGGCCACCTCTTTCCGCTCTGGCTGAAGTTCAAGGGCGGCAAGGGCGTCGCCACCTATATCGGCGTGCTGCTCGGCCTCGCCTGGCCCTACGCGCTGGCGTTTGGCGTGATCTGGCTGATCGTCGCCTTCGTTTCCCGCTATTCGTCGCTGTCGGCGCTGACCGCGAGCCTGGCGATGCCGCTGGCCCTGGCCGCGACCGAGCGGCCGACGCTGGCGCTCGCCTTTGCCGGGCTCACGGTGATCCTTTGGATCAAGCACCGCGACAACATCCAGCGGCTCGCCGCCGGGACCGAAAGCCGCATCGGGGGCGGCGGATGAGCGACCCGGCCGGATCCGGGCGCGGCATTCACCTGAGCGATGCCCAAAGGCTGCATTGGCTGCGGCTGATCCGCAGCGAAAATGTCGGCCCGGCGACGTTCCGCGACCTGATCAACCATCTCGGCTCGGCCAAGGCGGCGCTCGACGCGCTGCCCGAACTGTCGCGCCGCGGCGGCGCCAATCGTCGCATCACCATCTGCTCCGAGGACGACGCCCTGCGCGAGATGGAGGCCGCCGCGTCAATCGGCGCCCGCTTCATCGGCCTCGGCGAGCCGGACTATCCGCCGCTCTTGCGGATGATCGACAGCCCGCCGCCGCTCCTTTGCGTCCGCGGCGATCCGGTGATCCTGGCGCGCCCGCTGGTCGCCGTCGTCGGCTCGCGCAACTGCTCGATCGCCGGCCGCAAGATGGCGACGCGCATCGGCCGCGGGCTCGCCGACGCCGGCTGTTCCGTGGTCTCCGGCTTTGCCCGCGGCATCGACACGGCGGCGCACGAGGCCGCGCTTGACGCCGGCACGATCGCCGTCTTTGCCGGCGGCATCGATCACATCTATCCGCCGGAAAATGCCGAACTCGTCGACCGCCTCATCGCCGGCGGCGGCGCCCTCCTCTCCGAAATGCCGATCGGCTGGACGCCGCGCGGCCGCGATTTCCCGCGCCGCAACCGGCTGATCTCCGGCGTTTCGCTCGGCGTCGTCGTTATCGAGGCGGCGCGCCGCTCCGGCTCGCTGATCACCGCGCGCATGGCGCTCGAACAGAACCGGCAGGTGTTCGCCGTCCCCGGTTCGCCGCTCGATCCGCGCGCCGACGGCGCCAACGGCCTGATCAAGAACGGCGCGATCCTGGTCACCGAGGCCGAGGACATCATCGAAATCCTGGCCCCGCTCACCGGCGACCTTTTTGCCGTGCCGCCCGGCGGCGAGACCGACGAGCCGCCGACCGAACGCCCCGACGAGGCGCCGCCGGCCACCCCCGACGAAGCCGACCGCCGCGCCGTCGTCACCGCGCTCGGGGCCACGCCGGTCGAAATCGACGAGATCGTCCGCCACACCGGCCGCCCGGCCCAAACCGTCTATCTGGTGCTGATCGAGCTCGATCTGGCCGGCCGCCTCGAACGCCATCCGGGCGGCCGCGTGTCGCTGGTATTTTAACAATCGAAATGCGATGTTCGTAAACAACGGCCAGTGTTGGTATTGCGAACGCCAGCGAGGGGGAACATGCGCCGTCTGATCCTGATGCGCCACGCCAAATCGTCGTGGGCGAAGCCGGGCCTCGCCGATTTCGAGCGCCCGTTGAACGATCGCGGCCGCGATGCCGCGCCGCGCATGGCCGCCTATCTGGCGGCCAAGGGCTACGATATCGACTGCATACTCTGTTCGGGCGCCAGGCGCACCCGCGAAACCCTGGCGCTGATGCTGCCGCGGATCGCCGGCGAATACACGATCATCGTCAGCCGCGCCTTCTATGACGGCGAGTGGGCCGACTATCTCGTCAATCTGCGCGCCGCGCCTGCGGTGGCCAAGACGATTCTCGTCATCGGCCACAATCCCGCGATCCAGGAGCTGGCGCTGACGCTCGGCCGTGATTCCGCCGCCGCGGCGGCGCGAGACATGACCGAGAAATACCCGACCGCGGCGCTTGCGGTGTTCGATTTCGACGTCGAGGATTGGGCCGACATCGGACCGGGCAAGGGCATTGTCGCCGACTTCCGCCGCCCGCGCGATCTCGCCGCCGATGTCGCGGCAAGAACCGGCTGATCTGCCCCGGACCTTACAATTTCCGCCGCAAAGGGCTACATGGACCGCGGAGACCGGCCGATCGTGAAACTGACCAACCTCACCGACGACGCTTTGATTGCGCTCGGCAATATCGCCGACCTCGCCGCCGGCGTCGTCAGCCCGTCGCTGCGGCTCGGCGTCACCGGGCTGTCGCGATCCGGCAAGACCGTCTTCATCACCGCGCTCATCCACAATCTTATTCACGGCGGCCGCCTGCCGCTCTTTGCCGCCCATGCCGAGGGCCGGATTTCCCGGTCGTTTCTGCAGCCGCAGCCCGACGACGACGTGCCCCGCTTCGATTACGAGGCCCATGTCGGCGATCTGGTCGATGACCGGGTCTGGCCCGATTCGACGAGGCGCATCAGCGAGTTGCGGCTGACGATCGAATATGAATCGGCGAGCTATTTCACCCGCGCGCTGGGCGCCGGCCGGCTTCATCTCGATATCGTCGACTATCCCGGCGAATGGCTTCTGGACCTGCCGCTGCTGGGCCAGGATTTCGCCACCTGGTCGCGGCGCGCCGTCGCCCTGAGCCGCATGGACAGCCGCGTCGATCTCGCCCGATCCTGGCACCGCCATCTCGACACCGGCGATCCGCTGACCGCCGAAGACGAAGCCTGGACGCGGGAATCGGCGGAGCGGTTCACCGACTATCTGCGCGCCTGCCGCAATGACGCGCTGGCGCTGTCGACCCTGCCGCCGGGGCGCTTTCTGATGCCCGGCGACCTCGAGGGCTCACCGGCGCTCACTTTTTCCCCGCTCGACCTGCCGGAGACCGGGCATCCGCCGAAAGGCTCGCTGTGGGCAATGATGGAGCGCCGTTTCGAGGCCTATAAGGCGGTCGTGGTAAAGCCGTTCTTCCGCGACCACTTCGCCCGGCTCGACCGCCAGATCGTGCTCGTCGACGCGCTCGCCGCGCTCAACGCCGGGCCGGCCGCGGTCCACGATCTGGAAACCGCGCTCGCCGACATCCTCGACTGTTTCCGGCCCGGGCGGAACTCCTGGCTTTCGGCGATCCTGGCGCGGCGCATCGACCGGCTGCTTTTTGCCGCCACCAAGGCCGACCATCTGCACCAGGACGATCACGACCGGCTTCAGGCAATCCTGCGCCGGCTCGTCGACGGCGCCCTGAAAAGGGCCGAATTCGCCGGCGCCGAAGTCGACGTGCTGGCGCTGGCCTCGGTGCGGGCGACGCGCGAGGCCGTCGTCGAACACGGCGGCGAAGCGCTCGGCTGCATCATGGGCACGCCGCTGCCGGGCGAGACGATGGCCGGCAAGCGCTATGACGGCAATTCGGAAATCGCTTTATTTCCAGGTGACTTGCCGGAAAATCCTGAATCGATATTTGAATATGATTCGACGCCCGAGGAAACGTCCGATCTGCGCTTCCTGCGGTTCCGGCCGCCGCGCCTGGAGCGCACCGAGGACGGCGTGGCGCTGTCGCTGCCGCATATCCGCCTCGACCGCGCCATCGAATTCCTGGTCGGAGACCGCCTGGTATGACCGAGCGCAAGCGTCGTCCGCCCTCGGCCTTCCCGGTCGACAAGCCGAACGTCCGCGTCGCCGGCCCGGAAAAGCGCCGCGACCGGCCCGAGACCGCCACCGCCGACGCGAAACCGGCGACGACGGTGATTACCCCGGCACCGGAAGACGATGTGCCGCCGGCAGTCGCCGTGGCCGAGCGCGCCGCCAAGGCGCCGTCACGGTCTTCCGCCTGGGGCCGGCTATTCTTCGCCGGGCTCGGCGGCCTCGTCACGCTGGCCATCGGATTGGCGGTCGACCAACTCATCCGCGACCTCTTCGCCCGCACCGACTGGCTCGGCTGGCTCGGTGTCGCGCTCGCAGCAATGGTTGCGCTTGCGTCGATCGTCATTGCGGCAAAGGAACTGGCCGGGCTGATGCGGCTGCGCCAGATCGCCGGTCTGCGCGAACGCGCCGCAGCGGCGGCGGAAGCCGATGACCGCAAACTGGCGCGCAGCGTCGTTGGCGACGTCGCCGCACTCTACGGCGGCCGTCCGGAAACCGCGCATGGCCGCGCAATCCTCGCCGACCATCTCGACGAAATCATCGACGGCCGCGACCTCATCCGGCTGGCCGAGCGCGAACTGCTCGGCGGTTTCGACCGCACGGCGCGGCGCATGGTCGCAGATTCCGCCAAGCGCGTTTCGATCGTCACCGCGGTCAGCCCGCGGGCGCTCGTCGACGTGCTGTTCGTGCTCGCCGAGACGCTGCGCCTGATCCGTCGGCTGTCGCGGCTCTATGGCGGCCGGCCCGGCGCGATCGGGCTGATGCCGCTGTCGCGATCGGTGCTTTCCCACCTCGCCGTGACCGGCGGCATCGCCATCGGCGACAGCGTGTTGCAACAATTGATCGGCCACGGGCTTGCGGCGAAGCTCTCGGCACGGTTAGGAGAAGGCGTCGTTAACGGACTTTTGACCGCGCGCGTGGGGATTGCGGCGATCGACGTTTGCCGACCGCTGCCGTTTGTCGATACAAACGGTCCACGGATTACCGACTTCGCCGGGGAAATCGCAAAGATCGGCGAGGCGGCACCGGACAAGGACAACCGCGCCGCAATCGATCGATTGATGCGCTGAAACGCATTCCCGAAAAGCCTGCCCCGGGCTTGAACCGGGGCGGCACCCGGTTTTCGGGCCTGAAAACGCCTGACAAAAGGAATGAGCACTTTGCGTGAACCCGAAAAAACGATAAGTGCTCCAGGTGTTTCGCCCAAAACAATCTGATGAACGCGCCCCCGCCCTCCCCGCAATCCCAATCGTCGATCGGCTTCGGCCTGGAACGGATCGGCGTCGCCGCCGTGCGCCGGCCGCTCATCGGCACGATCGCCGTTGCCATCATCTCGCTGATCGCCGCCTTCGGCCTCATGCGGCTCGAATTCGATGACGAGCTGCGCAACGTGTTCCGCTCGAATTCGGCCGATCATCAGGCGTTCGAGCAGTTCGAGGCGACCTTCGGGGCGACCGAAACCGATCTGTTTCTGCTCGTCGAGGGCGACACTCTGGCGACCGCCGCCGCCCTGAACGCGCTGCGCGACTTCACCATCGATCTGCGCCTTGAGGACGGCATCGCCTCGGCGGTGTCGCTGTTTTCCCTGCGCCGCACCCCCGACAAGGACGGCGAGGCGCCGCCGGTGATCCCGACCGAGATCCCCAACGGCAAGGATCTGCGGATCCTGCTCGATGCGATCGACGACCACCCGCTCGGCCTCGGCAAGCTGATCTCCGCCGATCGCCGGTCCGCCCTGGTCATCATCGCGATCGAGGAGAAGGCTCAGGGCCTGAATGAAGCCCGGGTCGTCGCCGAGACCGTCATATCGCTGGCGCAAGGCACGTTTTCCGGTCTCGGGCTGAACACCCGGCTGACCGGGCTTCCCGAACTGCGCACCGAACTGGTCGACCGGCTGCTGGTCGACCAGACCCGCGTCATCGTGCTGGGCATCGCCCTGGCGTTCCTCTTGTCCGGTATCATGTTCCGCAGCGTCTCCGGCTCGATCGTCACGACGCTGCCGGCGATCGTCGCCGTCTTCTGGGTGCTCGGCCTGATGGGCCTGACCGGCGTCCGCGTCAACCTCACCACCTCGATCCTGCCGGTGCTGATCCTGGTGCTCGCCTTTGCCGATTCCATGCACCTGTCAGTGCAGTCGCTGCGCGAGCAGATCGCCGGCCGCAGCCGCCGGGAGGCCGCCCTGGCGGCGATCCGCGAGGTCGGCCCGGCCTGCGTCCTGGCCGCGCTGACCACCTCGGCCGCCTTCCTCACCCTCGGGCTCTCGGACTCCTACGCGATCCGGCAATTGGGCCTGACCGGCGCGATCTCGACGATGCTGTCATTCGCCTCTGTCGTCGTCGTCGGCCCGCTGCTGTTCGAATTGACCGCGCACCGGAGCATGAAGGTCCCCTCCGATACCGGCATCTTCTTCCACGCACTGACCGTCTTCGCCCGCTTCTGCTGGCAGATCGGGACCAGACGCCCGCTGGTCACCGTGCTGATCGGAACCCTGCTGGTGCTCGCCGCCGCCTGGGGCCACAGCCGGCTGCGTCCGGAATTCTCGTTCAAGGAGCATCTCGGCAACCATATTCCCGCGGTCCAGGCGATGTCCGAGATCAACCGCGAATTCGGCGGCTCCAACCCGGTCCACCTGCTCGTCCCGCTGCCCGCCGAGGGCTCGATCGTGGAGCCGGAGAACCTCGATGCGGTGAAGCGCGTCGACGAGGCGGTCCGCAATCTGACCGGTTCGAACGCGGTGCTGTCGTTCTGGAGCCTGGCGCGCTGGCTCGGCGAGGACCAGGACGAGGCGGATCTCGTCCGGCGGCTCGATGAACTGATCGCGGCGATGCCCGAGCACTGGCGCAGCCGGCTGTGGTCGGCCGACGGCCGCACCGCGCTGGTCACCGTCTATTTCGGCGACGAAGGCGCGGCCGCGACCCTGACCAAGCTGGCGCAGCTGGAGAGCGCCGCCCGCGCCGCCGTGCCGGACCTGGCCGCGCCGCTGACCCCGACCGGCTTTCTGGCGATCGCCGCGCGCGAGAGCGACCGCATGATCATCCAGCTCAATTTCAGCCTGATGGCCGCGGTTTTCCTCGCCATCGCCCTGATCGGCTTCGCCTTCCGCTCGCCGACGATCGGATTAATCAGCCTGTTGCCCAACATTTTCCCCATTCTGGTGACAGGCAGCTTCCTGGTGATCACCAAAGAGGGATTGCACCTGTCGAGCGCGGTGGCGCTGACGATCGCTTTCGGGATCGCGGTCGACAACACGATCCACTTTCTGAACCGCTATCGCCATGAGCGTCAGCTTCTGACTCCGATCGATGCGGTTCACGTGACGAATTCGAGTGTCGGGCCGGTGCTGGTGGCGACCACGATCGTGCTTTGCGTCGGCCTCGGCCTGACGTTCATCAGCGTTTTGCCGATGATGCGGCTGTTCGGAAAGCTCGCCATGCTGACCTTCTTTGCCGCGCTCATCGCCAATCTCGTCTATCTGCCCGGCCTCATCCTGGTCGGCTCCGGGAAGGGAAGATTATGATCGCAATGACCAAGATGCGGGCAGCCATAATGGCGTCGACGGCGGTGCTGCTGCTCCAGCTTCCGCTCGCATCGGCCGGCGCCGCAGACACATTGCTGAAGAATCTGGCCGGCAACTGGACCGGGACCGGTTCCGCCCGCCAGAGCGCCGACAGCACGCCGGAGCCGATCAAATGCCGGATCGAAGCGACGATCGACGCGACCAGTCGGAAGCTGGCGCAGACCGGCCGCTGCGCCACCGCCGACCGCACCTCCACGATCGTCGGCGAGATCAATCACGATCCCGAAAACGGCGGCTATTCGGGGCGCTGGTCGACCCGCGCCGACGGCCGCACGACCGCGCTCGTCGGCAAGCGGGTCGGCAAGAATCTGCATTTGACGGCAAGCGCCGGGGAGGCCGGGTCCGTCAGCACGATCGTGCTGACGCCGAGCGGCGCCGATGGCTATGTGATGGTCATGTCGAAGGCGCCTGGACCGGACGGAAAGGGCGGTGAACAGACCGAAATCCGTTTCACCCGCCGCTGAACACGGCCTGCGCAGGGGATCCGGCCGTGCCGCCGGCGCGGAGTGAACACCGATGCGGCTGCACCTGATCGCCAATCCGGTCGCCGGCCGCCGCCACCATTCCAGGATCGAGGAGACGATCGCGCTGCTGCAGCGGCGCGGTGCCGAAGTCATCGAATTCATGACCCGCGGTCCCGACGATTGCGGCCGCCTCGTCGACATCATCCTGCGCGACGACGCCTCCCGGATCGCCGTTGCCGGCGGCGACGGCACGCTGCGCGAGGTGATCGAGGCGCTTGCCCGGGCCCGCCCCGAGGGCGGCTGTCCGGTCGGCCTGATCCCGGCCGGCACCGCCAATGTGGTTGCCCATGAGATCGGCCTGACCACCGACCCCGAAACCGTCGTCTCCGTGCTTCTCGCCGACAGCATCGCCGAGATCCGGCCGGGACTCGCCAACGGCCGGCTCTTCGTCTTCTCCTGCGGCATCGGTTTCGACGCCCAGGCGGTCGCCGCCGTCAATCCGCGCCTCAAGGCGGCAATCGGCCCCGGCGCCTATGTCGCCAGCGCGCTCGGCCGGGTCGTTGCGCGCCGGCCGGACCGCTTCACCGTGACCATCGGCGCCGACGATTATGGAGTGGAGTCCGTCGTCATCGCCAAATCGCGCCACTATGCGGGCGGCTATGTGCTGACCGCCGACGCCGATCTGCGCGATGACCCGTTCCAGGCCTGCCTGTTTCGCTACGCGACCCGGTTTCACATGGCGCTTTTCGGCGCAGCACTGATCGCCGGCGGTGCCGACCGCCTGGGCAATGCGACCGTCGTGCCGGCAACCGAGATCCGTATCGACGGCGCCGACAGCGAGCCGGTCCAGCTCGACGGTGACATCGTCACGACGCTTCCCTGCACCGTCGTCCCGGCCGCAAACAGCGTGCCTCTGCTCGTCCCGGCCGCCTATCGGGACCGCCGCCATCGCGGCCCTTGACGGCGCGCGCCGCTGGCGCCTTACTGGGACCGGCCTACCCTTGTTCGCAAAAGGTTGACGCGCAATGTTCGTCCGGTTCTTCGAGGAACTCAAAACGGCCGGGCTGCCGGTTTCGCTGCGCGAATACCTGATGCTGCTCGAAGCGGTCGAAACCGATTTGGCCGACAAAAAGGTGGAGGATTTCTACTATCTGTCCCGCGCCGCGCTGGTGAAGGACGAGCGCAATCTCGACAAATTCGACCGCGTCTTCGGCACCGTGTTCAAGGGGCTTGAGGCGGTGGCCGACGGGATCGAGGCGGAGATCCCGGAGGAATGGCTGCACAAGCTCGCGGAGAAATATCTCAGCGACGAGGAAAAGGCGCTGATCGACTCCCTCGGCGGCTGGGACAAGCTGATGGAAACCCTCAAACAGCGGCTTGAAGAGCAAGAGGGCCGCCATGAGGGCGGCTCGAAATGGATCGGCACCGGCGGCACCTCGCCGTTCGGCGCCTGGGGCTATAACCCGGAAGGCATCCGCATCGGCCAGGACCAGAACCGCAATTTCCGCGCCGTCAAGGTCTGGGACAAGCGCGACTTCAAGGATCTCGACGACAGCGTCGAACTGGGGACGCGCAACATCAAGATGGCGCTGCGGCGCCTGCGCCGGTTTGCCCGCACCGGCGCGCTCGAGGAACTCGACCTCGACGACACGATCCGGGCGACCGCGCATAAGGGCTATCTCGACATCAAGATGCGGCCGGAACGGCACAACGCCATCAAGGTGCTGCTGTTCTTCGATATCGGCGGGTCGATGGACTGGCACATCCGGCTCTGCGAGGAGCTGTTTTCGGCCGCCCGCAGCGAATTCAAGACCATGGAGTACTACTACTTCCACAATTGCCTTTACGAATCGGTGTGGCGCGACAATCACCGCCGCCACAGCGAGCGGATCCCGACCTATGAGGTGCTGCACACCTATCCGTCCGACTACAAGGTGATCTTCATCGGCGATGCCTCCATGAGCCCTTACGAGATCACCTATCCCGGCGGCTCGGTCGAACACTGGAACGAGGAGCCGGGCGCGCTCTGGCTTGAGCGCCTGCTGCAGGTCTATCCGGCCACGATCTGGCTCAATCCGGTCGCCGAAAAGCACTGGGACTACACCCATTCGATCGGCATGATCCGGCAGCTCTTCTCCGACCGCATGTACCCGCTCACCCTTGACGGCCTCGACCGGGCGATGCGCGAACTGGTGCGCTGACCGCTGCTGCGAGGGGCTAGCGCTGTTCGGTTTAGTTGACCAAGATCGTCATAGGTAATTGTGGTGATGGCGTATTTTCGACTGAAGTGAGGCTTGGACACGGGCGACCTTTCGTCTCGACATCACCACCCAACCCCTCCGTTGTCACCACCCGGTTTATCCGGGTGGTCTATTGGCCCATCGACTTTCCAACGCATTCGTGAAGGCACTAGAGCGCTTCTGAATGCCGAAAAGCCATTGGATTGCCCGCATAAAGCGGGCAATGACCACGAAGAGGGGGCGGCGCACTCGCGCAAACGCCCACACCACCCACCGTTCCCGCGGAAGCGGGGACCCATTGCCCGGCTCAACACGGTATGTCGTTGGCGGACATGGGATTTCACCCTTGCTACGGTGTCACCGCCCTCTCCCTCGTCACCGCCCTCTCCTTCGCCACCACCCGATTTATTCGGGTGGTCCATTGGCCTGTCGACTTGCCAACGCATTGGTGAATGAATTCAAACGCTTCTAAATGCCGAAAAGCCATTGGATTGCCCGCATAAAGCGGGCAATGACGATGGAGGAGCTGTCGAAACCCTGCCAAACGCCTGGCCGAACGGCACTGGGACAAGCCCGGCAATGACACCGGTGGCAGGGCGGCGTCATTTACGCAAGCGCCCACACCACCCATCGTTCCCGCGGAAGCGGGAACCCAATGCCCGGCTCAACACGGGTTGTCGGTCGCGATCCGGGTGATGTCTCGAATTTGTCAACTGGACCAGGCACTTGTCGCCCACGCCAATGGTTCCCCGCTTTCGCGGGGAAGGTGGAGATTGGTAATCTCTGAGGTTCCAAGTTACACCGTCCCCGTGACAACGCTAAGGGATTCACACTTCTCAAAAAGCCGCATACCGGCACGACATCGATCGATCGCCTGACGCATCGGATTTCAGGAAATACTCCTGTTCGAACGTCGCCGAATTGATGCGATGGTCCGTTGGCGCAACCCTGCCTTTGTCCACATTTCCCGCGGAAAGCCTGTCCCCGCGCAGGTGTACGGTTTCGGGAGATTATTGAGGGCCTCGATTGGCGCTTTGTAGGCGAGGCATTTGAGCCGTGTTCGATTGTAGTC
>JANQEG010000089.1 GCA_028278505.1 Rhodobiaceae bacterium
TCGGGTTTCCGATTGGCGGGCGTCCGCCGTCGATCCGCTCTTGCCCGATGCCCCACATCGCGCGGCGAGCGTCTCACCGGCGGGCCGCCGCGCCAATCGTGAAACAGAATTGAACCAACCTTACCGCCCGACGCTCTTATGACCGAAGATACGACGAACCACAACTTTCTCGACGGGCAGATGCTGATCGCGATGCCGAACATGCAGGATCCGCGCTTCGAGCGGACCGTGATCTATATGTGTGCCCATTCCGAAGACGGGGCCATGGGCATCATCGTCAACCAGTTGGCGTCGAACATCGATTTCCCGCAATTGCTGGTGCAGCTCGACATCATCTCAGAGGGCGAGGAGATCCGGCTGCCGGGACCGGTCAACCAGATGCGCGTCCATCGCGGCGGGCCGGTCGAGCCGGGGCGCGGTTTCGTGCTGCATTCGGCCGACTACTATATCGACAACGCGACGCTGCCGATCGACGACGGCGTCTGCCTGACGGCCACCCTGGAAATCCTGAAGGCGATTGCCGACGGGCGCGGCCCGGAACATTCGCTCTTGGCGCTCGGCTATGCCGGCTGGGCGCCGGGCCAGCTCGAGGCCGAGATCCAGGCCAATGGCTGGCTCCATTGCCACAATGATCCCTCGCTGCTGTTCGGCAGCGATTTGGACGAGAAATATGTGATCGCCCTGAAGCAGCTCGGAATCGATCCCGGCATGCTGTCCAACGACGCCGGCCACGCCTGATACGGGTTTCGCCTGCCGCCATCGCTCGATTGGACTGCTGCTTTCGAAGGGCAATCCCCGGCGGCAGACGGGCGAAGGACGCCTTGACGAGAACGTGCCGCCGCGTTTCGATCTCAGAAGAACGCCTGGATGCCGGTCTGCGCCCGGCCGAGGATCAGCGCGTGGATGTCGTGCGTGCCCTCATAGGTGTTGACCGTCTCCAGATTGGCCATGTGGCGCATGACGTGGAATTCGTCGGCGATACCGTTGCCGCCGTGCATGTCGCGCGCGGTCCGGGCGATGTCGAGCGCCTTGCCGCAATTGTTGCGTTTCATCAGGCTGATCGCCTCCGGCGCCTTGTCGCCGATTTCGCCGGCGTCGAGCATGCGGCCGATGCGCAGGCTCCCCTGCAGGCCGAGCGCGATCTCGGTCTGCATGTCGGCGAGCTTCTTCTGGATGAGCTGGTTGGCGGCGAGCGGCCGGCCGAACTGCTTGCGGTCGAGCGTATACTGGCGCGCCGCGTGCCAGCAGAATTCGGCCGCCCCCATCACCCCCCAGGAGATGCCGTAACGGGCGCGGTTGAGGCAGCCGAACGGTCCTTTGAGCCCGCTGACATTGGGCAGCAGATTCTCCTCCGGCACGACGACGCCGTCCATGACGATCTCACCGGTGATCGAGGCGCGGAGCGAAAGCTTGCCGTCGATCTTCGGCGCCGAAAGGCCCGTCATGCCCTTTTCCAGGATGAAGCCGCGGATCTTGTTGTCGTGCGCCGCCGATTTGGCCCAGACGATGAAGATGTCGGCGACCGGCGAATTGGTGATCCACATCTTCGACCCGGTCAGACGGTAGCCGTCGTCGACCTTTTCGGCGCGCGTTCTCATGCCGCCGGGATCGGAGCCGTGGTCGGGCTCGGTCAATCCGAAGCAGCCGATCCATTCCGCACTCGCCAGTTTCGGCAGATACTTCTTGCGCTGGGTCTCGTCGCCATAGGCGTAGATCGGGTGCATGACGAGCGAGGACTGCACGCTCATCATCGAGCGGTAGCCGGAATCCACCCGCTCGATTTCCCGCGCGACGAGCCCGTAGGCGACGTAACCGACGCCGGCGCCGCCATATTGCTCGGGCACGGTCGGGCCGAGCAGGCCGAGCTCGCCCATTTCGGTCATGATCTCGGCGTCGAACCGCTCTTCGCGATAGGCTTCCAGCACCCGCGGCTGCAGTCTGTCCTGGGCGTAGTCGCGCGCCGCATCGCGGATCATCCGCTCGTCTTCGGAAAGCTGCGCATCGATGAGGAACGGATCGTCCCACAGGAAGCGGGCCTCCGCCGCGGGGCTTGCGCTCTGTTCAACCGGTTCGGCCATTGTCGCCTCCCTTGCAAACGGTATTTCAGTACCGAATTACATTATAACATGCCTGCACGGCAATCGACCGTCAACCATGGTGGCCGAAACAGGCCGCCGGCAGGGGTCTTTCGGCCGCCCACTAGGCGCCTTTTAAGATTTTTCCGCAACCATCGTCGCTGATTTTACGCCGCAATCCGGCGATCCGAAAAGCGATGAGGCCATGTTCCGACTTCTGATGATCGCCGCGCTCGCCGTCGGCCTGGCCATCGGCGCGGTTCCGCTGATGGAGCGGCTTGCGGCCGGCGGCGATGGTCCGCTGGTCGCCGGCCTCTTCGGGCGCAGCGCCGAAAACCCGGCTCCGGCGCGGCAGAAAGCCTCCTACGACCGCCGCGTCTCGGTGCGCGCCGACGCCAAGGGCCATTTCCACATCGACGCCAATATCAACGGCCGCCACGTGGCGGTGATGTTCGACACCGGCGCCAGCGCGATTGCCTTGACCGACATGGACGGCCGCCGGCTCGGCCTTAATCTGCGCGAAAACGACTATACGGTCCCCATCTCGACCGCCAATGGACGGACGGCGGCCGCGCCGGTCCACCTCGACGAGGTGCGCATCGGCGACATTCGCGTCCACGACGTCCCCGCCTTCGTCATGAAGCCCGGCCTTTTGGATAAGAGCCTGCTCGGCATGACCTTCTTGAAGCGCATCGACAGTTTCGAGGTCGCCGGCGACCGCCTGATTCTGACCGATTGAAGCGGTTTCTTCCGCCCTTTGCCGCGGCACGCTGAAGCTTTCCCGGAACATCTTGTTGCGCTGCGGCGTCGATTTTCGCAAAACAGTGCCGAATCGAAAGATGGTCGGCGTCATCGCGAACCTGTCGCACCGGCGCCCGGAGCGGAGAGTGCCGATGTTGCCCAAGCCAAAACATAAACTTGCGCCGAACACCTACGCCTATGAATCGCTGCCGCTGGTCAAGCCGACCGGGTTTCGCGAATACGATGCCCGCTGGCTGTTCGGCTCGGAAATCAATCTGATCGGCATTCAGGCCCTCGGCATGGGGCTGGGCACGCTGATGCGGGAATTGGGGGTGCAGCCGGAAATCGTCGTCGGACACGATTACCGCAGCTATTCGGCCTCGATCAAGATGGCGCTCGTCTCCGGCCTGATGGCTGCCGGCGCCCGCGTCCAGGATATCGGCCTGGCGCTTTCGCCGATGGCCTATTTCGCCCAGTTCGCCCTCGACGTTCCGGCGGTCGCCATGGTCACCGCCTCGCACAACGACAATGGCTGGACCGGCGTCAAGATGGGTGCCGACCGGCCGCTCACTTTCGGTCCCGACGAGATGGGCCGGCTGAAGCGGATCGTGCTCGACGGCGAATTTCACATGGCCGGCGGCGGCGCCTATCACTTTGTCGACGGCTTCGCCGAGCGCTACATCAAGGACCTGACCGACCGGGCGCCGCTTTCCCGCGCCATCAAACTGGTGTGCGCCTGCGGCAACGGCACCGCGGCCGCGTTCGCGCCGCGCATCCTGCGCGACATCGGCGCCGACGTGATCGAACTCGACTGCGAGCTCGACTACACCTTCCCGCGCTACAATCCGAACCCGGAAGACATGAAGATGCTGCACGCGCTGCGCGACACCGTGCTGGAGAACGGCGCCGATATCGGCCTCGGTTTCGACGGCGACGGCGACCGCTGCGGCGTCGTCGACGACGAGGGCGAGGAGATCTTCGCCGACAAGGTCGGCGTCATGCTCGCCCGCGACATCTCGGCCCGGCATCCCAACGCCCAGTTCGTCGTCGACGTCAAATCGACGGGTCTGTTCATGACCGATCCGGTGCTTCAGCAGAACGGCGCCAAAACCGATTACTGGAAGACCGGGCACTCCTACATCAAGCGCCGTGTCAACGAGCTCAACGCGATCGTCGGTTTCGAGAAATCGGGCCACTATTTCTTCAATGCCCCGATCGGCCGCGGCTATGATGACGGCCTGGTCTCGGCGATCGCCATTCTCGACATGCTCGACCACAACCCGGACAGGAAGATGTCGGATCTGAAGCACGCGCTGCCGAAGACCTGGGGCTCGCCGACAATGTCGCCGCACTGCGCCGATGAGGAAAAATACGGCGTCGTCGACAAGGTGACCGAGGATTTCGTCAAGATGCACGCGGCCGGCGAGAAGATCGACGGCCACGACATCGTCGACCTGGTGACGGTGAACGGCGTCCGCGTCGTCGCCGATGACGGCACCTGGGGGCTGGTGCGCGCCTCCTCCAACAAGCCCGAACTCGTCGTCGTCGTCGAAAGCCCGGTCTCCGAGGCGCGCATGCGCGAGATGTTCCACGCCGTCGACGGCGTGCTGCGCCGCAATCCCGGCATCGGCGACTACAACCAGACGATCTGAGCCGGCTCGGGGGTAGCGTCGCGGAGCGCCGCCCACCCCAAGGCGTCATTGCCCGCTTCATGCGGGCAATCTAATGGCTACACTACACGACACAGCAGCGTATTTATGTCCTGCCGGGTTTGTCCGGTTTAGGCAATTCGGGATGGTTTCGATTCCTCCTCCGTCGTCATTGCCCGCTTCATGCGGGCAATCCAATGGCCTTTCGGCGCTCAGAAGCGTTTGCGTTCTTTCACCAATGCGTTGGCAAGTCGACGGGCCAATGGACCACCCGGACAAGCCGGGTGGAGACGAGGGAGAGGTGGTCGTCATGCATGTTTGTGTCGTGTAGTGTGTCTAATGGCCTCTCGGCACCCAGAAGCGCCTGAATCTATTGGCCAATGTGTCGTTTTAAGTCCCCGATAGGGGATCGGTAAATCCCTCGCCTTTAGGCGATGGACCAAAGAAGGATGTCATCGCGAGGCCACGAAGTGGCCGTGGCGATCCAGTCT
>JANQEG010000110.1 GCA_028278505.1 Rhodobiaceae bacterium
CGCTTATGATGCTATGGCATCACCGCGCTCGGACGCTTCGTGCCACGACGGAAAATCATCCCGGTCAGAGGGGTCAAATCCCACGACGGTTGGTATAACACTTGTCAAGGGGACCGAGGCAGGCCCGCAGTGCCGGGGGGCGCGGCCTGCCGGCGCGGATGTTCGCCATGAACGGACCGATGACGCGGATGTTCAAAACGCTCGGGATCTCGGTGATCGTCGCGGCCGTGTTCGTGACTGCGTTCGACGTTCCGCCCGTCATCGCCGAGCCGGAGCGGGCAGCCACCGGGCGTCTCATTCCTCCCCCGCAGCGAGGAGTCCGCGGCTATTCCCGCTCGGCGCCGAGCCGCAAGACCTTTTTCGATATTTTCCGGCCGCGGACGACCAAGAAGAGCCGGTGGAAAAAGAAAAGGACCCGACGGCCGCGCGGCGTTCAGTCGGCCCCGCGGGTCGTCGAGCTGGCCAAGGAGAAGAACGCCCTCGTCGTCGCCGTTTTCGGTGACGAATATGCCGAAGCCCTTGCCGAGGGCCTGACCCGGGCGTTCTACCAGGTGCCGTCGATCCGTGTCGCCGACAAGCATGTCGACAAGTCCGGCCTGATCGACAAGACGGCCACCGACTGGCCGGCCAAGCTTGCCAAGGATTTCGAGACCGGGCGCGTCGACTTCGCCGTGATCATGCTTGGCCTGCATGACCGCGCCGAGATCACCGAGGAGGGCGAGGTCATCGCGTTCCGCGGCGACGGCTGGGAATCGGCCTATCGGCGGCGCATCGAGGCGCTGCTGCTGTCCGCCCGCGATGGCGCCAAACCGGTCTACTGGGTCGGCCTGCCGCCGACCAAGGACCCGGAGATGTCCAAGGACTTCTCGCACCTCAACGATCTCTACCGGGAATCGGTCTATGCGGTCGGTGGCCGGTTCATCGACATCTGGGACGGATTCGTCGACGCCGAGCACCAGTATTCGCGCCAGGGGCCGGATATCGCCGGGCGCACCGTGGCGCTGCGCCGCCGCGACGGCATCCACTTCAACAAGGCCGGCCGGCGCAAGCTCGCCTATTTCGTCGAACGGGAAATCCGCCGCGATGCCGGCTTCAGCCGCGCCTATGCCGGGGCGCCGGCCGCAGACAATCTGCCGCCGCCCAATCTCTATACCGGGGACTGGCGCGACCGGCCGCAGGTCGGTCCGATGCTGTCGCTGACGCGGCCGCGGCTCGATCTCGGCGCACCGCTGCTCGGCGCCAGCGACGTCAAGCTCACGGTGAAGGCGGATTCGCCGCCCTACTGGCTGATGGTGCGCGGTGATGCGCTCTACGCCCCGGGCGGCAGGGTCGACGATTTCCGCTGGCCGCCGCCCTCCTATGGCGACGACCCGGACGCCAAGCTTCCCGACAACGATCTGGAATCCGAGATCGGCCTCACCGCCGGCGTTGTTTCCGCCGAGTTGCGCATGGCGGAGGACGGCAATGATGCAGCGGCGGTCGGCACGGACGAGTTCACCGTGCCGGAGGCCTATTACCTCGAACCGGGGCTGAACGGGGACCGATAAGGTTCAACGCGGCAGCGTCGACGCGCCCATCAGATATTCGTCGACGGCATGGGCGGTCTGCCGGCCTTCGCGGATCGCCCACACCACCAGCGACTGGCCGCGGCGCATGTCGCCGCAGGCGAACACCTTGGCGCGGCTCGTGCGATAGGTCTCGGTGTCGGCGGCGACATTGCGGCGCTCGTCGAGATCAAGGCCGAGTTCGGTGATCATGCCGTCGAGCACCGGGTGGACGAAGCCCATGGCCAGCAGCACGAGGTCGGCCTTGATGGAGAATTCGGTGCCGGGAATGCGCCGCATCTTGTTGTCGACGCGGATGCAGTGCAGCCGGTGGACATGGCCGTCGGCGCCCTCGAAGCGCTCGGTCATCACCGAGAATTCGCGCTCCGCGCCCTCTTCATGGCTCGACGAGGTGCGCAGCTTCAGCGGCCAGTCGGGCCAGGTCAGCAGCTTGTCCTCCGTCGCCGGCGGCTCGGGCATGATCTCGAACTGGGTGACGGAGAGCGCGTGCTGGCGCACCGAGGTGCCGATGCAGTCCGATCCGGTGTCGCCGCCGCCGATGACGACGACGTGCTTGCCGGTCGCGGTCAACGGCTCGACATCGCCGAGATCCTCGCCGCTGACGCGACGGTTCTGCTGCGGCAAAAACTCCATGGCGAAGTGAATGCCGGCAAGCTCGCGCCCCGGTATCGGCAGGTCGCGGGGCTGTTCGGCGCCGCCGGCCAGCACGATCGCGTCGTGGGTCTCGGCCAGCTCGACGGCGGAAACATCGACGCCGACATGGGTATTGGTGTGCAGGAGCACGCCTTCCTCGATCATCTGCTCGACGCGGCGGTCGATCTGTTTCTTGTCGAGCTTGAAGTCGGGAATGCCGTAGCGCAGCAGCCCGCCGACCTTGGCGTTCTTCTCGTAGAGGTGGACCTCGTGGCCGGCGCGGACGAGCTGCTGGGCGCAGGCGAGGCCCGCCGGTCCGCCGCCGATAACGGCGACGGTCTTGCCGGTCAGCCGTGCCGGCGGCTCGGGCACGATCCAGCCTTCGGCCCAGCCGCGGTCGACGATGGCGCATTCGATGGTCTTGATGGTGACCGGCTTCTCGATCAGGTTCAGCGTGCACGACGCCTCGCACGGCGCCGGGCAGACGCGGCCGGTGAACTCGGGAAAATTGTTGGTCGAGTGCAGATTGCGGCAGGCTTCCTCCCAATTGCCGTGATAGACGAGGTCGTTCCAGTCCGGGATCTGGTTGTTGACCGGACAGCCGACCAGCGTTCCCGGCATGCCCGAATGGCAATAGGGGATGCCGCAATTCATGCACCGGGCGGCCTGGTCGCGGAGCGCCTGATCACTCAGTGGAATGACGAATTCGCTGTAATTGCGCACCCGGTCGGCGGCCGGCCTGTAGGTCCGGTCCTGGCGGTCGATTTCGAGAAATCCGGTTACCTTGCCCATTTTCGTCAGGCCTCCGCTGCGGCGCCGCTGCCGCCCCTACCGGCGCGGCGCTGCTCGGCCATCTCGGCCAGCGCGCGGCGGTATTCGACCGGCATCACCTTCCGGAATTTCGGCTTATAGCCATCCCAGTCGGCGAGGATCTCGCGGGCCCGCGCCGAATTGGTGTAGCGGGCGTGGTTCTCGATCAACTGGTGCAGGCGCTCGGCGTCGAACCGGGTCATGTCGGACATGACATCGACGCGGCCGTGCAGTTCCAGATCGCCGGACTGATGGTGGCGGGCGGCGATCAGCTCTTCCTCGGCGAGCACCGGCTCAAGCTCGACCATGGCGAGGTTGCAGCGGTCGGGGAAGCTGCCGTCCTCGTCGAGCACATAGGCGATGCCGCCCGACATGCCGGCGGCGAAATTGCGCCCGGTGCGGCCGATGACGACGACGATGCCGCCGGTCATATATTCGCAGCAATGGTCGCCGGCGCCCTCGACGACGGCAACCGCACCGGAATTGCGCACCGCAAAGCGCTCGCCGGCGACGCCGCGGAAATAGCATTCGCCCTCAACCGCACCGTAGAGCACGGTGTTGCCGACGATGATGGAGTCTTCCGGCACGATCTTTTCGGCCGCGGCCGGCGGGTAGATTATGAGGCGGCCGCCCGAAAGCCCCTTGCCGACATAGTCATTGGCCTCGCCTTCGAGCTCGAGCGTGACGCCGCGGGCGACCCAGGCGCCGAAACTCTGGCCGGCGGTGCCGGTCAGGCGGATATGGACCGTATCCTCGGGCAGGCCGGCATGGCCGTAGCGCTTGGCGATCTCGCCGGAGAGCATGGCGCCGGCGGTGCGGTCGGTGTTGCGGATCGGCAGCGCGATCTGCACCGGCTGGCGCTCGTCGAGCGCCGGCTTGGCGAGCTTGATCAGTTTCCGGTCGAGGATGTCGTCGATCTGGTGGTCCTGCGGCTCGCACTTGTAGATGGCCGTATCGGCATCCGGCTCCGGCTTCATGAACAGCCGGCCGAAATCGACGCCCTTCGCCTTCCAGTGATCGATGGCCTCGCGCTTGTCGAGCATCTGCATCTGGCCGACCATGTCGTCAAAGCGGCGGAAGCCCATCTCGGCCATCATCTCGCGGACTTCCTCGGCGACGTAGAAGAAATAGTTGATGACGTGTTCGGGCTTGCCGACGAAGCGCTTGCGCAGCACCGGATCCTGGGTGGCGATGCCGACCGGGCAGGTGTTGAGATGGCATTTACGCATCATCACGCAGCCGGCGGCGATCAGCGGCGCCGTGGCGAAGCCGAACTCGTCGGCGCCGAGCAGCGCGCCGACGACGACGTCGCGGCCGGTGCGCAGGCCCCCGTCGACCTGCACGGCGATGCGGCCGCGCAGGCGGTTCAGCACTAGCGTCTGGTGGGTTTCGGCGAGCCCGATTTCCCACGGGCTGCCGGCGTGCTTGATCGAGGTCAGCGGCGAGGCGCCGGTGCCGCCCTCAAACCCGGCAATGGTGACGTGGTCGGCGCGGGCCTTGGAGACGCCGGCGGCGACCGTGCCGACGCCGACCTCGGAACCGAGCTTGACGGAAATGTCGGCGTCGGGATTGGTGTTCTTCAGATCGTAGATGAGCTGGGCCAGGTCTTCGATCGAATAGATGTCGTGGTGCGGCGGCGGCGAGATGAGGCCGACGCCGGGTGTCGAATGGCGCACCTTGGCGATCACCGCGTCGACCTTGTGGCCGGGCAACTGGCCGCCCTCGCCGGGCTTTGCGCCCTGCACCATCTTGATCTGGATCATGTCCGAATTGACCAGATATTCGGTGGTGACGCCGAACCGGCCCGAAGCGACCTGCTTGATCGCCGAACGCATCGAGTCACCGTTTTTCAGCGGCACGAAGCGGTCCGGTTCCTCGCCGCCCTCGCCGGTGTTGGACTTGCCGCCGATCCGGTTCATGGCGATCGCCAGCGTGGTGTGGGCCTCGCGGCTGATCGAGCCGAACGACATGGCGCCGGTGGCAAACCGCTTGACGATCTCGGATGCCGGCTCGACCTGATCGAGCGGCACCGGGCGGCGGCCGTCCTCGGCGGCTGAGCGCAGGCGGAAGAGGCCGCGAATGGTCAAGAGCTGGCGCGACTGTTCGTTCAGCGCCGCGGCGAAGGCGCGATAGCGGTCTTCGGAATTGCCGCGCACGGCGTGCTGCAGGGCGGCAATGACCGGCGCGGTCCAGGCATGGGCCTCGCCGCGCACGCGCATGGCGTATTCGCCGCCGACATCGAGCGCGGTGCGGTAGATCGGCGCGTCACCGAAGGCGTCGCGGTGGCGGCGCACCGTCTCCTCGGCGATCTCGGCGAGGCCGACGCCCTCGATATGCGAGGCGGTGCCGGAGAAATACCGGGCGACGAATTCGGAGGCGAGGCCGACGGCATCGAAGATCTGGGCGCCGCAATAGGACTGGTAGGTGGAGATGCCCATTTTCGACATCACCTTGAGGATGCCCTTGTCGACCGATTTGATGTAGCGAATGACGATTTCGTCTTCGCTGATCCGGTCGGGAAGCTGCTCGCGCAGCGCCACCAGGGTCTCAAAGGCGAGATAGGGGTTGATCGCCTCGGCGCCATAGCCGGCGAGCACGCAGAAATGATGGACCTCGCGCGCCTCGCCGGTCTCGACCACGAGGCCGACCGAGGTGCGCAGGCCCTTGCGAATGAGGTGATGGTGGACGCCGGCGGTGGCCAGAAGGGCCGGGATCGCGATCCGCTCCGGCGCCACCAGCCGGTCCGACAGGATGATGATGTTGTAGCCCTCATGGACCGCCGTCTCGGCCGCCGCGCAAAGCGCATCGAGCGCCGCCTTCATGCCGCTGGCACCACGGTCGGCGGAATAGGTGATGTCGAGGGTCTCGGTGCGGAACTGATTGTCGGCAATCTCGCCGATGGCGCGGATCTTCTCCAGATCCGCATTGGTCAGGATCGGCTGGCGCACTTCGAGCCGCTTGCTTTCCGACAGGCCCTCAATGTCGAACAGGTTGGGGCGCGGGCCGATGAACGAGACGAGGCTCATGACCAGCTCTTCGCGGATCGGATCGATCGGCGGGTTGGTGACCTGAGCAAAATTCTGCTTGAAATAGGTGTAGAGCAGCTTCGACTTGTCCGAGATCGCCGAAATCGGCGTATCGGTGCCCATGGACCCGATCGGCTCCTGGCCGGTGGTGGCCATCGGCGTCATCAGTACGCTGATGTCTTCCTGGGTGTAGCCGAACGCCTGCTGCCGGTCGAGCAAATGGGTGTTGGTGCGCGGCGGCGCGATCGGCACTTCGGCCATGTCTTCGAGCACGATCTGGGTGCGGGCGAGCCAGTCGCGATAGGGATGGCGGCCGGCCAGCGTGTGCTTGATCTCCTCATCGGAGATGATGCGGTGGGACTCCAAATCGATCAGCAGCATCTTGCCGGGCTGCAGCCGCCATTTTTGGACGATCTTCTCCTCCGGCACGTCGAGCACGCCCATCTCCGAGGCCATGATCACCAGATCGTCGTCGGTGACGAGGAAACGGGCGGGCCTGAGGCCGTTGCGGTCGAGGGTGGCGCCGATCTGGCGTCCGTCGGTGAAGGCGACGCCGGCCGGACCGTCCCACGGCTCCATCAGCGCGGCGTGGTATTCGTAAAATGCGCGCCGCTCCTCGTCCATCAGCGGATTGCCGGTCCAGGCTTCCGGAATCAGCATCATCGCCGCGTGGGCGAGCGAATAGCCGCCCTGGACGAGGAATTCCAGCGCGTTGTCGAAGCATGCCGTGTCCGACTGGCCCTCATAGGAGATCGGCCACAGCTTGCTGATATCGTTGCCGTATTTCTCCGATTGCGCGGTCGCCTGACGGGCCGCCATCCAGTTGACGTTGCCGCGCAGCGTGTTGATCTCGCCATTGTGGGCGACCATGCGGTAGGGATGGGCCAGTTCCCAGGACGGGAAGGTGTTGGTCGAGAAGCGCTGGTGGATGAGGGCGAGCGCGGAAGCGAAGCGCGGATCGCCGAGATCGGTGTAGTAGTCGCCAAGCTGGTAGGCGAGGAACATGCCCTTGTAGACGATGGTCCGGCACGACAGCGAAACCGTGTAGGAGCCCGCATCGCGGGTGCCGATCGCCTCGATCAGCCGGCTCGACACCATTTTGCGCAGGATATAGAGCCGGCGCTCGAACAGGTCGGCGTCTTCGATATCGGGCGCCCGGCCGATGAAGACTTGGCGATGGACCGGTTCGCTGGCGGCGATCTCCGGGGCCTGGGAAAGGCAGGAATTGTCGACCGGCACGTCGCGCCAGCCGAGCAGCATCTGGCCTTCCTCGGCGATGACGTCCGCGAAGATCTGCTCGCACACCGCGCGGGTTTCGGGGTCGCGCGGCATGAAGATATGGCCGACGCCGTATTCGCCCGGCGCCGGCAGGGCGAAACCGAGTCGCTCGGCCTCCGCGGCGAAGAAGTCGTGGGGAAGCTGAACCAGGATGCCGGCGCCGTCACCGACCAGGGGATCGGCGCCGACGGCGCCGCGATGGGTCAGGTTGACGACGATCTTGAGCGCATCCTCGACGATGCGGCGCGAGGGACGGTTCTTGATGTCGCAGATGAAGCCGACGCCGCAGGCATCATGCTCATTGGCCGGATCGTAAAGGCCGAACCGGCCGGGACGGGCCGGCGCGGCGCCGGATGCGGCGGTTCGATCGGCGCGCTGCCGCTCTCCGTGTTCGATCCGCTCCGCTCCGAGTTCCCGCTCTGCCGTCATCTTCCGGTCGTCCCTTGTCGCTGCCGTTTCGGTCACCGCCACCCTTCGGGTCGCATCGCCTCCGATGCGGCTCGTTCGATCGGACCGAAATGGTGATCCGATCCGTCAACCTGTCGAATGCGAACGGATCCCGCCCAGCCTAGCGTATCCGCTCGAAATTGGGTGGACGCTTGATCTTGTCAACGCCGCCCGCCGCCAAGTTCCGCGCCCGACCGCCCGGGCCGCCGGGCCGGCGCCTGCCGGCCATCGTTAATGGGGCAGCATTCCTGTCCTATCCCGAAGCGCCAAGATGCCAGATTTCGGAATTTCCGGCAAGTCGGGAGTGGGCGGGTGAGACCGTTTGCGCAATGGGCCCGCGGTTTGCCGGCGCGGCATCCTTTGCCCTGTCGCCGGCCGGGCGGCCGTGCTATCGGACGCGAAAGACCGGCAAGGGAGAACGGCGATGACCCTTTACTGGCTGCGCGACGAGGCGCGCCCGACCGAGCGGCGCACACCGATCGTTCCGGACGATGCGCGGCGTCTGGTGGCGGCGGGCCATGATCTCGTGGTTGAGGCGAGCGACAAGCGGATTTTCGACGATGCCGCCTATGGGGCGGCCGGCGCCCGGCTGGTGCCGCCGGGAAGCTGGCACGACGCGCCGCTCGATGCGGTCGTGCTCGGCGTCAAGGAATTGCCGGACGAGCCGGCGGCGCTGCGCCACCGTTTCGTCCATTTCGCCCACATCTTCAAGGATCAGACCGGCTGGCGCGACGAGCTCGGTCGCTTCCATGCCGGCGACGGCACGCTCTACGACATCGAATTCCTCGTCGATGACGACGGGCGCCGGCTCGCCGCCTTCAGCTATTGGGCCGGCTGGCTCGGCGCGGCGATCGGGCTGATGCGGCTGCTTGAGCGCCGGCTCGGGCTCGACGGCGTCGCCGGCAGCGTGGCGCCCTTCTCCGGCCGCGCCGAGGTGACGTCGCGGCTGTCGGAGCTGGTCGGGCGCGCGGCGGCCAGGCCCACGGCGCTTGTCGTCGGTGCCAGGGGCAAATCCGGGCGCGGCGCCGTCGAGGTGCTTACGGCGGCAGGGCTCGCCGTCACCGAATGGGACATGGCCGAGACGGCGGACCTCGATCGCGACGCGCTGCTTTCCCACGACCTGCTCGTCAATTGCGTGCTGATGACCGGGCCCGGCCTGGTGCTCGTTACGCCGGAGGATCTGAAGCGGCCGCAGACGCTTCTGTCGATGATTTCCGATGTCTCGTGCGATCCGCGCAGCGACTACAATCCGCTGCCGGTCTACGACCGGCCGACGAGCTGGACGGAGCCGGTGATCCTGATCGGGCCGAACGGGGCCGGCGAAGCGGCGGAAATCACCGCGATCGACAATCTGCCGTCGCTGATGCCGCTTGAGGCGAGCAGCGATTTTTCGACGAACTTCCTGCCTGCACTGCTGCGGTTTCCGGAAGGGCCGGAATGGGCGGCGAGTCTCCAGGCGTTCGAGGCGACCAAGGCGCGGGCGGGATTGGGCCGGGGCCAAAGTGGACGCCGTGATCAAATATCCCTCTCCCTTGCGGGAGAGGGATATGGAGATTCGGTGAAGCGAAGCTAAACCGTTGGTCGAGAACGATTACGACACGGCTTCCGCGGTCGCCTCGATCTCCTTGGCGTCGGCGCCGTGCGCAATCGCGATCTTGCGCGGCTTCATCGCCTCGGGCAGTTCGCGCTTGAGGTCGATGTGCAGGAGGCCGTTCTCCAGGCTGGCGCCGCGCACTTCGACGTGGTCGGCGAGCTGGAAGCGGCGCTCGAAGGTGCGCGCGGCGATGCCGCGATAGAGAACCTCGCCCTTCGGCGCGGTCTCTTCCTTGCGGTCACCGCGGACGGTGAGCGTGGTTTCCTTGGTCTCGATCGAGAGATCGGCCTCGGAAAAACCGGCCACCGCCATGGTGATGCGATAGGCGTTCTCGCCGGTACGCTCGATATTGTAGGGCGGATAACTCTGGCCGTTGTCGACCGATCCCATGGAATCGAGCATGGAAAACAGCCGGTCGAAGCCGACGGTCGAGCGATAAAGCGGGCTGAAGTCGAACTGACGCATGTCTAAGTCCTCCATTGAAGCGACTTTGCCGATAACCTCCGGCCGCCCGCCATATCGGGCCGGACGGGCCGAAGCGCTG
>JANQEG010000122.1 GCA_028278505.1 Rhodobiaceae bacterium
GCCGCTCTTGCCCGATGCCCCACATCGCGCGGCGAGCGTCTCACCGGCGGACCGCCGCGCCAATCGAGAAACAGAATTGAACCAACTTTGTCGCCCGACGCTCTAGACCGACACCGCCGCAATTCCTGTTCGGATCGTTCCGGGGTTTGCCTGAATTCACCCTTGTCGGTGTGAATGCTGTTCATGCGGCTTCCAAAAAAGCCGAAACGGAAGGATCAATATGAAGCTTGAGGTGTATCTCCGCGAACTTGGTGTTCAAACCCTCCCCCTTGTGGGGAGGGTGGACGGCGCGAATGCGCCGGCCGGGTGGGGGTATTCCGCACACCGGTTCAGCCGGCACCGCAGAGCTGGGCCGACTCTATCGACGCCCCATCTGAATAGGCATCCTTTTGATTATGCGTATTCTTTTACCCCCACCCCCGACCCCTCCCCACAAGGGATTCCTCTGCGAAAGCGAGCGTCCAATGGTGCGGTGGCGGCAGCCGGCTGGATTTGTGGTCAGGCCCTATTGGATTCCCGCCTTCGCGGGAATGACGAGCGCGCAGGTGGCGCCCTGACAATCAACATCCTCCGTCACCCTCGCGAAGGCGGGGGTCCATTGGGGCGGCGCAGCGGGCGACTGTATTTGCGGTCTGTCCTCGCTGGAGTGCCCCTTTTGCAGAGGAATCCACAAGGGCTCAGGTCAAACCGGTTGCCCGTTTCCGCGCCGGGAGCCTGAGCTGTTATGGACGCCATTACCTTCCTCGACCTGACGCCGGGCATGGTGGCAATCCTGTTTCTCGTCGGCTTCATCGGCGGCATGGTCAGCGGCTTCATCGGCTCGGGCGGCGCGTTTGTGCTGACGCCGGCGATGATGAGCCTCGGCGCGCCGGCGATCGTCGCAGTCGCCAGCAATATGGCGCACAAATTCCCAAAAGCCCTGGTCGGCTCGATCAAGCGGGCCAAATACGGCCAGGTCGACGTCAAGCTCGGCATCATGATGGGCGTCTTCGCCGAACTCGGCGTCATCGTCGGCAAGCATTTCATGACCAGCATCCGCGACGCGTTCGGCGATACCGGCACCAATCTCTACGTCTCGGCCATTTTCGTCGTGGTGCTGGCGACGGTCGGCGGCTTCGTGCTGCGCGACGCCCTCAAGAGCCGCAGGCGCGAGGGCGAAGATGTCGAGCACAAGACGCCGCGGATTGCCCGCTGGGTGCAGTCGGTGCACATCCCCTACACCATGATGTCGTTCAAGGCGCTTGGCGGCAAAAGCGTTTCGGTGCTGTTCATTGCGCCGCTCGGCTTCGCCACCGGCCTGCTTGCCGCCTCGATCGCCGTCGGCGGCTTCATCGGCGTGCCGGCGATGATCTACATCCTCGGCGCGCCGGCGATCATGGCGACGGCGACCGAACTGGTCGTCGCCTTCGTCATGGGCGCGGGCGGCAGCCTGCTCTACGCCTGGGACGGCTTCGTCGACATCCGGCTGGCGATGATCATCCTCGCCGGCTCGCTGTTCGGGGTGCAGATCGGCGCCATCGGCACGACCTACGTCAAGGAATGGGTGGTAAAGCTGATCATGGCGATGATCATGCTGATCGTGCTCGCCAGCCGCTTCTTCAAGGTGCCGGTCTATCTGTCCGAACTGGACCTGATCGCGCCGCTGTCGGCGACGACGAGCGACACGCTCAGCATCATCAGCTTCGCCATGCTGGCGCTGGCGCTGGTGTCGGGTGCAGCCGCCATCCTGGCGGCGCTCATCAAGGGCATGATCCAGCACAAGAACGAGCAGGCGGCAACCGGCGAGCGCGCGGCAGGGTGAGCGGCAGGGTGAGCGGCGATTGATGCCGGCGGATCGCGCTATCGGAGACGTATACCATCCAGCGTCTAAAGCCGTCATTATTGGAAACCAAAATCTACAGTTTGGTTTAATCCCTGACGAATATGAGTGATCCAACCGGTTTGACTGTATCCAGCTAAGCGAAAACCCGATTCTAAATTCATCAGAATTGATGGTTACGCCGAGGCGCAATTTGGTTTTTCACGATCCACTCGAAATGTTCGTATAGTCTTGGATTGGAAGTTTTTGCTCGACGGGCCATTATATAACCCTCGAAGCTCCTCCAAATTCGCAACATGGTACCACCTCGTGTCTCATAGATAAGATCCATATCAAGAACGTCGTTTCTCAACGCAGCGCAAATGAACTCGTACAAATTAAGAGCCTCGCCAACCTCCAAATCCCGCGTGATACCGTCTGGAATATCATTTTCATCCATACGCTTATTCAGAATAGTCTGGTGAGCTGAGTTACTGTCATCTGTGAAACGCGTTAAAAGCACGTCAAGTGTATGGTCCCGTCTTTGCATTGCGCGACCAGCGCGGAGTTGAGCGATCGCCACGCAAATCGCTGCCAAGATCGAAATGATCGTCAGCAGATCACCTAAATTAAACGCTTAGAAATTCCCTGATATTTGCTGGACTACCAAAGTAGTGGGTTCGCTGATGAACGAATCCTGCGTCATGAAATTCCGCTCCAACCGCCACAGTGAAAATACACTGATCGAACATATGCGAATATTAAGCCTGATGTCAGCCGGTGGTTGGACGCGAAGTTGCGGTAGGGTGCGATAGCGAAGCGTATCGCACCGTTGATGGGTGCTGAAGACGGCGGTGTTTTCGTTGGTGCGTTACGCCTGCGGCTAACGCACCCTACGCTTGCTCCGCCCGATTGATCGCGCGCCTTCCCGTGCTACAACGCCTTGGACAGCATTTTCCGACATCCGGGGCCCTTTTCATGACCGCGACCCGCACCGAAACCGACTCTTTCGGCCCGCTCGACGTACCGGGCGACAAGTATTGGGGCGCGCAGACCCAGCGCTCGCTCGGCAATTTCAGAATAGGCGACGAGACCATGCCGACGCCGCTGATCCGGGCGCTCGGTATTGTCAAGTGCGCCGCAGCCCTCGCCAACAAGGATCTGGGTGCGCTCGAGCCCGACCTAGCGCAAGCGATCGCGGCTGCGGCGCAAGAGGTGCTCGAAGGCAAATTCGACGATAATTTCCCGCTGGTCGTCTGGCAGACCGGTTCCGGCACCCAGTCGAACATGAACGCCAATGAGGTGATCTCCAACCGGGCGATCGAAATGCTCGGCGGCGAGATGGGCTCAAAGACGCCCGTCCACCCCAACGACCACGTCAATCGCGGCCAGTCGTCGAACGACACCTTTCCGACGGCGATGCACATTGCGGCGGCCGAGGAGATCCACAACCGGCTGATCCCGGCGCTTAACCATCTGCACGAGGCGCTCGATCAGAAGGCGAAGGCGTTCCGCGACATCATCAAGATCGGCCGCACCCACACCCAGGACGCAACGCCCTTGACCCTCGGCCAGGAGTTCTCCGGCTATACCGCGCAAGTGAGCCTCGGCATCAAGCGCGCCAAGGAAGGGCTCGAACAGCTCTACTATCTGGCGCAAGGGGGCACTGCGGTCGGCACCGGCATCAACACCAGGGTCGGCTTCGACAGGAAATTCGCCGAAAAGGCCGCCGAAATCACCGGCCTGCCGTTCCGCACCGCGCCCAACAAATTCGAGGCGCTGGCCGCTCATGACGCCTATGTCTACGCCCATGGCGCGCTGAATACGATCGCGGCGTCGCTGTTCAAGATCGCCAACGACATCCGCTTCCTCGGCTCGGGGCCGCGCTCGGGGCTCGGCGAACTGAACCTGCCGGAGAACGAGCCGGGCTCGTCGATCATGCCGGGCAAGGTCAACCCGACCCAGGCCGAGGCGCTGACCATGGTCTGCTGCCAGGTGTTCGGCAACCACACCGCAGTGACGGTCGCCGGCAGCCAGGGCCATTTCGAACTCAACGTCTATAAGCCCGTGCTCGCCTACAACATGCTGCAGTCGATCCGGCTGCTTTCTGAGGCGAGCGTCTCGTTCGCCGACAATTGCGTTGCCGGCATCGAGGCCAATACGGCGCGGATCGAGGAACTGATGGCGCGCTCGCTGATGCTGGTGACGGCGCTGGCGCCGAAAATCGGCTATGACAACGCCACCAAGGTCGCCAAGACGGCGCACAGGAACGGCACAACATTGCGGGAGGAAGCGGTGGCGCTCGGTTTCGTCACGGCCGAAGAGTTCGACGACATCGTCCGCCCGGAGAAGATGATCAAGCCGGGCTGAGGTTTGCCGGGCCCGGCCTCGGCACCCCGACATTTCTTATTTCGCGAATCTGTCGTCGATTCGTGCTTTAATGGAACAACCGGCAGACGGGCAGCGGCGCAGGTCGGTGCACCGACGCTGAATGAGGCAATCCGGCCCGGCGGCGCCGGCAAAACCGCCGGCGGGCAGGATCCAGCAGGGGAGAGGACCTATGGGAGAGCTCATCGCCTGGCGCTATCGGACGACAATGTTTCTGAAGCTCGCCGACCACACCTATGTCACCTGCGGCAATCGCGGCAAGGCCTGGGGCTGCTGGGGCGGCGAAACCGGGGGCACGATCCTGCGTCGCGGAACCGGCAGCACGCGGCGTGCCGATGCCATCGCCGAGCCGGATGAACGGGCAGGCATCACCTGCTATCTGATCAACGGCGTCTGCCATCAGGCCGCCAACCGCATCCTCCTGCCTGCCGGGATCACGGTGCGGGGCGCCCGCGGCTATGGTCTTTCGGAGGCGCTGTTCGGCGTCTACGGCCGCCCGCGCGGCCTGTTGGGATTCTGCCGGGCACCGTTCAATCGCCATGCCGGCGTCAGCGGCGATCTGCCCGAATGCACCGACCCGGGGATCGGGACCACACCCCACGAACGGCTGCTGATCAGCGCCGCCCCGGACGACGAGAACGAGCGCTACCGGGGGTATCTGGCAGCGGTTCAGGAGGTCTACGATCAGATCGAAACGCCGGCGAGAGGGATCGCACCGGAGGAGACCGCCGATATCCAGTTGACGATGTTCGGCATGATGGTCGACTACAATCTCGGGGAGATCAAGGCGCGCGACAATCTCATGGAAATCCGCTCGACGGTGGAGCGGCGGCGCACCGAAAACGAGACCCTGTTCGAACAGGGTGAGATCGGCACCGGCCAGTTCCTCGACCACAGCAACGGGATCGAAATCGCCTTCCAGGACGAGATCGCCAATGCGCTGGACGCGGAGACCTATCGGGCGCTTCTCGATCTCGATGTCGACGACCGCGTCATTCTCGGCGACCCGATGATCGCCTATCGGGACTACGAGGGAACGCAGCCGTTTGACAGGCGCTGAGCCGCGCCGAATAGTGGCGGTCATGGCAGACGATCTCGGCTATGGGCGGCGCCTCAGCGGCGAAGAATATGACCGGCGCGTCGTCGCCCTCTACGAGGGCGCGCCGGCGATGCCGACAAAGGCGGAAGATGCGGCGATCCGCCGGCAGGAACTCGACATATCGATAGACTATCGGCTCGGCGTCGACTTTCCCGCCGAAAAGCGCGAAGCGATCTGGGAGATCATGCAGCGGGTCGAAAAGCGGCGGCTCTGGCTCGGCGCCAAATACGGGCTGCGGCGGCTGTTCTCCCGGCAAATGGACGACGAGGCCCCGAGCGGCGATGTCAACGCGCTGGCCGGTTTCATGTCCGATGAACTGGCGGAGGTGCTCAACGAGCGGGAATTGCGCGCCTTTCTCGACTGATCGGCAGGCCGGACATCGGCGGAAAAATGCGTTAGCCTCACCGCCGGCGGAGCGGCCGCAGCGGCGACCGACCGCCGGGCGAGGACCAGGCGATGGCAGCCGACATCATCAATCTGCGGCAGGCCCGCAAGCGTAAGCGCCGCGCCGACAAGGCGGCGCGGGCCGCGGAAAACCGCGCAAAATCCGGCCGGACGAAAGCGGACAGGACGCGCGAGCAGGCGCGTCTCGACAAGGCGGCGCACGATCTCGACGGCCACCGGCGCGGCGATGACGAGCGTGACTGAGCTTTCTAAACGGTCGTTGACGATCAAGGGACACCGCACTTCCGTGGCGCTCGAAGCGCCGTTCTGGCAGGCGCTCGACGAGATCGCCGGCGCCCGCGGCCTGTCGCGCGCCGCGCTCGTCACCGAGATCGATGCCGGACGCGGGGCCGAAAACCTGGCCTCGGCGATCCGGGTCTTCGTGCTCGGCCACTTCCGCGATCGCGTGTCGTAGTCGCTACCGCCCGACATCGCGCGGCGGCACCAGCGACAGCGGATCGCCGGTGGCGCGCGGTTCGGGCGGGTCTTCGAAGCCCGGCGGCGGAGTGATGTTGATGGCCGGCGGCAGCGGCTGGATGACGCTCGGTTCCCGGCCGTTGCGGCTTGCCGGCTCGGGCGCGCGCGCGGCCTCCTCGGCCCGCAGCCGCGCCGCCTCCTCTTCGGCCCTCCGTCGCGCCTCTTCCTCGGCTTTTCGCCGCGTCTCCTCCTCGGCTTTTCGCCGCGCTTCCGCCTCGGCCTTGCGTCGCGCTTCCGCCTCGGCCTTCAGCCGGACCTCCTCCTCGGCCTGGCGCTTCGCCTCTTCCACGGCTTCGCGCTCGCGCCGGGCCGCCTCCTGGCGGAAGCGCCGCAACTCCCGCACAAGACGCTGTTTTTCCTGAATGTCGGCCTGCAGCGCTTCTATCCGCCGCACCTCCTGTTCGAAGGCGCGGACGGTCAGATAGCCGGTCAGCGGCGCAACGTCGATGCGCCGCACAGGCGCGGCGAGCGGGCCGCGAAAGGTGAGACCAACCTGCGGCGTCGCCCCGCTGACGCGCTCGGCCTCGCCGGGATCGACGGCAAGCGTCCAATCGCTCTCCAGCGTCAGCGTGTTGAGATCGATCGAGGCACCGCCGAGCGTCGTTGCGCTCATCACCTTAGTGGAGATGTTGCGCGCCCTGACGACACCGCCGGCGATCGACACTTCGCCTTCGGCCCGCTCGACATCGAGGGTGCCGGCGTCGAGATGGCCGGCGAAGACGTCGCGAACCCGATCGGCTTCGAGTTCAAGTCCGGCATCGGCGGCGTTGATGATCGAGGCGAAGGCGCGCGGATTGACGCCCCGGACGCGCGCCTCGTCGATGGCGAACGAGCCGCCGCCGGCAAGCCCGGCCAGAATCCCCGATCCGGAGCGGCCGACGCCGTCGAACTTGACGTTGAACGTCAACAAACCATCGGCAACCGGACGGCCGTTGCGGTGCCACACGAACTCGGCGAGATTGGCCCCGTTCGCCGCCGCATCGCCGGAAACAACGACCTCGCCCTGGCGCCGGGTCAGCGCGATACCGCCGGAAAACTCACCACCGCCGAGGCGACCGGTGAGGTTTTCGATCGCCGCCACATCGGGGCCGAGGCGGATATCGAAAGACGGCTCGGCGATCGCCACCCCGTCGAACAGATGCAGCCGCTTTGCCGACGTCTTAACGACGGCACGCATAGTGCCGAAGGGGTGGGCCAAGAAGGCGGTCGTCGACCAGCCTCCAGTGTCTCGGTCAACCGGCACGGCGCCGAGTTCAAGGCCGGCGAGCCAAAGGAAATCAACCGCTTCGGTGTCGAATTCGCCGGTGGCCTGCCAGAGGCCGTCGGTGACCTGCGCGGCCAGATTGCCGTTGAAGGCGACACCGCCGACCTCCCCCGAAACGCCGTCAAGCGCTGCCCGCTCGACGCCGATCTCGGCATCGGCCGCGATGTGCCCGGGCAACGCCTCGCCGAGACCGGGCACGCTCAGCCCGGCAAAGAGGACGAGCGGCACCAGATCATCGCTCTCCGCCTTTATCGCCAGTTCGGCCGCCGGCGCATCGAGGGCCGGCACCGTTACGGTGCCTTCGGCGGTCACCGCGGTGGCGCCGATCTGCGTGGTCGCCGACGCCTCCAGCCCGTCTGCGGCAACGCCCGCGGCCGAAATCCGCGCCCCGCCCGGCCCGAGGTCGACGGGGAGGCCGACGACGCCGAACTGGGCGAGCGCGTGCGCCGCCCGCGGCGAGACGAGATGGACGTCGAGCTTCAGATCGCCGCGCAGCAACTCGTCGAGGCGGCCGCCGAACTCGACATCGGTGGAGATTTCCGTGCCGCCGAGTTCGCCCACCAGGCGAAGGACGATGTCGGAGCGCTCGGACCGGCGCTCGGCGGTGAATTCGCCGTTGAGGCGAGCCGGGGCGAGCAGATCGCCGCGTTGCCGGAGCGCGTCGACGAGCGCCGATTCCGGCACGAGATCGGCGACCACCCGCAACAGGCCGTCGACCTTCGGTGCATCGAGATCGACGGTCATGGCGCCGTCCGGCGCCGTCGCCAGTTCGGAAATGCGGCCCTTGGCGGAGACGCGGGCGCCGCCGGCATCGCCGATCTCGAGCCTGTCGATCACCAGCGTGCCGGCCTCATAGGCGAGGTTGGCGTCGAACCCCTTCAATTCGACGCCTTCGGCGACAAGCGTGTCGGCGGCGAGGTCGACGGTGATATCGTCGGCGATCACCGCGTCGGGCACCGTGCGCGGCGCGATGATCTCGGCCAGCACCCGCAACAGGCCGAGGCCGATGCGGCCGGCCTCGATCTCGGTGGTGAAGCCGCGCCGGCCGGCATCGGTCACCAGCCAGCCGAGATAGCCGGACATGTCGGCCTCGCCGATCGTCGCCTTCAGGCCCGACAGGATCGCCGTGTTGCGCTTCAGCGCCAGCTTGCCGGAAAGGGTGATGGGATCGATCCGGCCGATGCCGCCGGCCGCGCCCTCGCTGCGCCGCCACCAGTTGAAGAACACTGCCGGCTGGGCAGCGTCGACACGGATCTGGCCCTCGAAAGCAGGCGCGGCACCGACGACAAGCCGTCCGTCGGCACCGAGCCGGGTCGAACCGGGCAGCGTCGCTTCCAGCATCTCGATCTTCCAGCCACCGCCGGCGATGGTGGTCGCATCGAAGCGCACGTCCTGGATGATGCCGCCGCCGAGCACGATGCCCGGCACGTCGACGCCGACGATGCCGGGAATGTCCGGGTCCGGCAATTGCCCGAGAAAATCGACGGCGGCGCCGAGCGCCGCCTCGATGTCGGCCGGCGCGTCGGGGCCGCCGCCGACCATGCTGTCGATATCGATCTGGCGCGCCGAGAGCACGGCGTCGAAACGGGAATTCGGTCCGAAAGCTAGCGTGCCGGCGCCCGACAGCACGATTGTTTCCGCCTCAAGGCCGTGGCGAAGCGCGAGCGTCGACAACAGCAGCCGCTCGGCATCGAGCTCGAAATCGGCTTCGAACAGCCACTGCCCGGCCGCGTCATCCGCCGATGTGCCGGGCCCGTCGCCGGCGGGGACCAGCACCACCGGCCCGCCGGACACCTCCGACACCTTGACCTGACCCTTATAGGACGGCCGGTCGTCGTCGGTCGCGAGCACGCCGTCGGCGGCGACCGCATAGGGCCGGTCGGCGGCGCTGATGACGATCTTGGTGCGGATCGTGCCGTCGGCATTGCTGCGGCCGGTCGCCGCCTGGACGGTGTAGCGGACATCGTCGAGCAGGAAGCCGCCGTCGAGGCGGTAAGGCCCCATCAGCGAGCGGGCGCTCAGCGCCACGTTGACGTCGCTCGCGACCCAGTCGCGGCCGCTGCGCTTATCGCTGACCGAGACCGAGCCGTTGCGGATGTCTATGTTCTCGAACGATATCTTTTCCGGATCGAGTTCGCTTGAGGCCTGGCGCAGCGACAGCCAGTCGAGCCGCCCGTCTTCGTCGACCGCGACCCGCAGCGCGGGCTGGTCGAGCGTCATCTGCAGGACCTTGATCTCGCCCTTCATCAGCGGGGTCAGTTCGACATCGAGCGAAAATCTCTCGATCTCCATCATCGGCGCGCCGTCGGCGCCGCCGACCTCGACATTGGTGAAGGTCAGGGACGGGGCCGGCAGCAGCGACGCATCGGCGGTGCCGGCGACGCGCACCGGCCGGCCGAGGATGCGGCTCGCCTCGGTCTCGAAATTCGCCTTGTAGGAGGTCCAGTCGACGAATACCGGCCCGATCAGCGCGATCAGGAGCGCCAGGATGATAGCCCCGCCGATGCCGATGTAGAGATGATTCAGGACGTCCTCCCGATTTCCCTCCAGGCCCCCGGCCCGGCCGCCCGCGATTGCCGCATCGGCCCCCCGACCGCCTTCATAGCGACAATGACGGTACGATCAAACGGTAAAGATCTTGCCCGGATTCATGATGTTGTCGGGATCGATCGCGCGCTTGATCGCCTTCATGACATCGACGCCGGTGCCGAGTTCGGCGGCAAGGTATTTCATCTTGCCCTGGCCGATGCCGTGCTCGCCGGTGCAGGTGCCATCCATCGCGATTGCGCGGAGCGCGAGCCGGCTGACATAGGCCTCGGCCTCGGCGACCTCGTTCTCGTTCTCCATGTCGACCAGGACGACGGTGTGGAAATTGCCGTCGCCGACATGGCCGACGATCGGCGCAAGCAGGCCGTGCTCTTCGATGTCGGCCGCGGTCTCCGCGACGCATTCGGCGAGGCGGGAGATCGGCACGCAGACATCGGTCGAAAAGCCCTTGGCGCCGGGCCTGAGCGCCAGCGATGCGTAATAGGCGTCGTGCCGCGCCTGCCACAGGCGGCTGCGGTCTTCGGCCCTGGTCGCCCAGTCGAACGGGCCGCCGCCGAACTCCGCGGCGATCTCCCCAAAGCGCTCCGACTGTTCGGCGACGCCCGGCTCGCTGCCGTGGAATTCGACAAAAAGCGTCGGCGCGACATTGAGGTCGAGCTTCGAATAGGCATTGCAGGCCTTCACCGTCAGTTCGTCGAGCAGTTCGATGCGGGCGACCGGAATGCCGGACTGAATGGTCATGATGACCGCATTGCAGGCCGATTCGATGTCCGGGAACGGACAGACGCCGCCGGCGATCGCCTCGGGAATGCCGGCAAGGCGCAGGGTCAGTTCGGTGATGATGCCGAGCGTGCCCTCGGCGCCGACCATCAGCCGGGTCAGGTCGTAGCCGGCCGCCGATTTCTTCGCCCGCCGCGCGGTGCGCACGATCTCGCCGTTCGGCATCACCGCGGTCACGCCGAGCACGGTGTCCTTCATGGTGCCGTAGCGCACCGCATTGGTGCCCGAGGCGCGGGTCGAGGCCATGCCGCCGAGGCTCGCATCGGCGCCCGGATCGATCGGGAAGAAGAGCCCGGTGTCGCGCAGGTAATCGTTCAGCGCCTTGCGGGTGACGCCGGCCTCGATCACCACATCGAGGTCTTCGGCGTGGACGGCGATGATCCGGTCCATCCGGCTCATGTCGACCGAGATGCCGCCATGGGGCGCATTGACGTGGCCCTCGAGCGAGGTGCCGGTGCCGAACGCGATGACGGGGACGAGATGGTCGGCGCAGATGCGGACGATCTCGGCGACCTCCTCGGTCGATTCGGGAAAGACGACCGCATCCGGCGCCTCGGTCTTCATCCAGGTGGTGGTGTGGCCGTGCTGGGCGCAGAGCGCCGCCGAGGTCTGAAGCCGCTCGCCGAATCGCTGGCGCAGGATGTCGATGACGGTGGCGACCGCCGCGCCGCGCGCGTTCGCCGTCTGCCCGGCCGTAGACATCGCCATCGCTTCACTCCCCTTTCCGCGGATCGTCGGGCCCGCTTTTGGCCTATCGTATAATCGAAACTGGACGGAAACCAACACGTTCTGCCACAGTCGGCAAAGCCGGGGCACGCCCCGGTGATGCCGCCAATCTCAAGGACGTCCTCCATGCCCGATACCGCCGCCGCGCGATTCCCCGCCCCCTTCCGTTCATCTGAGATGCAGGTCGAGGACGACTGGATCGACTATAACGGCCACATGAACGTCGCCTATTATATGGTGCTGTTCGACCGGACGATCGATCAGTCGTTCCATCCGCTCGGCCTCGGTCCCGACTATGTCGCGGCCCGCAACGCCTCGTTCTTCACCGTCGAGGCCCATATCCACTACATCCGCGAATTGCAGCACGCCGATCCGGTGGTCGCGACGCTGCAACTGCTCGCCTATGACGCCAAGCGCATCCACGTCTATCAGGAACTTTTTCACGCCGAGGACGGCTTCCGTGCGGCGGCCTGCGAACAGCTTTTCCTGCACGTCGACATGGCGACGAAGAAGACGGCGCCGTTCCCGCCCGACATCCTCGCCAATCTGGCAGCGATGCAGCGCGCCCATGCCGGCCTGCCGGTCGATGCGCGGGTCGGCCGGGTGATGGGAATTCCGGCGCCGATCCGGGGGGATTGAGTGGATTCGGCTGGTGGGAATGGAGAATCGGTCCGGATTAATGCGATGCCGTAGGCGATTGTGATAATGTCGCTTCCCCGACCGGAGGTGTTGCCGGAAACGGACTTCCCTCCCCGTCCCAACGTCACCGCCTAACCCCTCCGTTGTCACCACCCGGTTTATCCGGGTGGTCCATTGGCTTGTCGACTTGTCAACGCATTCGTAAAGAAATTCAGTGCTTCTGGATGCAGACAGGCCATTGGATTGCCCGCATAAAGCGGGCAATGACGACGGAAAAGATCTGATGAACCGCAAAAACCGCTTAACCGGATAGCAGTGGCCCATCAGACCAACGACGCGTTTGAAATCATCAAGAACACGTTACGGCGGAACAGCGCCGGGAACTCCCGAGGATATGGTTTCAAAGAATTCCCCTGAAAAGCGAAAGGCCCCGGAAAACCGAGGCCACGACGCCGACTGGGAATGCCCTGTCCATTTCATTGAAATATAAGCTGCACTTCGGGATTCGTCAATAAACCGCTATGGTTTCCGGCATCGACACCGCTCGCCCGCTTAAGTACCAAGACCCATTGCAGAATCGACAAATCGTGTAGGATCAGAATCCTCCAATCCGAATTGTAAACCGTTCCGATGCCGTATTCGCCGACCTCGCTGTTCACCCTCGCCCGGCATTGGATCGCGCCCAACATCCAGCAGTTCCGCTCGACGAAACAGCCGCTGCTCTGGGTGCTCGCGCTCGCCGCGGGGGTGGCGACGGCAACGGCGGCGATCCTCTTCCGCATGGGCATCGGCGCCGTGCAATGGCCGTGGATCGGCACGATGTCGGAGCGGGTCGCGAGCGCCGCCGCAGCGCTGCCGGCCTGGATCATCATCGCCGGACCGGTCGCCGGCGGTCTCATCGTCGGCCTCTTCCTTACCTATCTGCAGCCGGGCCGCCGGGCAAACGGCATTGCCGACGTCATCGAGGCGCGGCTCGGCGCCGGACCCGGGCTGGGTTTTCGCGCCGGCATGGGCAGCGCCTTCGTGTCGATGGTGTCGCTCGGCTCGGGCGCCAGCGCCGGGCGCGAGGGGCCGGTCGTCCATCTCGGTGCCACCGTCTCGAACGCCATCTGCAGCGTCTTTTCGCTGCCGGCCTCGGCGCGGCGCACGCTGATCGCCTGCGGCGTCGCCGGGGCGATTTCGGCCTCGTTCAACACGCCGATCGCCGGCATCCTGTTTGCCCATGAGGTGATCCTGCGCCACTACGCGCTTTCGGCGCTGACGCCGATCACCATCGCCTCGGTCTCCGGTGCGGTCATCTCGCGGCTGTGGTTCGGCGACGATGCCGCCTTCATCGTGCCGCCCTACCAGATCACCTCCTATTGGGAATTCCCCGCTTTCGCCCTGCTCGGCATTGTCTGCGCGCTGGTGGCGATCCTCTTCCAGTTCGCCCTGATCGGCACCGACTGGGTCGCCCGCAACGTGCCGATGAAACTGTGGATGCGGCCGGTGGTCGGCGGCGCCATTGTCGGCGCGATCGGCGTCGCCTTTCCGCAGGTGCTCGGCGTCGGCTATCAGGCAACCGACCAGGCGCTGCACCAGGAACTGCCGCTGATCCTGCTGATCACGCTGATCTGCGCCAAGACGGCGGCAACGGCGATCACGCTCGCCTCGCGCTTCGGCGGCGGCGTCGTTGCGCCGTCGCTCTATCTGGGGGCGATGACCGGCGGCGCTTTCGGCATCATCGCCGCCGCCGTCTTCCCCGACATGGCCTCTAGCCACGGGCTTTACGCGATCCTCGGCATGGGGGCGGTCGCCGCCGCCGTGCTCGGCGCGCCGATATCGACCGCCGTCATGGTGTTCGAGCTGACCGGCGGCTACACGCTCGCCGTGGCGCTGCTGCTCTCGGTCTCGCTCGCCTACGGCATCACCCAGGCGATCCACGGCCGCTCCTATTTCCACTGGCAGCTTGAGATGCGCGGCGTCGTCATCCAGGACGGGCTGCACCGGCATCTGGTGCGCACGGTCCATGTCCGCAATTTCGTCACCGCTTTCGGGCCCGACGACGCACCGCCCGACGCCGAGGCGCTGGAAACCATGGTCAAGCTCAGCGCCGAGGATACGCTGGAAAAGGCGCTGCGCACCTTCGATGCGGAAGGCCTGCGCCGGATCATCGTCGTCGATCCGAAGAAGGCGGGCGCACCGATCGGCTGGGCCGAGCACGTCAACGCGCTCGCCTATTTCAACTCGGCGCTCATTGCGACCAGCGTCGAGGAGCATCGGTGAGGCGGTGAAGCACGAATTTCTCGGCCTCGACCAGAAAGAACACGCTCGACCCCACGGCGACGATGACGAGCCAGCTCATTAGATCGAGGGCCTCGGTCCTGAACAGGTACTGGAACGGCGGCGCATAGGTGAACAAGATCTGGAAGACCACGACCAGCGCGACCGCGATCAGCGCCGGCCGGCTGCCGAAAAGGCCGTTGACGGAGAACGATGAGGCGTAGAGGAAGCGCGCGCTGAAGAGGTAGAACACCTCGAACATCACCAGCGTATTTACCGCCGCCGTGCGGGCCAGTTCGACCGAGCCGCCCAGTTCGCGCTGCCACAGATACATGCCGAACGTGCCGGCCACCAGAATGGCGGAAACGAACAGGATCCGCCAGATCAGGAAACCGGAGAGGATGGGTTCGTCGCGCCGGCGCGGGACGCGCCGCATGACGTTGCGCTCGGCCGGCTCGAAGGCAAGCGAAAGCGCCAGCGTTACCGCGGTGATCATGTTGATCCAGAGGATCTGCGCCGCGGTGATCGGCAGCAGCCGGCCGAGCGCGATCGCGGTGATGATGGTGAAGGCCTCGCCGCCATTGGTCGGCAGGATGAAGACAATCGCCTTCTTGATGTTGTCGTAGACCGTGCGTCCCTCTTCGACCGCATTGGCGATCGAGGCGAAATTGTCGTCGGCAAGCACCATCTCGGCGGCCTCCTTGGCCGCCTCGGTGCCCTTGACGCCCATCGCCACGCCGACATCGGCGCGCTTCAGCGCCGGCGCGTCATTGACGCCGTCGCCGGTCATCGCCACCACATGGCCCGCGGCCTGCAGCGATTCCACCAGCCGCAGCTTGTGCTGAGGACTGGTCCGGGCAAACACCATCGACTGCGCCGCAAGCCCCGACAGGTGCCCGTCATCAAGCGCATCCAGCTCACGGCCGGTCAGCACCCGGCGGCCGTCATCGAGACCGAGTTCGCCGGCGATGGCGCGCGCGGTTTCGGCATGATCGCCGGTGATCATCTTCACCTGAATCCCGGCCGAGCGACATTGCGAAACCGCTTCGATCGCCTCCTCGCGCGGCGGGTCGGCGAGACCGAAAAGGCCGATCAGCGTCATGCCGCGCTCGACATCGCTGAATTGCAGGTCGACCGTGCCGTCCGGAATCGGGCGCGCGGCGAGCGCCAGGACCCGCTGGCCGCGGCCGGCGATCGCCTGCATGCGGCCATGCCAATAGTCGAGGTCGAGAGGCTCGTCACCGGAAGAGCCGCGCTGCCGCGCGCACATGTCGAGAATGCGTTCCGGCGCGCCCTTGGCGTAGACGGCGCGATGCCCGGCGTGATCGTGATGCAGCGTCGCCATGAACCGGTGCTCGGATTCAAACGGGATGACATCGATACGCGGGCAGGCCTTGTGCTCGAACTCCGGATCGAGCCCGGCCTTCATCGCGGCAACGACGAGCGCCCCCTCGGTCGGATCGCCGTCGACGATCCACGCGTCGCCCTCGCGCCGGACCGTGGCGTCGCTGCACAGGCACGCGCCGCGCGCCATTTCGGAAAGCAGCGGCCGGTGCGCGACATCGATCTCGGCATCGCCGAGAAGAAAATCGCCGATGGGCTGATAGCCGGCGCCGGTGATGTCGAACAGATGCCGGCTGGTCGCGATCGACTGCACCGTCATTTCGTTGCGGGTCAGCGTTCCGGTCTTATCCGAGCAGATCACGCTGACCGAACCCAGGGTCTCGACCGCCGGCAGGCGTCGGATGATGGCGTTGCGCCGCGCCATGCGCTGCACGCCGATCGCCAGCGTGATCGTCAGGATCGCCGGCAGGCCTTCCGGAATGGCGGCCACGGCAAGGCCGACGGCGGCGAGGAACATGTCGTCGGTGGAATAGCCCTGGACCATCACCCCGAACACGAAGGTGGCCGCGGCGATGACGATGATGGCGGCCGTCAATATGCGGCCGAATGTGGCGAGCTGCTCGATCAGCGGTGTCGTCAGCGTATGGACTTCCGCCAGCATCGAGCTGATGCGGCCGATCTCGGTGGCACCGCCGGTGGCGACGACGACGCCGGTTGCCTGTCCGCGGGTCACCAGCGTGCCCGAATAGGCCATCGATGTGCGGTCGCCGAGGTCGGTGTTTTGCCCGACCGGATCGATCGCTTTCTCAACGGCGAGGGATTCGCCGGTCAGCGGCGCCTCCTGGGTCTGCAGATTCTTCACGCCGATCAGGCGCAGATCGGCCGGCACCCGGTCGCCGGACTGCAGGAACACAATGTCGCCGGGCACCAGCGTCTCGGCCGGAACGCCGAACCGGCGGCCGTCGCGCGTCACCGTCGCATTGAGCGACAGCATGTTGCGGATCGCCTCGAGTGCCCGCTCCGCCTTACCTTCCTGCACGAAACCGATGAGCGCATTGATGACGACGACGCCGAAAATCACCGCCGTATCGATCCAATGGCCGAGCAGTGCGGTGACGACCCCGGCGGCGAGCAGCACATAGATGAGCACGTTGTGAAACTGCAGCAGAAAACGGGTGAGCGGGCCGCGCCGCTGCGGCGGCCTGAGCCGGTTGGGGCCGTAACGGGCAAGACGCGCGGCCGCCTCCTCGGCGCCCAGACCCTCGATGCGGCTGCCGAGCCGTTGCAGGGCGGCCGCGCCGGTCTCGGCATGCCAAACCGCTCCGGTGTCGTCTTGGCGAGGCCCGGCCACGTTCATCACCATAATCCGTTTCTGTTTTGCCCGGCGGGAGAACAATGGCGCATTGTCGTATCGCGCCGCACAATATGTCTTAGACGTAGTGCTTCGCTGGCTCTGTTTCTATGGTCTGTCGGTGGCGGGGTCGTGTCCGAAGGGATGGGCAGGCATCGCTATGATTTGAGCTAGCCGCAGCCAACCGTAGGGTGCCATAGCAACCAGTTCAGCGGTAAAAGGCATACGGCAGGCTTGCATCCGAATGCAGCCAATTCGCTGTGCTGGCGTGATTTCCGGGTTTGATCAGGAGCGGCCATATGCCCATGCAACTATGGTAGTGATAGATATTGATCAACCAGCACAAAGTTACAACACGTACTCATTGTTTTTGACGTTTCCTGTTTTCAGGCGAGCGGAGTGAGGCGGCGCAACCACCTCACGGCTTCGGTGTCGAGCTGAACATTTTCTTTCTCGAATGCCTCACCTTTGATCAGATGAGCAATGTTTATTTGACTTAATGTCGCTAGCAATTTCGGTTCTGGATTTTCCTGCGTGCTGGTTGAAGGCTGTCGTTCTTCGTTTTGTTTTTCGCCACTAATCACCTTATCTGCGAGATGCGGTCGCGCACTCAAGATTCGCCAGCCTTCGGGATGTTCAGACATAAGAACTATCCACAATACTAGCTGCCGCCACCGATCAGTGCCGGGGTCCACTCCAAGAACCGACTGCGCACTTGCCTGATATGTGGCAATCATATTGATGATCCGTTTGATACGGCGTGGATTGTCAGGCAGCTCAGCCTTTAGAGCAGAAATTCCATGACGGATTTCCGTCTCCGTTCGCTCCGAACTAGCCGCGCGCATGGCTGCCTCGCGGTTGATTATCTGAGTAGTGGTGCGCAGCGCACTGGGCGACGAAGCAAACTGCGACCCGGCGATCCTGCGCGTTTCCTCTAAAACAGCCTTGCGTTCCCGTGAGCTTATCGCATCGCGAAAGCGGGCCTTTGTCTCTTCCTCGAACACCTTCACATCCGAGATCGGAAGCACACCTTCTGACGTAACGCTCTCCTTTTGCGCGGGATCCTGGCCAACTAAAAGATAATCGATGTAAGCATCGCGGTCGGCAGCTTGAGGTTCTGGCAAGATGAAGGAAAGCTGAATGGCCTTTTCAGCGAAACGTCCGCCGAAAGTGGATTTATCGTCCTTATACGCGTCCGCCATTTCCTTATAGACCTTAGCGAAGGATGTTTCGATCCAGCTTTTGTCGCCCAAGAGGACGAACACGACCCGCGGCGAGCGAAATATCGTCAACATACCTCGCACCAGCTCAACCACATATTTGGGATCGCATCGGTCTAGGTCGTCGACGATGACCAGGATAGGCCGCCCATATTGCCGTATTGCGTTGGCAAAATGCCGCCGGAATCGTTCGAGCGGATCGGCCTCACCAAGTTTCTGAGCATCAATGGAGTCCGAAACGCTTTGGATCAATGTAGACAAACCCGACCTGATCGAGCCGAAGAGAAATACGCCAACACTGCCGGAGGCAATCGCCGTTATTATCGTTGATAGTTGCACATCAAATACTTTAGCTTCCTGAATCCAATCGAAAAACTCTGACTTGTAGACAAAGAACGCAGTAATTCCTAGCAAAATTGTTGTGAGAATCGCCCTTCGTGTTGCGGGTGACCAGAAGCGCCAAATCCATTCGGAGATTCTATTTCTCCAACGCTCATCGAATGGTAGAGCAGCTACACACTGTTTCCTGATCGTTTCATAGAAATTCCACCAAGGCGGAGAGACGTGCTGGTTTTGCCAAGCGTTGAAGGTAATGGTGATCCACTTTCTCCGAGCATACGATTTTGGCCAATAGTCTCCATCGTCCAATCTTAAATCAGCAAACAGCGAATAGTCATCTTCACCCAACTTGGTAGGATCGAGGTCGTATCCTTGCGGGTGCAGAATGCGGGAAACAAAATTCGCGAACGTGGTCTTCCCACCGCCCCATGGTGCGTCGATATGCATAATAAAAGCAGCTTCATCGGGCGCGCGATCATGCTCACCTTTTTGTGCGGGCTTAGTCTGTTCCGTCCAGATGCGATTGATGTGATGCGCTATAGTGAAAGCAAGCGGTGCACGGCCTAAAAGGTCGCGCGTTGTTTCGGCTCGGTCGGACGCTAGCTGGGTTTCATGGAATTCTTGAACTATCGGTTGGCCATCGTCCGTGAGCATGAACTGTTGGAAGACCGCTGCCTCGTCTCGGTTGAGCAGTTTGAGCGAGCGTTCGCCAGGCCAATTTGATCCCTCACGTCCAAGCAATCTCAGAATATGATCTCTTGGGATGGGGTTGTCTGGGAAAGCGTGGCTTAGCTGGATGCTAATTTGTTCATCCACGAAATCGTTTGGTTTTATCTGGATTTTACCCCAACCCACTATACCGCCGCGGCTTTTCGGCTTACCTTGGTGCTTCACTTTATCGACCGTGCGCCAGAACGCGACGACATCGCCAGTCGTCACATTCTCTTCGATCTCGATAGGCGAGTAGGGGTGGATACGCCAACGCTCTTCGAGACCTGGAGCCATGCGTTGTTCAAGAGTTTTCATCTCCGAGCGCCGGTATTGGCAAAGCCAAATCGTTGGTTTTTCCGACGGATGTTCGGCCTCACCCTGGCGCTGATTTGATGATCGTTGCTTACTATCAACGTTTGACGATTGTGCGTCTTCCAATGCGCTTAACCTCTTCGCTATAGCTTTTCCAAGTTCAGCAACTCCTTCGAAATATTCGCTTCATCCTGAGCCCCGAGGATCGAGATTTCTGAAGTCATGATACAGTATTTCTTTTGGTACACGTGGAGTTTTGCCATACGGTATCGACCCGATGAGTACGGGGACGATTCGCATTGGCTCGGGTACAATGCTCTCGGTATTAAATTTAACAAATTCTTCAAGCTCTAGAAAAGCGAATTCTGAATTTATGTATGCTGGACTAATATCGGAACAAATACCTTTGTCCGCCGAATGGAATTTCGTATCTGCTCATTGTTGGCACGGTTTGCTTGAAGCTCGTCATCTATTAAGACGGAGACCTCCCGACCAAAGTGTTCCGATACAGACATCTTGAGTGTTTTCGCGAATTCTGACACCCATTCGTTTGGTGCACCCTACAGGACAGGTTGGTCATCGAGGCGCGAGTAGCGAAAATAGATGTCAATATCGGTTTGCTCTTTGGCAATCACTGGAAGGCCTCACAAATAAACCTGAATGGGGATCCAGGTTTGCCGTTTTCTCACAAGAATAAGAAACTAGCGAATTGAACCTCAGAAAACTAGACTAATTATAAGTAGCCAACCTTAGGATGCTGCGCGCAAGCGTATTGCACCGCTTGGCGGTTGAGAGAACAGCGGATCGAATGGTGCGTCACGCCCGCCGGCTAACGCGCGCTATTTCTGCTGCCTCGGCGCTCCAGAGCCCTCTCCCCGCGGGGGAGAGGGCTCAAATGAGGGGGAGTAAATAAAACGCAACGCTCTGAAATCGCTGCTCTTTCGTCTCACCCTCACCCGACTTCGACCGCGGTTCAGCTTCGCTCCACCGGGTCTTCGTTGCCCTCTCCCTCAAAGGGAGAGGGAAAGCCCGCAGTCGCGCGATTACTACACCCTACCCCCCCAAATGCTCGCCGAAAAACGCCATCGTCCGTTCCCAGGCGGTGGCCGCGTCCTCGGCGTCGTAGCGGGCGCCGGTGGGGTTGGCGAAGGCGTGGTTGGCCTCATACCAATGCACCGTCAGCGTGTCGGTCTTGCCGGCCTTTTTCATCTCTTCCTCGAAACCGCCGACCATCTCGGCGTTGATGAACTTGTCCTCGGTGCCGAAATGGCCGAGCACCGGGCCGGAGAGCTTCTTCAGATCTTCGGCCATGCGGGTGACGCGGCCGTAATAGATCACGGTGGCATCGACCGGCGCGGCGATCGAGGCGTTGAGCGACCAGCCGCCGCCGAAGCACCAGCCGACGGTGCCGACCTTGCCGTTGCCGCGGGAATCTGAGCGCAGGAAGGTGATGGCGGCAACCAGCTGGTCGGTGGCGATCAGCGGATCGACGGCGCCGGTCAGCGCCCGTGCCTCCTCCGGCGTCGCGGCGATCTTGCCGCCATGCAGGTCGATGGCGAGCGCCAGATAGCCATTATCGGCATATTCCTGGGCCACCGCCTTGATCTGGTCGTTGAGGCCCCACCATTCGTGGATCAGGATTACGGCCGGCGCCGGTGTCATCTTCGGCACGGCGAGGAAGCCTTTTGCGGTCGCCATCTCGCCTTCGATGCTGACCGGTTCGAGCTTGGCGGCCTGGGCGGCGGCGAGCTCGGGGTGGAACAAAATCGTCGCCAGCGGCAATGACGCGGCGCCGACCAAAAACGCCCGCCGATCGGTTTCCGACACTACGATCGGCGGCATCTTGTTGTGGGTGCCGCAACCGTCGAGATCACACATGAGCTTATTCCTCCCTCAAAAATTCCGGGCCGACAGCCGTCTCGGCCCGTTCGCAATACCAGGATGAAATTGCCATATAGGGCCGGCGCGCGCTCTTCAAAGCTGTGTGAACCGGCGCCCGGATATGGCTCGCAACCGTGTCCGCGCTATCCTATCCTTGCCGTCTTATTGGCAAACGAATCGGAAGTGAGTGTGAAATCGGCCGAAAACCCCCTGCCCCGCGCAGCGCCCGGCGGCATCGCTGCGCGCGCGCTTCAGGCGCAGCGGGCGCCCTATCTCGACCCGCTCAACGCCGAGCAGCGGCACGCGGTCGAGACGCTTGAGGGCGCGGTGCTGGTGCTGGCCGGCGCCGGCACCGGCAAGACGCGGGTGCTGACGACCAGGATCGCCCACATCCTCGCCACCGGCGCCGCGCGGCCGCACGAAATCCTCGCCGTCACCTTCACCAACAAGGCGGCACGGGAGATGAAGGAGCGCATCGGCGGGCTCGTCGGCCACGCGGTCGAGGGCATGCAATGGCTCGGCACCTTCCATTCCATCGGCGTCAAATTCCTGCGCCGGCACGCCGAACTGGTCGGTCTCAAATCCGATTTCACGATCCTCGATACCGACGACCAGATCCGGCTCCTGAAACAGTTGCTCCAGGCCGAGAACATCGACGATAAGCGCTGGCCGGCGCGCCAGCTCGCCGTCATGATCGACGGCTGGAAGAATCGCGGCCTCGGGCCGGCCGACGTGAAGGGCGGCGACGATCACGTCTTCGCCAATGGCCGCGCCGCCGAACTCTACGCCGCCTATCAGGAACGGCTGAAGACGCTGAACGCGGTCGATTTCGGCGACCTGCTGGTCGAGGTCATCCGGCTCTTCCGGGATAACCCGGACGTGCTCGCCGACTATCACCGGCGCTTCCGCTTCATGCTGGTCGATGAGTACCAGGACACCAATGTGGCGCAATATCTGTGGCTGCGGTTGTTGGCGCAAGGCGCGAAGAACCTCTGCTGCGTCGGCGACGACGACCAGTCGATCTATGGCTGGCGCGGCGCCGAGGTCGACAACATCTTGCGGTTCGAGCGGGATTTTCCGGGCGCGATCGTCATCCGGCTGGAGAACAATTACCGGTCCACTGGGCATATTCTGGCCACCGCCTCGCACCTGATCACCCACAATGAGGGCCGGCTCGGCAAGACGCTCTATACCGAGGGCGAGGCGGGCGAGCCGGTCGGCGTCGCCTCGGCCTGGGATTCGGAGGAAGAGGCGCGCGCCATCGGCGAGGAGATCGAGGAGTTGCAGCGCCAGGGCCATGCCCTGAACGAAATGGCGATCCTGGTCCGCGCCTCGTTCCAGATGCGCGAATTCGAAGACCGTTTTGTCACGCTCGGCCTCGATTACCGGGTCATCGGCGGCCCGCGCTTTTACGAGCGCATGGAAATCCGCGACGCGCTCGCCTATTTCCGCGCCACCGTGCAGCCCGCCGACGATCTCGCCTTTGAGCGCATCGTCAATACGCCGAAACGGGGCCTCGGCGAAGTCACCCTGCAGATCCTGCACCGCACCGCCCGCGCGCAAGCAATTCCGCTCTTGCAGGCGGCCGCCGACCTGATCGAGACCGAGGAGATTACGCCGAAAGCGCGCCAATCCTTACGCGAAGTCGTGATGAACTTCGCCCGCTGGCGCGACCAGATCGAGCATTTGCCGCACACGGAACTGGCCGAGATCATCCTGGAGGAATCCGGCTACACCGAGATGTGGCAGCGCAGCCGCACGGCCGACGCGCCGGGGCGGCTGGAAAACCTGAAAGAGCTGATCCGCTCCATGGAGGATTATGATTCGCTGCCCGCCTTCCTCGAACACATCGCGCTCGTCATGGACACCGACCAGGAGGGCGCGGTCGATGCGGTCAATCTGATGACGCTGCATTCGGCCAAGGGGCTCGAATTCGACACCGTTTTCCTGCCCGGCTGGGAGGAGGGCCTGTTTCCGCATCAGCGCGCGCTCGACGAGGGCGGCCGCGCCGGGCTCGAGGAGGAGCGCCGGCTCGCCTATGTCGGGATTACGCGGGCGAAGCAGCGGGCGCGCATCCGCTTTGCTTCGAACCGGCGCATTCACGGCCTGTGGCAGACGAGCGTGCCGTCCCGCTTTCTCGACGAACTGCCCGAGGACCATGTCGAGGTGGCCGAAGCCTCGACGAGCTATGGCGGCTATGGTGGTGGTGCTTATGGCGCCAGCCGCTTCGACGAGCAGGACACGTTCGCTTCCGCCTATACGACGCCCGGCTGGCAGCGCGCCAAGGCCTATGCCGGCCGCAGCGCGGGCGGGCGGCGCGGCGCAAAGCTGATCGAGGGCGAACTGGTCGCCAAGAGCGTCGTCGAGGAGGGCTCGCGCTACGCCGTCGGCGAGCGGGTCTTCCACGTGAAATTCGGCTACGGCCGGATCACCCGGATTGATGGCAACAAGCTCTCGATCGATTTCGAAAAGGCGGGGTCGAAGAAGGTGCTGGAGAGTTTTGTGGAAAGGCATTGAGGCTTATATATCGAGTTCTGGTGGTCTTTTTTTCAATTGAAAGAAAATCCCGCAGATTTCGAAATCCCGCCCGATGGGATTTACTGGTACAACATTTAACCGCGGAGTATTTAGTGTCAGAACAGAATATGCATCAAACGATGATCGACTCGTCGACGGGTAAAAAGTCGGTGGTTAAATCCCTGCTTCAGTTTTTCGAATTTTTGCCGACTCGCAATAGCACTAACTAGGGAAATTATCCGGATAGATTCAGTAAACCGCGACCAACTACATCAATAAGTTTTGAATGCTGTTTCCTTACCTAGAAGGTTTGCGTTATCGCAGTAGTTTTGTGGAGTATTTATTATCTCCGAGACCGACCGAAGTGAGTCAACCTGTTAACAAACTGTAGTATGGTACTGGATAAAAATAAACTCTTAAACCTTTCTTATCGCGGTAACGCGCATTCCAACTACCCAGAGTAAAATTCTGCGCCCAGTTCGCTCTAGATGACGAATTTGAGTAAACTAATCTTCTATTTCCTTTACCCTCCCCAAGTATCCCCACATGTCCAGTGCCAGTCCTAACAACTTTTCCACCGACCTTTTTCCAGGTGGTGGGGGAAATTATAATTCCTCCCGGTGGTACATCTTCAGATTTTAGATCATCTGGAAAACAAGAATCGAGTTCATTTTCGAAAGTTGTAGTTAGATCGCTTTTGTGCACCACTCTACCAAGAGCCTTTTGGATTATGCGCCGCACAGCCCAAACACAGGCCAAATTCCCACCATCGGGGCCCTTCTTCGATGAATATCTGCCAACCAAATCCTTTGCCATCCTGTGAACTGCCTGGTGATCTTCAGTGGATGAAACTGAACACGATAGCGAATTTTTCTTTCTGCTTGCCATAAATTCTATAGAAAATCCAAATATTATACCTAAATCTATTATCGTATCGCTAGCAACATGCATTAAAGCATCTTCTTCAATTTCGAATAAGTGTTGACCACCATCATCTTCAGAACTTTCTGTCACCAATAAATATCTTTGCCTGTTGTTGTATAGCTCGGATGAAGTAAAATCCGAGTCAGAGTCAAAATCAAAAAAATCTGCAGCGTTTGCAAAGTCCTGAAGTCCCTCCATTCTAAATTTCCTCCCAACGAAAAGAGAATACAGTTGTTATTCCAGGTCTAAACGATGGAGTTGATAAGCACGATTAGCAATCCACCATACAACCAAAATTCTCGCATATTCTGCATCTCTTCATATAATACACTTTTATAGAAACCCAATCAAACATATTTTATGTTCAATAGATCACTGGGATTAGGGATAAAATCGTTATGCTGTTCATGAGGAACACACTGCAGTGGATAGATTTGAGTTGAGGCTGGATGTCGTCGCTATCATCCCTAAGGTGCGCCCTTTCGCCCACCCTTGACCAACGCGACGCCGTCCTGCTCGCCGACGCGCTTGGCGACGACGAGACGCTCGGATGTCCGCCGGCGGCGGCGGTGGAAACGAGCGAAGGCCGATGGCAGGTCGAGGCGACATTTGCGGTGCCGCCGAACTGGGAGCTGCTCGCCGCGATCGCCCAGGAGACGCTCGGCCGCCCCCTCGCCTTCCGCATCGAGGACTTGCCCGACCGCGACTGGGTGGCGGAGAGCCTCAAAGGGCTCGACCCGGTCCGCGCCGGCCGGTTTTTCGTCCACGGCAGTCATGACCGGGAAAACGTGCCGCCCGGCGCCATCGCGATCGAGATCGAGGCGGGCCGGGCATTCGGCACCGGCCATCACGGCACCACGAAAGGCTGCCTGAGCGCGATCGACAATCTCTTGAAAAAGCGGAGATTTTCCGCGCCGCTCGACCTTGGAACCGGGTCCGGCGTGCTGGCGATCGCGCTGGCAAAGGCGCTCAAGGTCGCGGTGCTCGCAAGCGACATCGATCCGCTCGCGGTCGAGATCGCGCGGGCGAATGCGGCCGCCAACGGCGTCGGCACGCTGATCGACACGGTGACGGCGGCGGGCCTTGCCCATCGCCGTTTCGCCGGCGGGCGCCGCCACGATTTGATCGTCGCCAACATATTGGCGCGGCCGCTCGCCGAGCTTGCCGGCGAGATCGCCGCGCGGCTCAAGCCTGGCGGCGTCGTTGTGGTTTCCGGCCTGCTCGTGGCGCAGGAGGCGTTCGTCGCGGCGGCCTATCGCAATCGCGGCCTGGCGCTGAAGGCGCGCCATCGCCGCGGCGAATGGTCGACGCTGGTCTTTTCCCGCTGAAAACTGCGATCCGCGTTCGGCATTGCCGGGCGGCGCCCGACAATGACCGAAACGTGCGGGATTTAAAGCCTTTCAGGGCTCTAAAGGGCGTGGGGGGAGGCCCCTTCCCTTTCCAGTTGCGCGCGGTCGAAACCGGCGGCTTTCAGCTCTTCGTCGCTCAGCGTCAGAAGGTGGTGGTTGACGTAAAGCTTGGCCTGATGGGCACGGGCCTCGATCATGGCGTCGAGGATACGGGCGAAGAAGCCCTTTCTCTTTTCCTTCGACGATCCTTCGAAGCCGATGCCCGGGAGGATGGCTGTCGACATTTCAAAGTCCTTTCCGGCTGTCGTCGAGCGTTTCTTGCCGCCGGCCATTTCCTTTGAGACATCGACTCGGCGGGTCCTAGACGTTGGCTAATCTAGGCACCGGGCCGCCGCATGATAAGAGCAATTTCCGCATGGAAGCCTTGCGGCTACCGCATGCGCGAACACTTTTTGTGCATCGCGGTAACAATTTGTTCATGCACGCGTGTTAGCGCCGCCGGCGACTTGGACTCGCGCCGGACTCAGGCCCACCACCGCTCCGGCGCAAACCGGCCGGCGGCGTCCTCGATCACCTGGCCGAGGAGGAAAAGCGTCTCCTCGTCGAACGGCTTGCCGATCAACTGCAGGCCGAGCGGCAGGCCCTGGCCGTCGCGGCCGGCGGGAACCGAAATGCCGGGCAGGCCGGCCATGTTCACCGTCACCGTGAAGATGTCGTTCAGATACATCTCGACCGGATCGCCGCCCGCCTTCTCGCCGATGCCGAAGGCCGCCGTCGGTGTCGTCGGCGTCAGCACGGCGTCGACGCCGGCGTCGAACACCGTCTCGAAATCGCGTTTGATCAGCGTGCGCACCTTCTGGGCGCGCAAATAGTAGGCGTCGTAATAGCCGGCGGAGAGCACATAGGTGCCGATCAGCACGCGGCGCGTGACCTCGTCCCCGAAGCCCGCCGCGCGGGTCTCCTCGTAGAGCGCCTCCAGCGTAGCGCCGTCCTGGCGCAGGCCGTAGCGGACCCCGTCGTAGCGGGCCAGGTTCGAGGACGCCTCGGCGGGTGCGACGATGTAATAGGTCGGCAGCGCGTACTTGGTGTGCGGCAGGCTGATGTCGACGATCTCCGCCCCCGCCGCCTCCACCCATTCGCGGCCCTGCTGCCAGAGCAA